>CAINNX010000151.1 GCA_903851305.1 uncultured Hyphomicrobiales bacterium | reverse complement strand
CCACCGACATGGGCCTGCTGCAGGAACGCATCACCACGACGACCAAGGGTTCGATCACTTCGGTGCAGGCGATTTACGTGCCAGCCGACGACTTGACCGATCCGGCCCCTGCGACCTCCTTCGCACATCTTGATGCGACGACTGTGTTGTCGCGCTCCATCGCTGAAAAGGGCATTTATCCCGCGGTGGATCCGCTCGACTCGACCTCGCGCATGCTCTCGCCCCTGATCGTGGGTGATGAACATTATGGCGTGGCTCGTCAGGTTCAGCAGACGCTGCAACGCTACAAGTCGCTGCAGGACATCATCGCCATTCTGGGCATGGATGAACTGTCTGAAGAAGACAAGCTGACGGTGGCACGCGCCCGTAAAATCGAGCGCTTCCTGTCGCAGCCGTTCCACGTCGCTGAAATCTTCACCGGCTCGCCCGGCAAGCTCGTGTCGCTCGCCGACACCATCAAGGGCTTCAAGGGTCTCGTCGAAGGCAAGTATGATCACCTGCCGGAAGCCGCCTTCTACATGGTCGGCACGATCGAAGAAGCCATGGAAAAGGCCCAGCGCCTCGCTGCTGAAGCTGCTTAATTTTAAAAAATTCCGGAGCGCGGCCTGATCGCGCTCCGGCTGAAGGCCCTGGTTGGAGATTATGGTAATGGCCGCTTTTCATTTCGAGCTCGTGTCGCCCGAACGTCTCATCTTCTCAGGTGAGGTCGCACAGGTTGTCGTGCCCGGATCAGAGGGTGCCTTCACTGTCCTCGATGGCCATGCGCCAATGATGTCGACGATCCGCCCCGGCGTGATCGAGATTTTCGAGACGCTGGATCGCTCCAGCAAGATGTTCGTGCGCGGTGGCTTCGCCGATGTTTCGGGCAAAGGCCTCACCATTCTTGCTGAACAAGCTCTGCCGCTGGCCGAACTTGATGCAGCTGCGCTCGATGCACAGCTAAAGGCTGCAGAAGAAGATGTTGAGGATGCCGGAACGGATGAAGCACGTGCGATCGCGCAATTGCGTCGTGATCAGCTGCGTGAATTGCGTTCAGCCCTCAGCCTCTGACCTCATCAAATAAATTCTGACATGTCGAACGCTCTGCGCATTTCGTGTGCGCGGAATTGCGTGAACACGCGCTGGGTCCAGTGGCGCAAGTCCGCACGTAAGACGAGGGACATTGTGTCTGTTCCCGGTGGAGCACGCATGAAATCAGCAAAAGAGAAACGCGGTTTGTCAGCAATGTCGCGCAGCATCGGCTCCATCAGCGGCACTTGAAACGAACGCCGCGTTGGAAACGAGTCCAGATGATCGTTGAGTTTGCTGCCCAACCGAACAAAGCCTTCATTCACAACGGGCATCACCGGAACCTGCCGCCATAATGACTGCACCATCATCCCTGCTTCAATGGATTTTCGTGTGCCATTGCTGATGAACAGGATGGATGGGTCCAGCCCGTGATTTTTGGTCTCTTCAAAAAATCCGTTGTTGCGGGCCTGTGAGATAAAGAGCGGATGGGCTTGCGCACTCACTTCCACAATGCGCGGGACGTGGCCATCTTGGACCAGCTGGTCAAACAGGGCGATTTGCCCTGGCGTGGTGGCAAGATCAACAAGTTGCGTGATGTCAGGAAAGCGAGCTTTGAGTGAACGATTGTGCAGATCGGTTTCAAACAAGGTTACAGGTCGACCGGTGAAAAGGTAATAATCGACCAACAGACGCGTAAAAGTGGTCGCGCCGCTTTTGGGAAACGGCGCGCAAACCACCCAGACAGGTGCTTGCTGTCTCACTGACGGCGCAGCTCGGGCGCGATCAGTGTGTGCAACCCGATCGCGTCGAGCTCCTCGCAAACATTGCGCAGCCACGTGCGCACATAGCCCCGCAAGACGAATGATCCCTGCTTGCCGGACACAAAATCAGCGAAAGACACACCATTCAACTCGACCTGCTCGTAAGCCATTTCATCAAGCTTGGGGATGGTGATCTCGCCCGCGCATTGAACATCGCCAAAGTATGAGGCGTAGGTCTTGGGATCCCATTCGAAAAAAGTCGTATCGTTGATGTGGTTCTTGGCGAGGAAATAATGTGCATCCTTCACGAAGGGCGCGATATCGGTGATTTCACCCAACGAGGCGACCGATGGCCCCAGAACGTGAATAATGACGAAGGTGATCTGCCCGTCTTTCACGGCATCCAGAAAGCCGACATCGCGCAGCACTTTCAACGTCTCGGTCATCTGCCCAGCGCGGACATCAATGACGGACGCTTTGGCCGCCGTATCATTCAGCGTATCCAGAATCTTCATCTGGTCGGCCGTTTCAGTGATGTCGACGATGGAGGTTTCGTGCGGGTGAAACCGATGCAAAGCACCGCGCGGGGATTCGGTATCAAAGGCGCGGGCATTGATCGACTTGGTTGTCAGATAGTCGAGCATGGCGCGGGAAATGGTGGTCTTGCCAACACCGCCCTTCTCAGCGCCGACCAAAATGATCGCAGGCTTCATTCGAAAACTCCAAAAAATAAATCGTCAGCAATGGGACAAGCTTAGCTTGAATCTCTCTGGACGCAACAAAGATTGCCGTCACGGAAACCTCTTGTCCCCCTATGTCTCAGGTCCGCTTGCGTGCACCCCAGGGGGTCCGTAATGTCTGGTATTATTGAGCCGAAGGATCACGCGCCCATGTTGCGCCAGCCCGCCGATTACGAGACTCTCAGGCGGGATTTCCGCTGGCTCATCCCGGCACGTTTCAATATCGGCGTAGCGATTTGTGATCTGTGGGCGCGGCGTGAGCCTGATCGTCCAGCGCTGATCGAATGGACGCCGTCTGGTCTTGTTATCCACAGTTACGAAGATTTGCGCCAGGCCTCTAATCGCTTGGCGCATGCGCTTGCCCGCCAAGGTCTACGCGCGGGTGAGCGCGTGGCATTGCTGCTCCCACAATCCCCTGAGACCCTGATTGCACATCTGGCGATTTACAAAATCGGTGCCATTGCCTTGCCGCTGGCAGCTTTGTTTGGGCGAGATGCGCTCGAATATCGCCTCATCAATTCGGGTGCGGCGGCTGTGGTGACGGATGCGCGTGGACTGAGCAAATTGCGCGAGATCGGGTTTGAAAAGCTGCCCGATCTGCGCCTCATCTGGTCAAAAGATGGTGCTGATGGCAGCGCACGCGATTTGTGTGCCGACATGGCTGTCGAAAGCCCTGATTTTGCAGCGCTCGATACGGGAGCAGATGATCCAGCTTTGATGATCTATACATCAGGGACAACTGGCCTCGCCAAAGGCGCGTTGCATGGCCACCGCGTGCTGCTCGGCCATATTCCAGGTGTGCAATTTCCACATGAGTTCTTGCCCCAATCGGGTGACCGCATGTGGACGCCAGCTGATTGGGCATGGGCTGGTGGATTGCTGAATGTCCTTCTTCCATCGTTATATCTTGGTGTTGCAGTGGTCTGTCGTCGCTTTGAAGGTTTTGATCCTGATGCCGCTTTGGCTCTGATTGATCAGGCCGGGATCCGCAATGCTTTCATCCCGCCAACAGCTCTGCGCATGCTGCGCGCTATTGATGATCCGCGCAAAAAATACAAACTCAATCTACGCACACTCGCTTCAGGCGGAGAATCCTTGGGCGCAGAAGTGTATGAATGGGGCCGCAAAGCTTTTGGTCTGACGATCAATGAATTTTACGGACAGACAGAATGCAATCTTGTGCTCGCCTCTTGTCATGCAGCAGGCGTTTCGCGCGCGGGTGCCATAGGTAAGGCCGTGCCGGGGCATGAGGTGGCCGTCATTCGAGATGATGGCACGATATGCGAGATCGATGAGATGGGACAAGTGGCGGTCCGGCGCCCCAATCCCGTGATGTTTCTTGAATATTGGAAACGCCCAGATGCAACACGAGACAAATTTATTGGCGACTGGATGATAACTGGTGATCTCGCGCGTCAAGACGTCGATGGTTATGTGCATTTTGTCGGACGTGATGATGATGTCATCACCTCATCAGGCTATCGAATTGGTCCAGGTGAAATCGAAGATTGTTTGTTGCGCCATCCGGCGGTGCAAATTGGTGCAGCCGTAGGCAAGCCCAATCCATTGCGCACAGAAATCGTGAAGGCTTTTGTCGTGCTCAAAGACGGCTTTGCGCCCTCGCCTGAGCTGGCTGATGACATACGCGACTTTGTGCGCGCCCGCCTGTCGGCGCATGAATATCCGCGCGAAGTGGCTTTTGTGGGTGAATTGCCGCTCACCACGAGCGGCAAAGTCATTCGTCGTCTGCTGCGTGATCAGACTTAAGAAAACAGGCCGCCTTTGTGCGAAGGTACAAGTGGATTGTTTTCCAGTGCAGCACGGTCAGGCGTATCTGTGCGCGCAATATTGGCGAAAGCCGCCCAAAGCTTATCGACAAATTCGGGACGCAGATCTTTCAGAATGAAGACAATGCGCGTCGAATGATCCTTATCGGGCCAGGCGTCCAGCCGCACAGGCGGATGAAAGACATGCTGCACGCCATGAACGACAAGCGGGCGCGTGATGTCATCTGACAGCGCTACAATGCCTTTGACACGCAATAGATTGGGCCCGTGAAACTCACGCAGCATGTTCAAAAACAGATCGACGCCGCGCGGATCAAGTGGCTTGTCAGATCGCAAGCAATGCGCACGGATGCGTGAATCATGACGATTCACGTCATGCGCGTGATCATGATGGTGATGACCATGGTGTTCGTGTTGCTTGTGTTCAGCCTTTTCAACCGCCTCGGCATTCAGCCAGCGTGCCACATCAGGTGTTTTGCCTGAAGGATCATAGAGCCCTGTATCAAACAGGTTTGCAGGAGTTGCATCCTCTGCATCCAGCATGTGGGCTGCCGGATTAAGCGCTTTAAGGCGAGTTTCCAAGGCCGCCAATGAGGCGCCACCATCTTTCAGCAGATCGATTTTCGAAATCACCAAACGATCTGCAACGGCTGCCTGTTTGACGGATTCTTCATGTGCATCCAGCGTGGCAGAACCATTGACCGCATCAACCAAAGTGATCACGCCCTCCAGCCGATAGCGCAGCATCAGATAGGGGTGATACATGATCGTGTGCAGCACGGGCGCAGGATCAGCGAGGCCTGTAGTTTCGATCAGCACGCGTTTGAAAGGGGTGATGCGACCATTGTCGCGTCGCTTCAGCAAGTCTGCCAAAGTCGAGACGAGATCGCCGCGAATGGTGCAGCACAGGCAACCTGACGCCATGAGTATCATGTCGCCTTCGGCGCGCTCGACCAAAAGGTGATCAATCCCGACCTCACCAAACTCATTGATCAGCACGAGTGTGTCGGCCATGGAGCGATCACGCAACAGGTGATTGAGCAGCGTGGTTTTTCCAGCACCCAGAAAGCCCGTCAGCACGGAAACAGGGATCGGTGGACCGGGGCGGCGAGCGAGGGGATCAGCTTCGCTCATTGCGTGCTCGCCTTCTTGTGGCTGGCAATGGGCGTTGCCGTCAGCGGGCCAGCAGCAGGTTTTTTGATCAGCATTTTTTTCGCCACAATTTTCTTTTTTGCGATCACCTTTTTCGGCGGCAGCTTTTTAATGGTGATGGCTTGCGAGGCTGCTGCGCCAATGCTGGAGGGATTGGCATAGGCAATCGCACCAGCGGCTGAAATGGCAGCGAGCGCTGCAGCAGAAGGCGCAGCACGCGGTTGTGCGACCGGGCCGGTCCAGCCGTCTTTGCGTCCAACAAAAACATCAACAGGTTCAAACAAGGGGCGCGGACCAGAAATCAACGCGCGTTTGTCAGAGCCTTGCGGCGCCAACACAGCGAGATCGTCTTCCTGAATATTGGCGCGGCCCTTGCCGCAAATCTGGTCGCGGATGTTGGGTGCGGGGCCAGCTATCTCAGGCAGATTGTTGAGATTGGCACGCTGTCCGTGCCCAGCCTCAAAACCTTTGTCGAACAGATCGGCCGCCTTCAGCGTGCGCAATTTTGCATTGGGGGAGCCCAATACCACGACCACGAGATGGCGACGATCGCGCAAAGCGCTGGCGACAACATTGAAACCAGAGGCGCAGACAAACCCCGTCTTCATGCCATCCGCGCCGGGATAGCGGCCGAGCAATCCATTATGTGTGGGGATGATCTTGTCATCGAGCTTGAGTGCGCCAATGCCATAAAAGTCTGCGACTTCCGGAAAATCTTTGTAAAGCGCGCGTGCCAGCACAGCAAGATCACGCGCCGAGCTGACATGGCGGGGGTCATGCAACCCATTGGGATTGACGAAGACGGATTTTGTCATGCCAAGCTTGCGGGCAGTGTTGTTCATCTCCAGCGCGAAATCTTCGACTGAGCCTGAAATACCTTCGGCAATCATCACGGCAATGTCGTTGGCTGATTTCACCATCAGCATTTTCAGCGCATTTTCGAGTGTGACTTCGGTGCTCGGATTAAAGCCCATTTTAGACGGTGCAGCGCGCGCAGCCCGCATCGACATCACAAATGGTGTTTCGAGTGTGACGCGGCCTTCGCGCACGGCATTGAGCGCGACATAGGCAGTCATCAGTTTTGTGAGGGACGCCGGATACCAAGCGCGTGTGGCTTCTTCCTGCGCAATCACTTCGCCCGTGATCAGATCGGCAACCAGTGATGGGGCAGCGTGTGCGGGTGCTGCCACACCGGTGAGTAGCAAAGTTGCCAGCAAACTTTTTGACAGGACCGATTTCATTTCAAAGGGCATCCGGTTCCGTATGCAGTTTTACGTGCGGTTCACGATTCACAAATTGCGACAAACGCGCGCCGATATCCAGTGCTGCGAACAGGCTTTCTTGAGCCCGCTCAGACTTCACCCGGCGCTTTGGCTTCGATGGCCAGCGCATGGACGCCCGCCTTCAGCTCCGCATCAGCCAGAGCATTGAGGATGCGATGGCGCTCAAGGCGACTTTTGCCAGCAAAGGCTGCCGAGACCACTTTGATGCGGAAATGGGTTTCACCGCGTGGCTCAACCCCGCCCGGATGCATCATATGCCCAGCGTGCTGGGCCGATTCGTCGATCACCTCCAGCAGGAGGGGGGACAGCGCCTTTTCGAGCTTGCTGGCGATTGTGTCCTTAACGCTGGGCTGATTCTGGTTCATGGTGTTTATCACTCTTCACAGGTCCGGCCGAAGGCTGGTGTCGTGTGTTCCTACCACATCACGGCCAGGGCATTGTGGCTCTGGCCAGCGTCAACAGGCCGCGCCGCCTTGCCGGAGGCGCGTCGCCCCCATAATGTCTGCCAAATGGATCTGAATTCGCCAATTTTCAAACGCATCCGCATGAAGAAGGAGCCGCAGCCCGGCCCCGCTGAGCGGAGCTGCGACCATCCGGGCTGTGACTTGCCGGGCGAACACCGTGCCCCCAAAGGCCGGCTATGGGAGGGACAATATTTCTGTTTTTGCCTGACCCATGTGCGCGAATACAATGCCACCTACAATTACTTCCGGGGCATGAGCGACGATGATGTCGCCAAATATCAGAAGGATGACATCGTCGGGCACCGCCCGACCTGGTCCATGGGCGTCAATCGGGCGGGTAAGGGCCACCGCGAGGAGGGGCTCGATCCGGAGGGCTTTTCTGACCCCTTGGGTATGTTTCGCTACCGCAAGGGGCAGGAAGCGCCCAAGCGCCCCCGCTATGGGCTGGCCGCTATGAAGGCCCTGAATACGTTGGGACTCGATGAAACGGCTGATGCGGAATCAATCAAGGCGCGCTACAAGGAGTTGGTCAAAAGGCTGCACCCCGACGCTAATGGCGGCGACCGGTCGCTGGAAGACCGCCTGCGTGAGATCATCCAGGCCTATAATTTTTTGAAATCGACCAAGCTCGCCTGAGAGCTTGGTCACGGCCGCAGACCTGATCGGTCCTGTGGCGCCTGGCCCTTTGGCCCAAGCTTACCCCGCGCGCCCGGTGGCTCGCGGGCACGGAGGTATGATGCAAACGACAGATACGTCCCTCGCCATGCCCGACACCAAGGTTAAGGTGCGCGAGCTCTTCGGAATCGATTCCGACATGGAGGTGCCAGCCTTCTCCGCGACCAGCGAGCATGTTCCTGAACTCGACAAGGAATATCTCTTCGATCGCGACACGACCTTGGCCATTCTCGCAGGCTTTGCGCATAATCGCCGCGTCATCGTCACTGGCTATCACGGCACCGGCAAGTCGACCCATATCGAACAGGTCGCTGCGCGCCTCAACTGGCCGTCTGTGCGTATCAATCTCGACAGCCATGTTTCGCGTATCGATCTCATCGGCAAAGATGCAATCGTGCTGCAAGATGGCAAGCAGGTGACGGAGTTCCGCGACGGCATTTTGCCTTGGGCCTATCAGCGCAACATCGCGCTTGTCTTCGACGAATATGACGCCGGCCGTCCGGATGTGATGTTTGTCATTCAGCGTATTCTGGAAGCCTCTGGCCGCCTGACGCTTCTTGATCAGAGCCGCGTCATTCGCCCCCATGCAGCTTTCCGCCTGTTTGCTACCGCCAACACGGTGGGCCTGGGTGATACGTCTGGCCTCTACCATGGCACGCAGCAGATCAATCAGGCGCAGATGGATCGCTGGTCCATTGTCACGACGCTGAACTATCTGCCCCATGACAAGGAAGTGGACATCGTCCTCGCCAAGTCGCCGCATTACAAAAAGGGCAAGGAAGGCCGCGACATCGTCAACAAGATGGTGCGTGTGGCCGATCTCACCCGCAACGCGTTCATGGCTGGCGATCTGTCGACCGTCATGAGCCCGCGCACCGTGATCACCTGGTCGGAAAATGCGGATATCTTCAAGGATGTCGGCTTTGCCTTCCGTCTCACCTTCCTCAACAAATGTGACGAGCTTGAGCGCACACTTGTAGCGGAATTCTATCAGCGCTGCTTCGGTCAGGAATTGCCCGAAAGCGCTGTGAATGTGGTGATGAGCTGACGAGAGCTTGCGAGCACGAGTGAAAGAATGACATCCAACCGCAAGCCCGCCACCAAGGCCGATGCGCCGCAGGAACCGTTCAAGCGAGCGGTGGCGGGCTGCATGCGCGCTATGTCTGGCACGCAGGAACTTGAAGTCACTTTTGCGGCTGATCGCCCCTCGTTGATTGGCACTGGCGATGGTGCAAAAGCGCGCCTGCCGGAACCCGCCCGCAAATTGTCAGCGCGCGAAGTGGCCATTGTGCGCGGGCACGCGGATGCTATGGCTTTGCGCCTCGCCTGTCATGACGAGCGCATGCACAAGAAGCTTCTGCCGCAGCAGCAAAATGCGCGTGCTGTATTTGAGGCGGTCGAGCAGGCGCGTGTGGAATCGATTGGATCGCGTCGCATGCAGGGCGTGGCCTCCAATCTCACCGCCATGCTGGATGACCGTTATCATCGCGGCACTTATGCAGAGGTGACGGACCGCGCTGACGCGCCGATGGAAGATGCTGTGGCCTTGATGGTGCGCGAGCGCCTGACGGGTTTGGCACCGCCCAAATCCGCACAAAAGCTTGTTGATCTCTGGCGACCTATTATTGAGGATCGGGCGGGCGAAGAGCTCGCCAAACTTGATGCCTCGATTGAAAACCAGTTCGCCTTCGGCCGTGCCATTCAAAAGTTGCTCGCCAATCTCGACATGATTGATGAGTCGACGCTGAATGAGAATGAAGAGGCTGAGCAGGACGGCGCTGCCGACGAGAACGAAGACAAACAGGATCAGGAGGACGCAGAAGGCGATGATCTGGAAGGATCAGGCGAGTCGATGCAGGTCGAAAAGACCGACGAGTCGACCGATGATCTCGAAGAAGGCGAAATGGACGCCTCGGAATCGCCCAGCGGTGACATGATTGATGAAGATGGTGAAGGCGAGGATGACGATTCTCGCGAAAGCCGTCGCCCACCCACGCATGGGGATGGGCCAGCGCGCGCGCTGGAGTACAAAGCCTTTACCCATAAATTCGACGAGATGATACTCGCCGAAGAGCTGTGCGATGCTGAAGAGCTGGAGCGCCTTCGCGCCTATCTCGATAAGCAATTGCAACATATGTCGCCAATTGTTGCGCGCCTCGCCAATCGCCTGCAGCGCCGCTTGATGGCGCAACAAAACCGCTCGTGGGAATTCGACCTCGAAGAAGGCACGCTCGATCCTGCGCGCCTGTCGCGTATTATTATGGATCCACAGCAGCCGCTCTCCTTCAAGCGCGAGAAGGATACGAACTTCCGCGACACTGTGGTCACATTGCTGCTCGACAATTCTGGCTCCATGCGCGGACGCCCGATCACGGTGGCGGCCACCTGCGCGGATATTCTGGCGCGCACGCTTGAGCGTTGCGGTGTGAAGGTCGAGATTCTCGGCTTCACCACACGCGCCTGGAAGGGCGGACAATCACGCGAAGCTTGGTTGCAGGCTGGTAAGCCCGCCACTCCCGGGCGCCTGAACGATCTGCGCCACATCGTCTACAAGGCGGCAGATGCGCCATGGCGTCGTGCGCGGCGCAATCTTGGCTTGATGATGCGCGAAGGTCTGTTGAAAGAGAATATCGATGGCGAGGCACTCGACTGGGCGCATAAGCGCCTGCTCGCACGCAGCGAACAGCGCCGTATTCTCATGATGATTTCGGACGGTGCGCCGGTGGATGATTCCACTTTGTCGGTGAACAACGGCAATTATCTCGAAAAGCATTTGCGCTCGATCATCGAAGAGATCGAAACGCGCTCACCCGTCGAATTGATCGCCATTGGTATTGGTCATGATGTGACGCGCTATTATCGCCGCGCGGTCACGATTGTGGATGCGGAAGAATTAGGCGGCGCAATGACTGAAAAGCTCGCCGAGCTTTTTGCCGAAAATGCAGAACCTGTAGCGCCCCCGAAAATGATGAAAGCTGCTGCGCCGCAGCGACAAAAAGTAATGGCGCGATAACGCGCTGCCATTGTGGGGAGCCCCAAGCAAAAAAGCCCGGCATCACTGCCGGGCTTTTTATTGTCTCTTCCAGAAGAAGATTAAGCGGCAGCGCCTGCTGCAGCCTTCTTGAGGATTTCGCGCTTCAGGGCGCGGGCGTTTGTCGACAATTCGTCGTCGCTTGCCTTGAGGAGGAAAGCGTCCAGACCGCCACGGTGTTCAACCGAACGCAGCGCTGCAGCTGTGATGCGCAGGCGCACTGAACGCTTCAGTGCATCGGAGATGAGCGTGACATTGCACAGGTTGGGCAAGAAACGCGTGCGGGTCTTGTGGTTCGAGTGGCTGACCAGGTTCCCTGAAAGAACGGCTTTCCCGCTCAGCTCGCAACGGCGTGCCATAACAATATCCTTCCTGTCGCGGCTCCAAGCCGCTTCAAAACGCTACGCAGACATGTCAGAGCCTAAGGCCCTGCGCGAATGACCGCTTCTCAAGGTGAGTTCAGACCTCGTTTCGTCGAAAAGGCTCCGTGTGCAGAGGAGCTAAACTTTCCGGGAACGCGCGGCAGGAGGCCCTGAGGGCTTCAGCCGGGGTCTAACGCTCGGTGTATTCAGACGGGGGTGTATAGTCGGATGGGTCCAAGGCGTCAAGGCGAGAAGAGGGGGGCTGAGGCCATGAAAGGGTCGGATTTTCAGCTCATCAATGTTATCCAAAGCCTCCCGAACAGGTCTCCCGCGCTGTGAACATGATGACGCCTAGATATCGCCTGCCCCTGCTCTTCCCCCTCGCCGTGGGTTTGGGGACCCTCTCGAGCCTGCCTGCCCGGGCCGAGCCCTTCCATGGCCGCTATGGCGTGACGCTGCTCGGCCTGCCGCTGGGCCAGGCCAGCCTGGATGGGGACGTGGCAGGTCAGACCTATAAGATTTCCATCAACGCCAAATTGACGGGCATTGCCTCGCTGGTCTCGAGCTCCCGGGGGGCGGCGGTGGCCAGTGGGGCATATCTGCGTGGCCTGATCATTCCTTCCGCCTATGCCAATACGTCGGCCAATAGTCGCGAGACCCGCACCGTGCGGGTTGCCATGTCGGGGGGCAGCGTGAAGGGGGTGGATGTTTCACCCCCCATAGATCCTTCGCCCGAGCGCGTGCCGCTGACCGACGCCCATACCCGCAACATCGTCGATCCGCTGTCGGCCATGATCATGCCGGTGACCGGCTCCGAGCCGGTTCTGGGGCCGGCCGCCTGCAACCGCACCATCCCCGTCTATGACGGATTTACCCGCTTTGACGTTTCGCTCACCTATTCCGGTCTTCAAAATGTGAAGGCCAAGGGCTATGCCGGGCCGGTGGTCGTTTGTGCGGTGCGCTACACGCCCATTGCCGGCCATCGCAATCGCAAGCCCGTGCAATTCATGGCGCAGAATAAGGATATTGAGGTCTGGTTGGCACCAGTGGGCACCAATCGGGTTGTGGTGCCTTTCAAGATTGCCATGGCGACCATGATCGGTCCGCTCACCATTGAAGCTGAAGAATTTTCAGCCGCTGCCAAAACAGCTCCCTGACCAAAACAGCTCCCCGACAATGACTTGACAGACTTGATAAAAGGAGTCCCGCAGGGCGTTGTGCAAGCGCGTTGTTGAAAGGCCGCCTTTTCAACGGTTTTTGCAAGATCTGGTGGCCGCACGCGCAACACTTCCAGATATGGTGGTGAACAAATCAGGACTCGTCACGAGTCAGCGATTCGGGCCCGTTTCGTTCGCGTCTCGTTCGTGCAGCAGGTTTTGCAAGGCTTCTTGACTGACATGAACATTCCCTTCGCGCAGAAGCCGCAATTTGCCCCCGCGCTGAAGCCATCAGAACGCGCGGCGCGCGTCACCGCTGTGCTTGGCCCCACCAATACTGGCAAGACGCATCTCTCCATTGAGCGGATGCTGCAATATTCTTCTGGCATCATCGGCCTGCCGCTGCGCCTGCTCGCGCGCGAAGTTTATAATCGCGTGGTCGAGAAAATCGGAGCGGAACATGTCGCGCTGATTACGGGCGAAGAAAAGATCAAGCCCAAAAATCCGCGCTATTGGATTTCAACCGTTGAGGCCATGCCGCGCGATCTCGATGTGGCCTTTGTCGCGATTGATGAAGTACAAATGGGCGCGGATCTTGATCGTGGTCATGTCTTCACAGACCGTCTGCTCAATCGGCGCGGGCGTGAAGAGACGCTTCTGCTAGGCGCAGAAACGGCACGCGGCCTGCTGGAGCGCCTGTTGCCCGGTGTGGCGATTGTGACGCGTCCGCGCCTGTCGCAATTGACATTTTCAGGGCAGCGTAAATTGGGCCGCCTTCCGCCGCGCTCAGCCATTGTCGCCTTTTCGGCCGAAGAGGTTTACGCCATTGCCGAACTCATTCGCCGCACGCGTGGCGGGGCAGCGGTTGTGCTGGGCGCGCTGAGCCCGCGCACACGCAATGCGCAAGTCGCGCTCTATCAATCTGGCGAAGTTGATTACATCATCGCAACAGATGCGATTGGCATGGGGCTCAATCTCGATGTCGATCATGTCGCCTTTGCGGGCGACCGCAAATTTGATGGTTGGCAATATCGCCGTCTGACGCCCTCCGAAATGGCCCAGATTGCGGGGCGCGCAGGCCGCCACATTCGCGATGGCACCTTTGGCACGACAGGCCGCTGCCCGCCTTTTGATGAAGAGCTGGTCGGATTGCTGGAACAGCATCGTTTTGATCCATTGACGATGTTTCAATGGCGCAATGCGCAGCTCGATTTTGCGAGCATCGAGTCTTTACAGGCCTCACTGGAGCGCCTGCCGGATGAGCGTGGCCTCACCCGCGCGCCTCTGGCCGATGATGTGGTGGTCCTTGATCTGGTGTCGCGGGATGCCGATGTGCGCCGGCAAACCAAGACCCGGGCCGATATTCAGCGGCTCTGGGAGGCCTGTCAGGTCCCCGATTATCGAAAATTGTCTCCTGCCGCCCATGCCGAGCTGGTCTTGACCCTGTTTGGCTATGTGGTTCGGGCAGGGCGGGTGCCCGATGACTGGTTTTCGCGGCATTTGCAGGCATTCAACCGCACGGACGGGGACATTGATGCCCTCTCCGCCAGGATCGCTCAGGTGCGAACCTTCAACTACATTTCCAACCGTCCGGACTGGTTAGGCGATCCAGAGCATTGGCAGGGCGTCACGCGTCAGGTAGAGGACAGTCTTTCGGACGCTTTGCATGAGCGCCTCGCCCAACGGTTCGTGGACCGGAGAACGAGCGTTCTGATGCGCCGCTTGAGAGAGAATGCAATGCTGGAAGCGGAAATCACCGCAAATGGGGATGTGCTGGTCGAAGGTCAGCATATCGGACAACTTCATGGTTTCCGTTTTACCGCGGATCCGCAGGCTGATGGCGATGCGGCGCGCACGCTCAATGCTGCCGCCCAAAAAGCTTTGGCCAGCGAAATCGAGGGGCGCGCCCAGCGCATCCACGAAGCTGTCGACGAAGCCTTTGTGTTGGCCAATGACGGCGTGATCCGCTGGCTTGGTGAAGCAGTTGGCAAAATGGTCGCTGGCGATCATGTGCTTTCACCGCGTGTGCGCATTCTGGCCGACGAACAGCTCACGGGTCCTGCACTCGAGATGGTGCAAGCGCGGCTTGATCTGTGGCTCTCGGCTCATGTGAAAAAATTACTTGGGCCTTTGCAGGATCTCGAAATTGGCGAAGGCCTTGAAGGCATCGGTCGCGGTATCGCTTTCCAGGTGGCTGAATCACTTGGCGTGCTCGAGCGCGGCAAGGTTGCTGACGAAGTGAAGGGCCTCGATCAGGATGGTCGCGCAGCTTTGCGCAAAGTCGGCATTCGCTTTGGCGCCTACCACATTTATCTGCCCGCTTTGCTGAAGCCCGCACCGCGTGCGATGGCGGCTCAACTCTGGGCGCTGAAACATGGCGGCGTCGAAGGCGTCTCGGGTGCGGAAGAAGTGCCGCACCTGGCATCGTCCGGTCGCACCTCCTTTGCTGCAGACAAGACTGTGCCAAAGGGCTTTTATCGCGCTGCCGGTTTCCGCGTGTGCGGCGAGCGTTGCGTGCGCGTTGATATTTTGGAACGTCTTGCTGATCTCATTCGCCCAGCGATTGCCTATCGTCCGGGTGTGACGGCGGGCGAACCGCCAGCCGGTGCGGCTGATCAAGAAGGTTTTGTTGTCACGGTTGCGATGACATCGCTGGCGGGTTGTTCGGGCGAAGCCTTCTCAACTATTCTTCGTTCGCTTGGCTATCAGAGCGACAAGCGCGTTGGCCCTGCCATCACAGTGCCGTTGGTGGCGGAAGCCGCACGCGAACCGATCAAACCTGTGAGCGAAGTTGCACCCGAGGCAACCAGCGAAGAAGCGCCGGTTGAAGCGGCGCCAGTTGTGCAGACCGAGCCGGTTGTTGCTGCGGCGGCTGTCGAAATAAATGCTGAAGCACCTGCTGTCGAAGCTGATGCGAGTGTCGCGCCAGAACCGGAACTTATCGAAGTCTGGCGTCCGCATCGCGTCAGTCGCGGTCCGCGTCAGGAGCGTGGCAAAGGTCGCCCTGCGCCTGCGCGCGCTGACAGCAAGCCCGCTGAAGGCCGACCCGCAGCCGATGGTGCAGAAGGACAAAAGCGCGAAGATCGTCGCGCCAAATTTGCCAATTTCCGTCGTGAAGGAGACGAGGGTCGCGACAATCGTCCAGACAATCGCGGCGGTCGCCCGCCCCACAAGGGTGGCAAGGGTCGCCCTGATCGCAATGATCAGCGCCGTGGGGATCGCACCTTTGCCTCGACTGAAAAGCCCGCTCCCCGCGAGCGCCAGCCAGACCCCAATTCGCCTTTTGCCAAGCTTCTGGCCCTCAAGGGCGAGCTTGAGGCCAAGAAAAAGGACTGATCGCGCCCGTGAGCTTGCGCCAGCGCCTCGATAAATGGCTCTGGTTCGCCCGTGTGGTGAAAACCCGCACGCTGGCGGGCAAGCTGGTCAGCGAGGGTCATGTGCGCCTCAATGCGCAAAAAGTGGATGCGCCCGCCAAACAGGTGGGCGTAGGTGATGTGCTCACCATTTCACTTGAGCGTCAGGTGCGGGTGCTCAAAGTGCTGGGGGCAGGCGAGCGCCGCGGCCCCTATGAAGAAGCCAAACTCCTTTATGAGGATATGACGCCGCCGCCCGAGGCTGAGCCCGATCAGGCACCCGCGCGCGATGCGGGGGCGGGGCGGCCGACCAAGCGGGATCGGCGGCATCTGGCCGCATGGTTGGGGCGGGAGTGAAATCTTCTCTTTTGCTCGCGCTTCTTGCGTCCCCTCGCCGAAGGCGGTAGCAAGCGCAAAATAGACAGTAGCGGACTCTCTTGTGCCGCATGTGGAGACTGGCATGACCTACGTCGTCGGCGAAAATTGCATCAAGTGCAAATATATGGATTGCGTGGAAGTGTGCCCCGTGGATTGCTTCTACGAGGGCGAGAATATGCTCGTCATCCACCCGGACGAATGTATCGATTGCGGCGTCTGCGAACCTGAATGCCCGGCGGAAGCCATCAAGCCCGACACCGAGCCGGGGCTGGAAAAGTGGCTGACCCTGAACGCTGATATGGCCAAGACCTGGCCCAATATCACAATCAAGCGTGACCCGCCTGCCGACGCCAAGGAATGGGACGGCAAGCCCGGCAAGCTCGAAGCGCATTTCTCGACCAATCCAGGTCAAGGCGACTGATATCCCAAGTAAAGCCCAGACAGTTCGGCTTTGTTGATCGAAAAGTTAACCAGCCCGGCGCACGCAGCGCTTGGCGGGCTGGAATCCTTTGATTTCGATCGATTTTTGTGATAGGCAAAGTCTTAACAGTCGAGGTTTTTGTTTTCGTGTCGGTTTCGGCCAAGCTTTAGCGTGGCTCAGCGTCAAACAGGGACTTTGCCACGGCTTCGGCCAGCGGCGGAGTTTGACATCCGAACACATCGCGAAGGCGACTGAGGAGTCGCGCATGCGCCTGATCGCCGCCCGATGGGTTGGGGGTCCGTGAAGGCAAACTGCGCTCGGCTCTGACCCGGGAGATGCGTATCGCTCCCAGCCCCCGTCTCGGTTTCCAACCCGGGGCATGAAATGGAGTGCCCACGTCATGGCGTCGAAGAAGTCCGTCACCGCATCGAAATCCAAGAGCGCCAAATCCAGCGACAAATCCAGCTCAGCCGCCTCTAAAGGCAAGGCCGAGACCAAAGCCCCAGCAGCCAAAGGCAAAGCACCCGCTGTGACAAAAACCACCAAGCCTGCGGCTAAGGCTACCGCCAAAGCGCCTGCCAAGGCTGCTGCGAAAGCCCCAGCCAAAGCGCCTGCCAAGGCCCCTGCAAAAGCACCCGCCAAGCCTGTAGCCAAGCCTGTAGCCAAGGTTGCTACCAAAGTTGCTTCCAAGCCTGCCGCCAAAGCCAGCGCAAAGCCCGCGGCCAAAGCGCCAGCGAAGGTCGTTGCCAAGCCCATTGCCAAGCCTATTGCCAAGCCCGTTGCGAAAGCGGCTGCGAAGGCCCCGGCCAAACCTACAGATAAGCCCGCTGCCAAGGCGCCTGAAAAGGCTAAGGCGGCTACCGCGACATCTACAAAAACACCTGAGAAGGCGCCTGCCAAAGCAGCCAAGCCCGAGGTCAAGAATGCGACCAAGGCAGCCGCACCGGCCAAGCCTGTAAAAACGGAAGATAAGGCCAAGATGGAATCCCCAACGAAGAGCGCTGAAAAAGCCTCTTCGAAAAAGAAAACAGACGCACCAGCTCCTGAAGTTGCGTCAAAAGAAGAAAGCAAGGCCGTTCCAAAAGCCAAGGCTGCACCCAAAGCCAAGGCTGCGTCCAAGTCGAAGGCTGCTGCCAAAGCCGCGCCTGAACCGGTTGCCCGTTTGTCGCCTTTGCGGCTTGCCGTTGGTTCATCGGCTGGCCCCTCAGTCATTCCGCCTTACGTGAAAGAAGAAGTGGTGCGCTCCGCCTATGGCCGGCCTGCGTCGGCCGCGGCTATGGCAAAAGCGGCAGAAAGGCCTGTTGCCAAGCCCGGTTCCAACCGGTCCGGCTTCAAGCAGAGCGAGTTCATCGTCTATCCGGCACATGGCGTTGGCCAGATCGTCGCGATCGAAGAGCAGGAAGTGGCTGGCTTCAAGCTCGAATTGTTCGTCATTAATTTCATGAAGGACAAGATGACGCTGAAGGTTCCGCTGCCCAAGGTTTTGGCTGGCGCGATCCGCAAGCTCGCCGATGCGCAGACCGTGCAGAAGGCGCTCGATACACTGACAGGTCGCGCACGTATCAAGCGCACCATGTGGTCGCGTCGCGCGCAGGAATATGAAGCCAAGATCAATTCTGGTGATCTGCAGGCCATTGCAGAAGTCGTGCGTGATCTTTATCGCTCTGACGCACAGCCCGAGCAATCCTATTCCGAGCGCCAGCTTTATGAAGCAGCGCTTGATCGGATGGCGCGCGAAATCGCAGCTGTGCAGAAACTGACGGATATGGAATCGCTCAAGCTGATCGATTCTCAATTGCAAAAGGGTCCGCGTCGTGGCGCCAAGGTCGATGTTGAAGTCGATGCGGCGGATGAAGGTGATCTTGACCCTGATGATACGGATGGCAACGGCGGTGTTGAAGAAGCTGCCTGAGAAACAAGAAAGCCCGGCAGTGCCGGGCTTTTTTATGGGTTGAATAAAGGCCGCTCAGCCATTGACCACTTCTTCAGGGTGGCGCTCAATCATCACGCGGCGTAATTTTTCAAGCGCGCGGTTTTCAATCTGGCGCACACGTTCTTTTGAGATACCAAGCCGCGCGCCAAGCGCTTCAAGTGTTGCGCTCTCATCAGCTAGGCGGCGCTCGCGCAAAATGCGCAATTCACGTTCCGACAGAACACCCATGGCCTCATGCAACCAATCGCTACGGCGATGGGCATCGATGCTCTCGGTCACAGTTTCATCGGGCAGGGGACGATCATCAACGAGAAAGTCCATTTGCTCTGACACGGAGCCATTGTCGCTTTGGCCCATCGGCGCATTGAGCGACATGTCGGCCCCCGATAGGCGCGCATTCATCGTCTCGACATCTGACTGCGACACGCCAATGGCTTGTGCGATGGTGGCGAAAATACGGGTCTGATCGCCCGCGCGATTGTCGCTCGACAATTTCGCACGCAGCCGACGCAGATTGAAAAACAGCGCTTTTTGCGCCGAGGACGTGCCGCCACGCACAATCGACCAATTGCGCAGAATGTAATCTTGCATGGAGGCGCGAATCCACCAGGTCGCATAGGTCGAGAAGCGCACTTCACGCGCGGGGTCAAAGCGGGCAGCGGCTTCGAGTAGGCCGATATGTCCCTCCTGGACGAGATCGGCAGCCGGCAAGCCATAATGACGAAAGCGTGACGCCAGCGCGATCACCAGGCGCATGTGAGCATGCGCCAGCTGGTGCATAGCCTGTTCATCGCGCTGGTCTTTCCAGCGCACAGCGAGCTCGTGTTCCTGGTCGCGTTCAAGATAAGGCGCCGCCATGGCTACCTTCACGAAGTGCCGCCGGACACCCTCTAATTGCGCCATCGTCAACTCCTGCTAACGTCACAGCAGTTACGGGATAGACCGCGACCCGGATCAGCGGGGCCGATCGCTCTTCAACACGTGCCTGTCAGGAAGGATGTGACCATGAATCAGTCCCTGAATCAGCCTTTGATCGAGCTCTATGACGAATATACGCACTGCCCGCTGGACCGCCGTGTTTTTCTGGAACGCCTTGTGGCGATGGCTGGTTCCACAGCTGCAGCGCAGGCCTTTCTGGCGGTGATCGAACCCAATTATGCGCGCGCGGCTGTGGTGGCACCCGATGATCCGCGTCTGGGCAGCACGCCCTATACAGCTTCACCCGAGTTGAAGGGCACGCTGGTCTATCCCAAAGCCAAAGGTCCGGAGATCAAAGACAATCTCGTGATTGTGATCCACGAAAATCGGGGCCTCAATCCGCATATTGAGGATGTCGCGCGGCGCGCGGCGCTGGAGGGCTTTCACGCTTTCGCGCCCGATTTTCTGACCCCCGATGGTGGTACGCCCAAGGATGAAGATCTGGCACGAGACATGTTCGCCAAAATTGATATGGCGCGTGTGGTGCGCTCAGCAGCTGACGTGATTGCAGCATTCAAGCAGAAAAACCCGCACATGAAGATCGGTGCCGTTGGGTTTTGCTGGGGTGGTGGATCCGTCAATTCCATTGCCACTGCAGCACCTGGTCTGGATGCAGGCGTTGCTTTCTATGGTGTCGCGCCCAAGCTTGAGGATGTGCCCAAGATCAAAGCGTCGATGATGTTGCATTATGGTTCGCTTGATACGCGTGTGAACGCCACCAAAGAGCCCTTTGAAAATGCGATGAAGGCGGCGGGCGTGACCTACCAGAGCTTTATATATGAAGGCGCCAATCACGCCTTCCACAATGATACGTCTCCAGAGCGTTACGTGGAGGCAGCCGCCAAGCTTGCTTGGCAACGTAGCATGGATTTGTTCAAGCAGAAGTTGGCCTGATCATTCAACGACGACTTTGTAACGCTCATCGGGCCGCAGTGCTGCGCCACTCTCAAGCCCGTTGAGCAACAAAAATTGCTCAAGCTGCTGTTCACCCACCGCCATGCGACGAGACAGGCTTGCCGCACTTTCGCCTTGAGTGGCAGAGACAATTTTTAACCGCAAGGGGCGCGTGCGCAGGGCTTCATCGCCTTCCAGTTTGCGGAAGCTTTCAATCGATTCCATGAAGCGCGCATCCATATTGGCGGATAAATTGCGCGTGGCGAAGATCAGACGGTAGACCTCGCCATTGAAGCGGATGACAGCGACACGAAATTGCCAGTCCCCACCGCGTGCCATACCAATCGCTGCCGGTATGCCATTTAGTGACACGTTGCGCACAGAGGCTGCATCAAGACCCTCCATCCAGCCGGAAGCCAGATACGTCCCCAGATCCTGTGAGGATGAGACGTTCACACTATCAAGGCGCAAAGCTTGTGAGCCGCCGCCCGCTAGACCCAGAAGCGCTTGCGCCGAATTTTCCAGCGCAAAGCCTTCGGGTGCTGTGAAGATGAAGCCAAACTTGGGATGCAGGAAGCGGCGTCCGCGCACAAAACCTTCGCTCGGATCATCGCCAAAATCCATACCGTCAATTGCGTTGAAATATTCATCTCGCGCACCAAGGCCAAGGCCTGGCGCCCCCAATTGGCGAGCGACATTGACGGCTTGGCGAATACGCTCGGGCGTCGAGGGGTGTGTCGCTAGAATATCGGGTTGTTCTTCACCGCTTCGCTGCCCAAACAGCGAGGCGCGCAGGCTGGAGGCGCGACCCAGTGACGTGAGGAAACGCGCAGCGCCATAAGGATCATAGCCCGCACGCGCAATGGCGCGCACGCCAATCTGGTCGGCTTCCAATTCTTGCTGGCGCGAGAAGCTGGCCAGCGACAGGCGGCCCGAGGCTTTGACTTCATCGCTCTTCTGACGGCCCTGAATCAGTGAGGCTGCTTTGGAAATGACTTGTGCATTTTTTTCCAATTCCGCACGCGCGCTCGCATGGCGTGCGGTCACATGCGAAATCTCATGCGCCATCACGGCGGCAATCTCGGAGGAATCATTGGCCAGCGCCAGCAAGCCACGTGTCATATAGAGATTGCCGGAGGGCAGGGCGAAGGCATTGACCATGGGTGTGTTGAGAATGGTCACACGATAGGCTTCTGAAGGTGTCTCGCTCGTCTGGGCAAGGCGCACCAAAATGCCATTGAGATAAATTTCAGCCGCCGGAAAACGATATTCGCCGCCAAACAAAGCGACGAGCCTTTTGTGTTCGGAGGCTTGTGGCGTGTCGATGCCGGTCGTGCGTGGTGCAGCGGTAGGAACAGCAGGCAAATCCGCACGGCGACCACCCGGATCAAGAGCGGCGCAGCCTGACAGAAAAAGGGCGAGCGCAAAACTGACACCAAATGGCGTGTTGCGCAGCATTCCCTTTCTCTTTGTCACCACACTCACAATTTCAGTCCGATCATTTCAATGGCAGCAGGCGTAAAAAGCTCGATCAGTGGTCCCGGTCTGTGTTCGATGACGCCTCGTACACGGATCATCTGGCCAGTGAGCTTTTCAGCCACGATTCCGCCCGCAGCAAAAGTTTTGGCATCGTGCCGTGAAAAAGTGACACTCAGGTTACCACTGCGGCCTGGCCCAAGGTCGAGATAAAAGCGCGCAGCGGTTTGTCCGATCCGCTGCACCCGCCCTTCGGCGATCACATATTCCCCCGAATGGGCTGACAATGCCGCAAGCTGGTCAGCTGTGAGGACGGAATAATAGGAATCAGCCCACAGACCAAGCTTTGCCTTGCGGGCCCTGTCTTCTGCTTCCAGAAGCGCGCTTAAGCACGCATCGGATTGCGTGGGGCCAACGCGGGCAAGGCCCAGTGTGACCAGTTTGAGGCCGATGTTCTCACCCCGGTTGGTCGCGGCCGCGGTTTCGATGCGACCCCAACGGTCGGCCAGAGGCAGGCGAGGGGGCAGCAGGATATCGCCGCTGCCAAGCCAGCTCTCCAGGGCGGCTTTGGCATTTTGCCGGCGCGCGACACCGCGTGGGCTCGCTTCAAAGGGGGCAAGATGGGCGAGCTTGAGGAGGCGCCCATCAGTCAGCTCGATTTCAAGGCGGTCACGGATGAGCGCTGCTCCTCCTGCGGGTGTGCTGGCTTCAGCGCATGCCGGCGTCGGGCTTTGTGCGGTGACGGGATTTGCCCACATCAGCAACGCCAACAGGCAGATCGCTCTTGAACGGGAAAGGGCTTTGCGCGAATAGTGCAACGCGCTGCGTCCCGGTAGCTCAGCAGGATAGAGCAACGGTTTCCTAAACCGTAGGTCAGGGGTTCGAATCCCTTCCGGGACGCCAGTCTTTCCAGAAAACCTTTTCATGGGCGCAAGTTTACGCTCGACCCTTTGGCGCAAGCAAATCCGCACAAAAGAAAACGCCGCCAAAAAGGCGGCGTTTCAAAATCAACAGATGTGGCGCCGGTCTTAATCTTTTGCGCGTTCCACATAAGTGCCGTCTTCCGTCAGCACGACGATGCGTGTGCCAGCCGCCACATGTGGAGGCACCATGACGCGCGCGCCGGTGGCGAGCTTGGCGGGCTTGTAGGATGAGGAGGCTGTCTGGCCTTTCACAACCGGCTCGGTCTCGGTGATTTCGACCGTGACGCGCGCTGGCAGCTGGATTCCGACCGGAACGCCATTGAACATCGACAGGATGACTTTCATGCCTTCTTGCAGCCATTGAGCCTGATCGCCGAGAATATCATCAGAGACTTGCAGCTGTTCAAAGCTTTCGTCGTTCATGAAATGGAAGCCCTCGCCGTCCTGATACAGGAAGGAGAAGTCACGATCTTCGACGAAGGCACGCTCGACCTGTTCGGTCGTCTTGTAGCGATCCGTGGTCTTCACGC
The DNA here is from genome assembly GCA_903851305.1 of uncultured Hyphomicrobiales bacterium. Taxonomy (GTDB): domain Bacteria; phylum Pseudomonadota; class Alphaproteobacteria; order Rhizobiales; family Beijerinckiaceae; genus Terripilifer. The sequence continues at coordinate 37,978 of CAINNX010000151.1, read as the reverse complement.
CGTCCGACAGACGGCGCATGTCGATCTGGGTCGTGGGTGTTCCCTTGCCGGGATGGAAGCTTTCAGCGGTGAGAACGACATAGAGCTGTCCGTCCTCGCGCTCGATGATATTGCCCTTGCGGATCGAACTGGCGATGACTTTCACGGGAAGGCTTCCTCAAAAAGTTGATGGGCGAGCTGCGGCAGCATATGCATCTGCCGGGGCTGTTGCGGGGCATGTATAGCGATCCTGCCAGCCAGCGCTAGCCCCTTGAGAGGATCGATTTCTGTCCATGACCAAGCCAGCTTCGGCCAAAGCCTCCCCTTGGTGGGATCGTGGCGTCCATCAGGACCGCCGCCCCCGCCTGTTGGTGCGGGCGCGGATCCGAGTGGCTCTGCGAGGGTTTTTCGAGGCGCAGGGCTTTGTGGAGGTGGAGCCGGCGGCTCTCCAGCTGAGCCCTGGCAATGAGGCCCATATCGGTGGGTTTGCCACGGATTTTGTAACCTCTGACGGTCGCGGACAGCGGTTTTACCTGCACTCGTCCCCCGAATTTGCCTGCAAGAAGTTGCTGGCCGCTGGCGAGCCTCGCCTCTATGCCTTCGGACCCGTCTGGCGCAATGGCGAGCGCGGACCGCTGCACCATCCCGAATTCACCATGCTCGAATGGTATCGCGCAGACGCACCTTATGGCGCGCTGGTTGAGGATTGCCGCGCCCTTCTGAGACTTGCCGCGCGCACGGCAGGCGTGAAGCTTTTTTCTTTTCATGGGCAAAGCTGTGATCCCTTTGCCGAGCCCGAGCGCCTGACTTTGTGTGAGGCCTTTGCCAGATATGCGCAGATTGATTTGGCGGACTGTCTTGAAGATCGCGCAAAGCTTGCAAGCAACGTGTCACGTCTTGGTCTGCGCGTGGCAGAAGACGACACGTGGTCGGATTTGTTTTCGAAAGTTGTGTCAGACCGCATTGAGCCCAAACTTGGTATGGGGCGGCCCACTGTGCTGGATTTATATCCAGCATCGGAAGCGGCGCTCGCGCGTCGCTCACCAGCGGATCCGCGCTTTGCTGAACGCTTTGAGCTTTATGCGTGCGGTGTTGAGCTCGCCAATGCTTTTGGCGAGCTGACGGATGCGCAAGAACAGCGGCAGCGGTTTGAACAGGCCATGGCTGAGCGCCAGCGCATTTATGGAGAGACCTATCCGATTGATGAGGATTTTCTCGACGCATTGGCGCATATGCCAGAGGCCAGCGGAATTGCTTTGGGCTTTGATCGTCTGGTGATGCTCGCCACAGGCGCGCATCACATTGAAGATGTGATCTGGACACCTTTGGCAGGAGCGCGCACGTGAGTGGGGCCGTGCATCGGGTGAGCGATCTTGTCGCGCGTGGACTTGTCAAAAGTGCCTCTGTTGCAAGCCTGGATGAACTTGTTGCGCGCTATGCGCTGGCCATTACACCAGCAATGGCGGATTTGATCGACCCCGATGATCCGCAAGATCCGATTGCGCGTCAATTTGTGCCAGATCTTCGAGAGGCCGACACCAAGCCCGAAGAGCTGGACGATCCGATTGGCGACGGCGCCCATTCGCCGATTGAAGGCATTGTGCATCGCTATCAAGATCGCGTGCTGCTCAAACTCTTGCATGTGTGTCCGGTTTATTGCCGCTTTTGTTTCCGGCGTGAAATGGTGGGGCCGGGAGCCGAGCAGGTTTTATCAGCAAGCGCGCTGGACGGTGCACTTGATTACATTCGCAACCACTCTGAGATTTGGGAAGTCATTCTGACGGGCGGCGATCCACTGGCTTTGTCACCGCGTCGTCTTGCTGATGTTTTGCAACAATTGGATGCGATTGATCACGTCAAAATCGTGCGTATTCACACGCGCGTGCCAGCGGTTGACCCTGCACGCATCAACGACGCCATGATGGATGTGCTGGCTGCGACCAAAAAAACGCTCTATGTCGCGCTTCACGCCAATCATCCGCGCGAATTGGGAGAAGCTGCGGCCCATGCACTGGCGCGCTTGTTGCGTGCAGGTATTGTGCTTGTCAGTCAGACCGTGCTGCTCAAGGGCGTGAATGATGATGTTGCAACCCTTACCGCTTTGATGCGGCGTTTCGTCGAATTGCGGGTCAAACCCTATTACCTGCATCAGGCCGATCTGGCGCCGGGCACATCGCATTTCCGGGTTGATCTTGATGTCGCCCGTGCGCTCGTTTCGCAGTTGCGGGGCACAGTCTCGGGCCTGTGCCAGCCCGCCTTTGTGCTCGATATTCCAGGCGGTCATGGCAAGGTGTCTATCGCCCCAGACCATCTTGCAGGCGCCCATGTGCTCGATCACAAGGGGCGCCCCCATGAATATCCGGCCCCCGCCACGGGAAAACCTGATTTTCGAGGCTGAAAGGGGCTGGCTCGCAAGGGCCCGTTTACCCGAATCATCTCTTGTTGGGCCATGATCAGACGTATCTCCCCCCTCGCGCTGTTAGGCGCGCTTCTTTCAATCTGGCTTTTGGCCAGTCCGGATGCCGTCTTGGCGCAGGCCGAGCAGCCACGCCAAAGCATCCAGCATCGGCTCGATCTGGCGCGCGCGGAGCTTGACCAGATTGCCTCGGTGTTGCGCCGTGAACAGGTGAGCGATGCCGATCTCGCTTCGCGCCGTGGTGATCTTGAGCAGCTCGATGGTTCGGTTGATGCTTTGATCGAACAGGTCGCGCCGCAATTTGATGCGCTGAAGGCGCGTCTCGAGCAGCTTGGTCCGGTCAATGACAAAGATAAAGATAATGACGCAGCCCCTGATGCTGAGCGTATCGAGTTGCAAAAGAGCTTCAATGATCTTGATGGCCAGTTGAAGCGTGCACGCGCTTTGGGTGTCGAGATTGATCAGGTCAAGGCACAGATTGTTGCCAAGCGCCGCGCTTTGTTCAACCACGCTTTGTTTCAACGCTCCTTCTCGGTATTAAGCCCCGATCTTTGGATGTCGGTGGCGGTTGAAATTCCGCGTGACTTGAAAGCCGCTGCGGTGATCGGGCGCGATTGGGTGTCGGGCGCGATCAAAAGACTTGCGGATTGGCGGGCTGTTGCCTTTGCCGGCCTTCTGGCGCTGATCGCTTTTCTTTACGTCTTGGCTGACCGTCTCGCCCATCGTGTTTTGCGACGTGCGCCGCAGGTGATTGAGCCGACACGTTTGCAAAAAGTCGTGGCAGCTTTGTGGGTTGGTGCTGTGACAGCCATTGTGCCGATTTTGGCAGCGCTGGCTGTGGCGCAGGTTCTCTATGCGTTTGATCTCGTCAATGCGCGGCTTGACCCTGTGCTGCAAGCTTTTGTTGAAAGTGTACGGCGCATCGCATTGGCAGCCGGCATTGTCCGTGGTCTGTTGGCGCCCATGCGGCCAAACTGGCGGTTGCTTGATTTTACAGATTTAGCGGCGCTGCGTTTGGCCAATCTGGTGATGGGGGTGGTCTTGATCGTCTCGGTGATGAAAGTCATCGAAGCGATGAATGAATTGATCGCCGTGTCACTGCCTGTTGCTGTTGCCGTGCGTGCTGTGGGCGCTATGGCTGTGGCTTTGCTCATGGCGGTTTCGCTCAACAGGATTGTTGGTCCGCCCGAGAGCGAGGATGATTGTCTGGGGCCTGTGGTCGAGCCGGAGCAAGATTGGTCCGGCCCGCTGCGCTTTCTGGCATGGATCGCCATTGTTGCTGTGCTGGCCTCGGTGCTGATTGGCTATGTGGCTTTTGGCGCTTTCGTGACTGATCAGCTTGTCTGGGTGACCTTTGTGGGTTGTGTCACTTATCTGCTTGTGCTCTTGGCCAACGAAGGTTTTGAACATGCGCTGCGCCCGCCGGCGCCTATTGCACGCGCTGTCATGTCGAGCCTGGGTCTGCGCCGTGAATCGCTGGAACAGCTTGCGGTCTTGCTGGCTGGCGCCTCTACGGTTTGTCTGAGTGCTGCGGCTATTCTGCTTGTGCTGGCCCCATGGGGCATTGAGTCAGACGATATGCTGGCCAATCTGCGCTCCGCCTTTTTCGGCTTCAAGATTGGTGATGTCACCATTTCATTGGCGAGCATTGCGCTGGCTTTGTTTTTCTTTGGCCTGGTTTTGTTTGCCACACGCACGGTGCAGCGCTGGCTCGAAAAGCGCCTGTTGCCGCACACGCAACTTGATACAGGTCTGCGCAATTCCATCCGCACCAGCATTGGCTATGTGGGCTTTGTGGTCGCCACATCGGTCGGTCTTGGTTACCTCGGCTTTTCCTTTGAAAAGCTGGCGATTGTGGCCGGCGCCTTGTCGGTCGGTATCGGTTTTGGTCTGCAATCCATCGTCAACAATTTTGTCTCTGGCCTTATCCTGCTCTGGGAACGGGCTGTGCGCGTGGGTGATCTCGTCGTGGTGGGCGAAGAGCAAGGCTATATCCGGCGCATCAATGTGCGCTCGACCGAGATCGAAACTTTTGATCGCGTGACAATGATCGTACCCAATTCGAACCTCGTCACGGGTGTGGTAAAAAACTGGGTGCGCGGTGATCGTGTGGGTCGCATCAAAATTCCGGTCGCGGTAAATCTTGAAGCTGATCCCGAACATGTGCGCAGCGTGTTGATGGATGTGGCCAAGGGTCATGATCTGGTTGAAAAGCTCCCAACACCCGCAGTTTTGTTTATCGCGATGACCGAGACTTTGCTCAAATTCGAGCTGGTCTGTTTTGTCGGGGATGTTGAAAAGGCTGGGCGCGTGAAAAGCGATTTGCATTTTGCTATTCACGCACGATTCAAAGTTGAAAATATCAGTATCTCACCGCCGGTCGCACCAGCGCCGGTCATTCACATTGGCGGGCTCGAGTCGCTCACCATGAAAAAACAGGATTGAACAAACCCATGACTTTTGTTGCGTCGCGCCGCATGTTTCTTCTGGCCGCTGCAGGTCTGCCTTTGGCAGCCTGCTCTTCGTCACCCGTCGGTTTCACTTTGTCGGATGGCCCGGGCTTTTACAAAAAGCTCAATGCCACAGCCGCGCAAGTTGATGCCGTGGCGGCGCGCGACATGATCTCGATCTATCGCACCAATAATGGGGCTTCGGCGCTCTCGCTCGATCCCGCTTTGATGCAGGCTGCGCAAGAGCAGGCGCTCGCTATGGCGCGTGCCGATCATATGAGCCATGAGATTGGCGGCACGCTGCAAGCGCGTCTGTCGGGCAGGCTGGACCATAAAACAGCCACTGAAAATGTCGGGGCGGGTTATCATACATTGGCGGAAGCTTTCTCTGGCTGGCGGGAATCGCCTCCCCACAACAAGAATATGCTCAACGCCGCCATGCGCCGCATGGGCATAGCAACAGCCTATGTCGAACAGTCGAAATACAAGGTCTATTGGGCACTGATCCTGACAGATTGATCAGTTCGGTGATGATAAGTCACGATGTGCGGCTCTAAACCTGCTTGACCAGTTGCAAGGCCGCCGCAGCGGAGTATCGTTCCCCAGCCCAAGGTACTGAACTCTCTATGATTTTAGGTCACTCTGCGGTATGCTGCATCGCAGCAATGAAGGGGAGTGCCTGTGCATCGGATTGGCCAGACTATCGAGGAGCTCAACCGGGCGCGCCAGCAATGGCTGCGCCTGTTTGATTTCACGCCATCCACGCCACCGGCGCCTCCGGACAGCGCACCGCGTTTAACCGAAATTGCAGAGTTTGGCGCCAATCCGGGCAATCTGCGGTTGCAGCTTTATGTTCCCGACACGCGGCCAAAACATCCGGCTGTTGTGGTTGTCTTGCATGGCTGTGCGCAAACCCCCGAGCAATATGAGCGTTCTGCTGATTGGTGTGGTCTGGCAGCCAAAGAAGGATTTCTGGTTTGCTATCCCCTGCAGCGTGACGCCAACAATGGTCAGAGTTGTTTCAACTGGTTCAGCCCGCGCAGCCGCGCGCGCGATCAGGGTGAAGCGGCGTCCATCCGTGCGATGATCGCGCATGTTCAGCGGCAATATGAGGTTGATCCGGCACGTATTTTCATCACCGGCTTCTCAGCTGGAGGCGCGATGGCGGCAGCCATATTGGCTGCCTATCCAGATGTTTTTGCAGCAGGCGCTGTGGTCTCTGGCTTGCCGGTTGGTATTGCCGATAGCCTGCCGCAGGCCATCGAGGCCATGTCGCAAGGTGATAAGCGCACCGCTTCCGAAGCAGCCGACAGTTTGCGTGCCTGCGCTCCAAAAACAGCGCAATGGCCACGCCTGCTGGTTTGGCATGGTCTGAGTGATGATGTTGTGGTGCCCGCCAATGCGGGTGGCTTGGTGCGTCAATGGCGTCATGCGCAGGATCTGCCCGCAGATCCAACATCTGACCAATGGCTGAAGGAAGGGCACCATCAATGCATCTGGCAAGATGCCGAGGGGCGCGATGCCATTGAGCATGACATGGTCGCGGGGCTTGGCCATATGCTCTCGCCACAATCAACGATGACCATTGCGCGCTTTTTTGGCTTGGTGCCGACAGGTTTGGTGGGGCAGGTTCTGGAAAAAATCAAACAGCTACCCGATATCCGTAGTCTGTTGCCAAACCAAACCCATAAGCCATGATGAGCGCACCATGACAATGAGCGAATTTCCCTTCACCCTGAGTGATGACCAATGGCGCCAGCGCCTCACACCTGAGCAATATCAGGTCATGCGCCAGCATGGCACTGAGCGTCCCGGCTCATGTGCTTTGCTGCATGAAAAGCGCACTGGCGTTTTTGCTTGCGCGGGCTGCGAGCAGGATTTGTTTCCATCAAAGCTGAAGTTTGAAAGCGGCACAGGCTGGCCAAGCTTCAATGATCCGATCCCGGGCTCTGTCGAGACGCATACAGATCGCAGCCATGGCATGGTGCGAACCGAAGCGCATTGCAGCCAATGCGGCTCTCATCTGGGCCATGTCTTTCCAGACGGGCCACCGCCCACTGGTCTGCGCTATTGCATCAATGGTGTGGCGCTGACGTTCAAACCGGAATGAAAAAAGGCGGCCTTGCGGGCCGCCTTTTTTGTTTGGTTCAACCCTTCAGGGGCTGGATGATTTCGGCACCAATCCGCTCGACATTTGCGACATTGGGCAAGAGTTTCATGAGAATGAATTCAATGCCCAGATCGTTGAAGCGCTGCAACTGTTTGCGCACATCTTCGGGCTTGCCCATGCAGCCGGCGCGCGTATTGGGAATCATGCGCCGTTCCAGTTTGCGCGTGTCCTTGTCGGGGTCATATTTGAACATTTGCTGGATGGTGGAATCGACCGCTTCTTGCGTGTCTGTACCAATCGCCACAAAGGGATTGAGCGCGTAGCGCACCTTGCGTCCTGTGCGTGCTGTGCGTTGATTCATGTCGGCAATGGAGGTTTTCAAAGCTTTCATAATGTCAGGCGTTGTCTCGGCCTCTTTAGGGAATTCGACAAACCACCAGTCACATTGCTCAGCAATGAAGTCACGCCCTCGATCGCTCGTTGAGACAGAGAAAATCTCTGGCCCCTTTTCTGTGCGTGGCTTGAGCATGAGACGCGCATTCTCGACGTTGTAGAATTTGCCGTGCTTGGTATAGCTTTCCTGCGTCCATAGTCCGCGCATAATATCCATGAATTCGATGGTGCGCTGGTAGCGGTCTTCGCCTTGCAGGACGGTGCCGCCAAACATTTCAAACTCTTCATCGAACCAGCCATTGACGATATTGATCGCCATGCGGCCTTTCACAATACGGTCAAGAGATGCCGCCATTTTCGCAACCATCACCGGATCCCAAAGGCCCGGATGGACAGCAACCAACGCACGCATATGCTCGAACCGCGAGGCAATGGCTGAGGCCATGATCCAGCCATGCATATCATGTCCCAGATGACGCTCGGCAAAAAGTGTCAGATCAAAACCGCAACGGTCGGCCGCCAGCAAAACAGAAAGCGCCAGTTCATATTGCGCATCACGTTGATTGTCGGGCAGCGGATGCAACGCTTGTGAAACAGCTTGCGCAATTTCTGGTGATCCAACGGAGACCATTGGGATTGGGGCATAAAGGCCAAATTCAAGTGCCATGATACAGGGTCCTTGTTCGCCGGTCTTTTAGCCGGCCGTTGGGCGTCCCGTTCAAGGCGGTGCGTCCGTTGGTTGGAAGAGCTCAGCGCCCCAGCAGTGATTTTACGCGGTTAATCACGTCAGGGGGGGAATTGGCTGCGCTGCGTAAAACCTTTTCTGTTTCTTCGCTTGTCACGAGTTCGATTTCAAGAGCTGCGCGTTCGGCTTCCTGCAAGAAAGCAGGATCTTTCATGGTCGCATTGAATGCCGCGCGCAGCACTTTGACGCGATCCGCCGGGATATCAGGCGGCGCGAGGAAAGGCCGGCTTAAAACTTCGCGCGCCAACAAGAAATCGAGCGCCTTGCGATCAAGATCATTTTGCGCGGCGTCGCGGATCGAGGGAACACCTGGCAATTGGGGCAGCGGTTTGCCGCCCGTGTGGAAGAGCACATTCACTTTCTTGTCGCGAAGCCAGTCTGGCTTGCTGGAGTTGATCGAACCCCAAGCCCAATAGGCAATACCATCAAGCTCGCCATTTTCGAGCGCTAGCGCAGCTTGCACAGTGTTCGGATAGCCATTGATGACTTTAAACTTGGTGCCTGCCAGCGCGTTATAGGCGAGCGGCATGATTTCCGAATCAGCGCCGGCCCCCGTGCCGGGTGTCATCACTTCATTCTTCTGCAAATCAGCCAGCGTCTTCACCTTCGAGGTGTGCCAGGAAATGGCCAAGCTTACGTCGCGGCTCATGCTGCCGATCCAAGTGAACCGCAGCGGGTCGAATTTAAACTCTTTATGGCCCAGCATGGGCTCGAAAGCGAGGCCGCGGCCAACGGTGCCAATCACCGACCCATCCTTGGGGGCGATGTTATAGAGATAATCCATGGCTTTCAGGCCGCCGGCGCCAGGCATGTTCTGGACGATGAAATTGGGCTCGCCGGGAATATGGCGCGGCATATGGCGCACAAGTGCGCGGGCATAGAGATCATAGGTCGAGCCAGGGGGCGAATAGACAACCATGATCATCTGCCGACCCTTGTAGAAGACGTCAGGCGTCTGGGCATGAGCTGGAGATCCGCCGAGGGCGAGGCCGAGGCTGGCCGTCATGGCGAGGCGACGTGTGAGGCCTGTCAGCATTCTTTTTTCCTCCTGTCCCGCTATTCCGCGGGTTTTTGCTTTATCCCAATGTTCGCACAGGGGGCGGTGTGTGGGCAAGTCTTTCGCAGACCAGAGGCGCTTCCTATGCCAGCATCAGGCAGCGTATGTTGCCCTCACATGCAGCGCGATTCGACCCTGGCTGAGAGCCCCGACCCCAAACACTTGGCGCAACCGCGCCGGGTGGCTGCGCGCGCTCTCAATCAGGTCGATTTCTGGCGCGGCTATGCGCTGATTGCGATTTTCATCAATCACATTCCAGGCATTTACTTCGAGCAATTCACGCATCGCGCCTTTGGCTTGTCAGATTCGGCTGAGCTCTTCGTCTTTCTGGCTGGGTTTTCGTTGCGCTATCTATCGGAAAGTCGCAACGAGAATCTGGTCGGCATGCGTCTGTTCATGCGGCTCGAGGCGCGTGCTTTTACAATTTATGCGGCACAGCTCGTTATTGTCTCATTGGCTCTGGCGATGATGGCAGGTGCGGCCATCTCTCTGGATACGCCGCTCATTCTGCAATGGAACAATGCGAGCGCTTTTTTTGAAAGCCCTGTGCAAACGCAAATCGGCATTGTGATGCTGGCCCATCAAATGGGTTATTTCGATGTGCTCCCGCTTTATATCGTGATGATGGTCTTTGCACCTTTGGTGGTTGTGCTGGGCCGCATCTCGTTGCGTATTCTCCTGTTCTATTCTGTTACAGTCTGGGCACTGACATTGTTGTCTGAGCTCAATCTGCCTACCTGGCCGGTGGAAGGTGTCTGGTTCTTCAATCCTTTTGCCTGGCAATTGCAGTTTGTGCTGGGCTATGTGCTGGCCCGCCCCAAACAGGTGGCAGGCTTTATTGAAGACAAGCGCATGGAGCTGCGCATTTTGGGCTTGGTGATTGTTGGCATCGGTCTTTGGCTGGCCATGATCAATTGGAGTCCCAACCCGTTCGAGTTGCCTGAGCCGCGTCTCTTTTTCATGAACGACAAGACATCGCTCTCGCCGATGCGCATTGTGCATATGCTTGGCCTTGTCATGTTGTTGGGGGGGCTGTTCGACAAGGCCACCCGCTGGGGCCCGTTCCGCTTTCTGAGCGTGCCTTTGTGTTTGCTCGGTAGAAATTCGCTGCATGTCTTTTGTGCAGGATCTCTGCTCTCTTTGGCAGGGCAGATTGTGCGGTTTGCAAATCCGGCGGGTCTTGTCACAGACACGCTTGTGCTGTTGATTGGCGTGGCTGCAATGCTCGCCATTGCTTGGGGAAATGAATGGCGCATCAATTGGCCGCGCTGATCATAGGTCTGATCCTGCTTTTCACAGCAGGCGCGCCCGCCACAGCACAAGATGCTGCGGCGCAGCAAAGCGATTCCGCAATCACGGACGTGCCTCAGATCCAGGCTGAGACGCAATATCCTACGCCACCGCTTCATGCAGCAGCTCTTGCTCTGCAATGTTCCGTGCCGCAATCAGAAGTGGCGCGTGATGCACCTTTGTCTCATACGGCCGCGCGGATTGAAGCCAGCAAGAAAATGCGCGTGCTCGCCATTGGTTCTTCGGCCACATGGTCAGGCAATAAATCAGGTAATTATCCTTCACGCCTGGAAAAGCTTCTCGAAAATGTCTGGAAGGGCATTGATGTGGAAGTGGTCAATCGCGGTGTGTCGGGCGAGATTGCCTCAGTCAGCGCACGTCGTCTGATCAATGAAGCGGCGATCCTCAAGCCATCTTTGGTTCTTTGGCAGTTGGGCACCAATGATGCCGTTGCGCGTGTGCCGGTGGTGGAGTTTGAAACAACCGTGCGCGCAACCGTGCGCATGCTCAACAAAAACAAAATCGATGTGGTGCTGGTCGGACTGCAATACACGCCTAAATATGCACGAGACGAGCATTGGTTTGAAATTCGTGGCGCGCTGGATCGCATTGCTCTGGAAGAGAACCTTCTCTATGTGCGTCGTGATAAGGCCATGGAATTTCTGGCGCAGACAAAAGCCGCCTCTGAAGTCTCGGCTGATGACGAATTCAGTCTGAACGATCTGGGCTTCCCCTGCATGGCCGAACATATCGCGCAAGCCATGGTTGCCAATATTTTCTTGCGCCGCAGTGGTGATCGGCGTGGCGCAACGCCTGCGCGCTAAGATTGCAAAGGCGGGGTTCTCAGCCTAATCTATTTCCAACCGGACCACGACTAAGCAAGAAACCGGCAAGGAGGCTGATTTGGGGGGACTTCTCGCGCTTTGCGCAGCGGCGACTTTTGCCATGAATAATACTCTGGCGCGGCGCGGTGTGCTCTCAGGATCCGTCTTGCAGGCGATGGCGATCACGGTGCCCTTTGGCGTGCCTTTGATGCTGATTCCGGCTTTGTATTTCGGGGCATTGCCAGCACTACATGAATTTACATGGGCGACTCATGCGTCGTTTGCTGCAGCCGGCATCGCGCATTTTGTGTTTGGTCGCTACTGCAATTACCGCGCGGTGAAAGCGATTGGCGCCAATCTCTCCGGGCCCTTGATGGAAACATCTGTGCTTTTCGCCTTGGTGTTGGCGGTCACGCTGCTGGGCGAAAAGCTGACGATCATGAAAGTGCTGGGCATTGCGCTCATTCTGGCAGGCCCTTTGCTGACGGTTGAAAAAAAGGGAAAAGCCAAAGCGGCAGGTGGCGGCGAATTGGCTTTTACACCCCAATATGTTGAAGGTTATGTGTTTTCACTTCTGGCCGCCTTTGCCTATGGCACCAGCCCCATTCTTGTGCGCATGGCGCTGGAACATGCAAGCTGGCAGGCGAGCATTGCGGGCGGGCTTGTCTCCTATATTGCAGCAACTGTTGTCGTGCTTTTGCTCATTCCGCTGCTGGGCAAAGTGAAACATGTCAGTGAAATGTCAGGCGAGGCCGCCAAATGGTTTTGTTGGGCAGGATTTTTTGTCGGCGTGTCGCAATTGCTACGCTATGTTGCGCTGTCTTTTGCGCCCGTCTCGGTGGTGTCGCCGATCCAGCGTCTGTCGCTCGTCTTTCGTCTGTTCTTCAGTTACATGATGAATCGGCGCTATGAGATTTTTGACACGCGCATGATTGCAGGCACCATCGTGTCATTGCTGGGTGCGGTCTTTTTGTCCATGTCGATCGACAATGTGCGCGACTTGATGGATCTGCCCGTATGGATGGATCCGCTTTTTCTCTGGACGTGGCCCTAAGATCACACTTACGGCGCCATGGCTTTGGCAGCTTTTTCAACCGCAGGCTTGGGCGTGGCATAGAGCTCTTTGAGCAGGCCGTTGACCTCATCGCCCGTCATTGGCGTGACTTCGACTTTCATCTTGTCAGCCTCTGCAACAAATTCAGGGTCGGTCATCGTTGCATCAAAGGCTTTGCGTAGCGCGGCTGCACGATCAGCCGGAATGCCGGGCGGCGCAAAGAACGGCCGCGCCATATTTTGCGTGGCAACGATCAGGCGGATGATCTGCAATTGCTCGGGGTCTTTGGCCATCTCGGTAATGAGTGGCACATTGGGGAGATCAGGGTGTTTTTCAACAGCATTTTGCACGATGATGTTGATCGAGCCTTCATCAAGCCATTTCGTGTAGCGCGTCTTGATGGTCGAATAGGAGACACCGCAATAACCTTCCGTCTCGCCACGTTCCATGGAAAGCGCCTGTTCATTGGTGCCCGGATAGCCTGTGACGAGTTTGATCGGGGCATTGAACAGATGGCGGATCATATTGGCGAAAGCATCGGGATCAGCGCCAGTTGCCTGGCCCGATGCGATGAATTCCTTCTTCATCATATCGTCCCAGTTTTTTACCTTTGCCGTTTTCCATGAAATGCAGGTGCTGATGTCTTTCGACACGCTGCCAATGGCGGTAAGTTTGGTGCTGTCATATTTTTGCGCTGTGAACAAAGGCTCAATAAGCGCAATGCGCGCCAATGTGCCGATCATCGAGCCATCTTTGGGTGCGACGGAATAGAGATAGCCAGACGCCACCACGCTGCCGGAGCCCGGCATATTCTGCACAATGGGTGCCGGATTACCCGGAATATGGCGTGGCATATGACGAGAGAGAAGTCGCGCGATCAGATCATAGCCACCACCGGTCGGCACACCCACGATAATGGTCAGGGGTTTTGATTTGTAAAAATCCTCGACCGTTTGGGCAAAGGCACTAGCGCTGGCCAAAAGTGCGAGTGAAAATGCCGCCATGCCTGAAGCGAGGCTTTGCTGCCGTGCCATTGTCGTCCTCCCCATCGCGGTCTTTTTGCCGCTGATATGAGCCAATTTGACCAGCGCGGGAGGCTACAGGCAAGCCCCTGGACAGCGAGCGCTTGTTTGTCGAGGCCCGTGGGCGGGTTCAGAAAACCAAGCTTGGCTGAGCGTCAAACACGGGGCCGGCATCCTCACCGGCCCCGACATTTGTTGATCTCAGCACAAAGAATCATGTGCGCGTCTTGTTTTCTGCTTCCGGCTTGGAGGGCGAGTGCACTAAAGTCATTTCTGGATAGGGTGCCCCGGATGAAGCCGGGGTTAAACGGGAAGTCGGTTAGCGCCGCACTGCCCCCGCAACTGTGAAGCGGTTGGATCTGGTCACTGGCGATAAGCTGGGAAGGCCCGATCTTTATGCCGCCGAAGTCAGGATACCGGCCAGATCCTTGTTGAAACCCACATACCGACGGCGGGTCGGTTGGAGGATCTGATGTCGCAGCTTGCCCTGCGCGCCGCCTTTCTGGCTGGTGTCGCTTTTTATGTTCTGCCCTCTGTAGCGCAGGAACAGTCTCAAAACGAAAAATTTCAAGATCTGGTCATCACGCCCAATCGTGTGCCGATGTCTATCCAGCAGATCGGCTCTTCGGTCAGCGTGATCACGCAAGACGAGATCGAAAAGCAGGGCAACAAGTCTCTGCGCGACATTCTTGATGGCCAGCCCGGTGTGACCGTGACGGAAAATGGTGGGCCGGGTGGTGCTGTCTCCGTCAATATGCGCGGCACCAACACCAATCATACAGCGGTTCTTGTCGACGGTGTGCGCGTCAATGATCCCACGTCTGTGAGTGGTGATCTCGATTTATCTATGGTGCCGGTGCAGACCATTGAGCGCATCGAGATTGTGCGCGGTCCTCAATCAGCGCTGTATGGATCGGATGCGATTGGTGGTGTGATCAACATCATCACCAAAAAAGGCGAGAAAGGCCCACCGCGCTGGACCTATCGCGTTGAGGGCGGCAGCTACGGGACCTATTCGAATAAATTGTCGGTCGATGGTGCGACACAAGACACCAGCTATAATCTCTCCCTGCATCAGTTTCACACGGATGGGTTTCAGCGTTTCGGTTATCGCGTCGCGCGACTGGCCGATCTCAATCCCAATGGCGCGGATCCCATGAGCCGCTTGGGTGGCTCGGGCAAAATTTCAAAAAAGGTCAATGATTGGCTGACATTTGAAACTGGGTTCAACATCACGCGCGAGCGCCTCCAATATGATTCAGGTCCGCTCAGCGAAGACCCATTGGCGCCCAATCCACAAAAGGGCACGCTGGCCAGCGCCTATCAAAAAGCCATAGCTGAAAACGGCCCGTTTCGCACTACGCTCACCACTTTCGAGACCAAGATCGATCGTGATTTCTGGCTGGCCACAAAGAGTACGCCGTTTGGCGACACAAATGATCATTTCACCTATAGCGGACGCCGCTTGGGCAGCGAGCTGCAGCAAGATGTGAAACTCGGCCAATATGGAACGATCACCGGCGGCTTGCGCTATGAGACCGAACGCGCGAGCGGTGAAGAATATGGAACTGAATATGAGAAGCGACAAACCACGCGCTCGGCTTATGTGCTGCATCAAATCGATCTGTTCGAAAAACTGCATCTGTCGACGGGTGGTCGTATTGATGATGTGTCGGGCTCAGGAACCTTTGCCACCTATCGTCTGACGGCAGCTTATGATGTGACGTCAACAACACGCGCACGTGCCTCTTACGGCACAGGTGCGAAAGCGCCCTCGCTTTACCAGCTCTATTTTGCTCCCCCCTATAATAATCCCGATCTCAAGTCAGAGAAATCGCAAGGCTATGATTTGGGTCTTGAACAATCGTTTCTTGATGGTGATGGGCGTGCGAGCCTGACTTATTTCAAGAACAGAATCGAGAATCTGATTGTTAGCGATGCCATCACGTGGGTGCCATATAATGTTGCCAGAGCGACGACATCTGGTGTTGAAACAGGTCTCACTTATAATCTTGTGCCTGGTTGGGCGAAGTTGAAGAGCGCCTATACGCTGCTTGAGACGCGCGATGAAGATACAGGTCTGCGGCTCTTGCGCCGGCCGCGTCACGCAGCGCGCCTGTCAGTGGCGGTGACGCCGACCAAAGAGCTGACGATTGAGCCGATCTTGCGCTATGTGGGTGAACGTAGCGATAAATATACATCTCTTGCGGTTTCTGGCGCGCCTGTCGTGCTCAAAGCCTATAGCCGCTTTGATATTGCGGTGGATTACAAAGTGAGCGACCGCATCTCCCTGTTTGCCCGTGGTGAAAACCTGACCAATGCAAATTATGAGGATGTCTATAATTATGGCACGGCTGGGCGCTCCGGCTATGCCGGCCTTCAGGTGACCTGGTAGGGGCGGTTTTAGACCCTTTTGCCCCTAACGTCTGGCATGGACCGGGCTTCCCCTGTTCGCTAGATTTGAGTTAAACAGGCTTCGGGCCGGGACGAGATGTTCCAGCCTTTTGGATTTGAAAGGACTGCGCGGTGGAAATCAGGCTGACAACCATCATTGGCATGATCGTCTTTGCGGCTTTGACCCGATTGCTGCCGCATCCGCCCAATGCAACGGCCGTAGGCGCCATTGCGCTTTTTGCTGGCGTGCAATTGGCGGATCGTCGTCTGGCCTTTCTGGTGCCGCTCGTCGCGCTCTTCCTGACCGACCTAGTGCTGGGTTTGCATCAGGGCATGGCGTTTGTTTATGCCTGCGTGGCTGCCATGGTTCTGGTTGGTCAATGGCTTGGTGATCGTGCATCCATCATCAAGCTGGCTGGCGCATCCATAGCCGGTTCGGTGCTGTTTTTTGGTGTCACCAATTTCGGCGTCTTCCTGTTCGATGGTCTCTATGAAAAGAGCCTCGCGGGTCTGGTCGAATGCTATGTGATGGCGATCCCCTTCTTCCAGAACGGGCTGCTGGGTGATCTCTTCTTCACCGGCGCGTTGTTTGGTGGTTTCGAGCTGCTGCGCCGCGCGGTAGCCGGTCTGTCGCCCGCGCATTGATCGCTGACACGTCTGAACAATCAACAAAGGCGGCTCGCAAAGCCGTCTTTTTTCATTGCCCGCTCAGAAGCATGTCGCACAAGACCAAGAGAAATGGTGCCGATTGAGGGATTCGAACCCCCGACCCCCTCATTACGAATGAGGTGCTCTACCAGCTGAGCTAAATCGGCATCTGGTGTCTTCCGGGTTGCCCTGTTGAAGCCCCGTTCTCATAGCGAAGGGCATTTCCCTTGGCAAGGCGGGCGGGGTGTCTTTCAGGAAAAACGCGGCTCGCTGTCGTCTTTTTCATCCAGCGCTGGGCCTGGGTCATCAGGCACGCTTGGCATGGGGTAGAGCGCTTGTCCCGGCATGGTTTTGGGGCGTGGTGGTGGCGCCATAGTCGGGGTGTCGACAGCGGGCAAGCTGTTGTCGAGTGCCAGATCTGTCAGTGGCGCAGAGAGGCGTTCTTGCGGCACCTCCCAGCGGAACGCATCAAGTTTGCCTGTGACGGGAGAAGCGGGTTCCCAGCGATCCGAAGTGACGCCATCGGCCATCCAGATCGGGTCACGCGGGCTACGGGCGGCGCGTGCCAGCCATTCCCGTACAGGTCCGCTTTGCGCGCCATGTTCCATCTGTTCGAGATCGGCCATCAGCAGGCATAGGCGGCGTGAGGGACGCTCTTCGCTGAGCAGCAGCGGTCCTAATGCGGCGCGCGCTTTTTCAAATTGCCGTGCTTCGAGTGAAGCGCGACCCAGCATGAGTGTGCTTTCGGCATCTTGCGGCATGAGATCAGCCAGGCGTTGCGCGCGCTCTTGGCGCTCTTGTGCAGCATCGCCTGCACGCAAATGCACATAGGCATCTGCGATTTCAGGATGGGGGGAGAGGCGCCACGCGCCCTCAAGAAGTCTGGAGGCTTTGCGTAAGTCACCCCGCCGCGCGAGCAATTGGGCGGTCAGCACATGGGCCGGCACGAGCGAGGGCGCAAGTTTGGTGGCCTCACGCGCATCGCGCAAAGCCTCGTCTGGATGACTGTCTGCCGCCTCGCGCGCCATTGCAGTGAGCAGGACCGCGCGTTGGCGATCTGCCCCCTCGCGTGGAATGATTTTGTGCTTGCGATTGGCTTCGACAATGCCGAGTGCAGCGGGCCATTCAGCGCGGCGCACATGCCAACCAAGCAAGGCTTCGCCGGCCCATCCCAAAGGTGTGATCGCTTGTGCTTGGGTTGCGTAAAGATGTGCGCTCTCTTGGTCGCCACGGCGCAGTGCCTCGGCATGTAGGCCACGTAACCCAAGCAAGCGTGTTTGCGGGTCTTCGACCATTTGCGCAAAGGTTTTTTCTGACAAGGCACGATTGCCTTCGAGCTGTGCGGTCTGGGCGCGCAACAGCAGTGTTAGCGGCTCAGCACCTAAAAGCTTTTCAGCATCCTGTGTGGCGCGCGCGGCATAGCGCATGTCGCCAGCTGCCGCCGCAATCATGCCCCGTGTGAGCGCCTGATAGCCCTTGTTGCGTTTGCGCGCGCGCTCCGACAGCGCGATGAACGAGGGCAGCCGCAACACAAAACGGATCGCGGTCCAAAGAACAAGAAAGGCAATGCAGGTCGCCAGCACTGCGGCCATGCCAACAAAGATGGAGGTCTCAATTTTGTAGCCCTGCCAGGTAAGGGCAATTTCACCAGGGCGATCTGCCAGCCAAGACAGGCCGAGTGCCGCCAGCGCGAGAAAGCAAAGGAAAAGGATGAGGCGGATCATGCCGCTTATTTCCCCGCGATTGAGTCAATCGCTTGCGCGATCAGGTTGCGGGCGGCGGCATCGGCTTGCGTACGGGCTTTGGCGCGTTGCGCCCATTCGCGTGCGCTCTCCTGCATGGTGGCTGGTAATGTGTCGAAGAGCGTCACGGCTTGCGCAATATCTTTGCGCTGCAAGGCTGCTTCGATCCGCGAGATCAGAGCCGGTGCTGTGTCTTGCGTGCTTTCACCTGCGGGACGAATGCGCACCAGACTGGCGGCTGAGCGGCTGATGCGCGCCATCAGGTCTTCATCTGCGGGGGCAGGTTGTGCCACGCGCATCAGGACAGGCGCGAGGCTTGAAAAATCTTGCGCGAGTTTGACTGAGGTCG
Organism: uncultured Hyphomicrobiales bacterium; assembly: GCA_903851305.1. Classification (GTDB taxonomy): domain Bacteria; phylum Pseudomonadota; class Alphaproteobacteria; order Rhizobiales; family Beijerinckiaceae; genus Terripilifer. The sequence goes on along the minus strand of CAINNX010000151.1, from coordinate 19,505 downwards.
GCGCGCCGCTTGCGGCGAGAGGTTTCAGCAACGCCAGAATTTTTGCATCAGCACCCAGCTTTTCGAGCGCTGACATGTCACGTGTGAACGGCAGGCCGCGCTCAAGATTTTGGCGCAAACTGTCGGCAATCATGGCTATCGTTGCGGCCTTGAGGGTATGCTCGTCTGCGGGCGCTGCTGTCGGGCGCTGTTCAAGCGTCGCCAGTCGCTGTTCGATGTTTGTCAGATCAGCTGTTGCTTCGCTACGCGTGTCGCCCGCTGGTTTGCGTAAGGCTTCTTCTGCCAATTGCGCAGCACGCGTAGCCTCGGCTGCAATGCGATCAGCTTTGGTGTCGAGAGAGCCGATGCGCGCGGCTAATGGCGCTGTGTCTGGCACGACAGGTGTCGGCTTGTTTTCAACCGCACCAACGCGCCGTTCCAGTCGGTCAAGGCGTTGAGCGAGCGCGCTGGTAAATTCAGTGTTGACCGAAGTGTCATGCCCCTTGAGTGACAGATAGAGGCTGGTGCCGCCCAAGCCTGTGGCCAACAGTCCTAGCAAGACAACCAGACGCGAGCCGCTCGCACCCACAGGTGTGGGCGTTGGTTCAGGTGTCTCATTGGCTTGCGCATCAATGATGGGCGGGTCGCGGCGGCGGCCGCGGTTGGGCATTGCCTCGTCAGGGGCTGCCCTTTCGCTGTCTTCGCTCATGCCGACTCCCAAAGTCCGTGACGCACCGCGCTTAGTCTAGGCGATCAGACCCCGCTTTGGGAATCGTTACGCTGATAGACTCGTTGCTTATTCGCCACGGGCCTTGATGGCCTGCGCCAGGGCCAGCGTGCGCTTGGCCATATCGGCGTGCAGCAATTCGACCATTTTGCCATCCAGTGAAATGGCACCTTTGCCCTTGTTCTCCGGCTGCTCGAAAGCGGCGATGATTTTGGTTGCCCAATCGACCTCTGCGGGCGGGGGCGCAAAAATCTCGTTGGCGACAGCAATCTGGTTGGGGTGGATGACCGTTTTGCCATCCATGCCCAGATCGCGGCCCTGTTCGCATTCAGCCCGCAGACCGTCCATATCGGCGAGCTGGTTATAGACGCCATCCAGCACATCAATGCCATAAGCGCGTGCCGCCAGCACGCATTGGGAAAGCCAGGCCAACATTGGCGCGCGGCCCGGCACCATCCGGGCGCGGGTTTCTTTGGCAATGTCATTTGTGCCCAGGACAAAGACGGCCAGCCGCGAGGCGGGGTCGGCGGCGGTGCGGGCAATGGCGTCGACGTTCAAAATGCCGGCTGGGGTCTCGATCATGGCCCAGATGCGGGTCTGGGCGGGCGCGCCAGCCTCATTCAGCGCATGGGCAGCGCGTGTAATGTCGCCCGGCGTCGAGACTTTGGGCAGCAGCACCGCGTCTGGCCCCACGGCTGCGGCGGCGATCAGGTCAGCGCGGCCCCATTCCGTGTCGAGCCCATTGCTGCGGATGACGACCTCACGACTGCCGAATCCGCCTTCCTTCACCGCACCACAGACCTGGGCGCGGGCGAGCTCCTTCTGCTCGGGGGCAACCGAATCTTCCAGATCGAGCAAAATGGCGTCGGCTGGCAGGCTGCGGGCCTTCTCCAGAGCCCGGGCATTTGAGCCCGGCATATACAGCGCGCTGCGGCGGGGGCGGATCATCGGCAGGCCTCCAAAGGGATCATTGCAGCGCAACATAAACGGGGACCCCCTGTCTTGGCCATGCTCCCTTTGTCCAGCAGACGCCTTGAGGGGGCAGCCCCGGAGGTTTAGGAGAACAGAAGCCCCGATTTCTACCGCCGGGGGAGAAAGTCCAGTCATGACAGCCAGCAATGCCAAAGCCCATGCTTTCCCGGCCCAATTGGTCAAAGGCTATGAAGCCTTTGTCTCGGGGCGCTTTTCAGACGAGCACATGCGTTATCGTGAACTGGCCGAAAAAGGTCAGAAGCCGCGCGTCATGATGATCGGGTGTTGCGATTCACGTGTCGCACCGGAAGTGATTTTCGATGTGGGTCCGGGCGAGATTTTTGTCGTGCGCAATGTGGCCAATCTGGTGCCGCCTTATGCGCCCGACGATGATTACCATGGCACATCAGCTGCGCTCGAATTCGGTGTCATGGCTTTGCGTGTGGAACACATTGTGGTCATGGGCCATGCACAATGTGGTGGTGTGCGCGCCTTTGCCGAATTTCAAGCCGATCCGTTTCATGCGCCTTTGTCACCGGGTGATTTCATTGGCAGCTGGATTCGCCTGATGGCGCCGGGCGCGCAAAAGCTCGGGACACCGCCCGTGCCTGCAGGACCTGAATATCTGGAACAATTGGCGCTCGAATCGATCAAGCATAGTTTGCTCAACTTGCGCAGCTTCCCTTGCGTGCGCACACTGGAAGAGCGTGGAAAGTTGAAATTGCACGGCGCTTATTTTGGTGTGATGGATGGCCGTTTGCTGGTCTATGACGCCAACATGGATTCATTCGTGCCGATTGCGGAAGATCTGCACGCGACTGCTTTGGCCCAACCGCGTTTTTAAGCAGCCGTTGATTTCGCCGCAATTTTTGCAGGTTGGAAGTCGCGGATGAGGGCTGACAATTCAGGCTCGCGCACAAGTGTGGCAGCTTCCTCGGCAGGGAACCAGCGCGTGATGCGCTGGTCGCGCTCGGGCCAGGATTTGCGCTGTTTTTCGACTTGCATCGGATAGACATCCACCCGGCAAAGGATGGCAGCGCCATTCGGCATATTTTTCACATAATGAAAGCAGCCGATGGAAGCTTTCGTAATCTTGCCAACAAGCCCCGCTTCTTCGCGCGCTTCCTGGGCGGCGGCAATATGGGGCTTCTGGTCTTTCATCGGCCAGCCTTTGGGGATCACCCAGCGTTTTGTTTCACGCGAAGTGATCAGCAAAATTTCCAAACCCTTCTTGCCAAGCCGCCATGGGAGCGCGGCCAGTTGGTTGTGGGGGTCGGCCGTATGGACCGGTGGCGATTCGCTGAGCGGCTGCAATTCCTGTGATCGCTCCTGATTATTTCACGAAAACGAAAATATCGACCTGCAGCGCAGTATCATCGGCTGTCGTGACATCATTCAAATATTGCTCAACGAACACCGGTTTGGCCTCAATACCTTTTTCATCGAGATAGGCGGTGATCGCCTCGTAGGTCGAATCAATATCGTCATAGGCACTGCGATGTTCGAATTTCATCGTTTTGCCAGCGGGTGTTTCGCCAAGCTTGATCGGAGCAGGAAAGGAGGGCGTGGCGGGAGGCGCTGCTTCGAGCGGCAGCATGGCTTGGAATTTGAAGCCCTGATCGTCGGTGTCGACAAAGACGGCCATCGGGCGGCCTGCCGGCTTCAGATTGGCGCGGTCCATGGCCGTGCGCAGATCCGCAAAAGCCTTGTTGAGCTTGGCAAAGCCTTCTTCCCAATCAGCCGAGCCTGCCAGCACAAGGGCCGGGCGCGCGGTCAGCTCAACGGCCTGCCCGCCCGACGCATCGCCAACGGAGCGGCCATCGCTTTGGGCCAGCGCCGGAAAGGCGAACGTCAGCATCAAGCCGGTGAAGGCGACGCGGGCGAAACGTGTGAAAGATAAATTGGACATTGGTCCGGCTCCGAATCCGGTAAATCACTCTAGCAACCATATGAAGCGAACTGCCCCTCTGTGCCAAGAAGATAAACAGACACTACCTTATTTCGCATGCTGTCTGCGGCACTTCAGTCACGTTTGGGCGTGCTGTCTGGTTCATCCGCTTAGGTGTATCTCTGGTCGAATGTGGATTTTGCGCCTATAAGCGCGGTGTTCTGACTAGTTTCGAGGCAATATGAGCGCGCTCGTTGGCCGTCCCTTCTTCAAGATGAATGGGCTTGGCAATGAAATCATTGTTCTGGATTTGCGCGGCACGGCGCTGGTCGTGACGCCGCAAGAGGCACGCGCCATTCATCGCGCGCCCAAGCTCGCCTATGATCAGCTGATGGTGCTGCACGATCCCATCAGTGCCGGAACGGAAGCCTTCGTCCGCATTTTGAACAATGACGGTAGTGAATCAGGTGCCTGTGGCAATGGCACGCGCTGCGTGGCCTGGGTGCTCCTGCAAAATGATTCCCGTCATGTGATTTTTGTCGAGACCATTCGCGGAAAGCTCGAATGTCGCCGCGAAGGTGAGTGGGCTTTTACCGTCGACATGGGTGCGCCTTTGCTGGCGCCTGCTGATATTCCCTTGTCTGTGACCAATGTCGACACGCGCCGCGTGGCGATTGATTTTGATGTGCCTGCCTTGCGTGACTTTGCCGCTGTCAGCATGGGCAATCCGCACGCCGTGTTTTTTGTCGATGATGTCGAGGGCTATCAGCTGGCCAGCAACGGCGTGCGGCTTGAGCATCACCCGATGTTTCCTGAGCGCGCCAATATTTCGCTCGCGCACGTCATCTCGCGCCACCATATCCGCCTGAAGGTGTGGGAGCGCGGTGTCGGCCTCACACAGGCCTGCGGCTCGGCGGCTTGCGCAACAGCGGTCGCAGCGGTGCGGCGTGATCTCGCCGATCGTCAACTGCGTATCACCTTGCCGGGCGGTGATTTGCAGATCAATTGGCGCGAAGCCGATGATCATGTGCTGATGAGCGGGCCTGTGGAACTTGAGTTTCAGGATCGCTTCGCAGCATCGATCTTCTAAGGAGCGCGGGCGCGTGAGCAAGGTCGAGATCATCACCTTTGGTTGCCGCCTCAATGCGGTGGAATCAGAGGCGGTGCGCCGTGCAGCCGAGAGCACCAGCCAGACACAGACGATCATCTTCAACACCTGTGCGGTGACACAAGAAGCAGTCCGTCAAGCGCGGCAATCGATCCGCCGTGCGCGGCGTGAAAACCCCGATGCGCGGCTTGTCGTGACGGGCTGCGCCGCGCAGATCGATCCGCAGGCCTTTGCCGAGATGCCAGAAGTGGCTGCCGTCATTGGCAATGGCGACAAGGCCAAACCCGAAATCTGGCGCGCGCTGGAAGAGACGGGCGTGGCCCGCGTCAATGATATTTTCGCGCTGGATGAAACGGCCCATCACTTTGTGGCAGGCGCGGTGGATTCGATTGAGGGTCACACACGCGCGTTTGTCGAAGTGCAGAATGGCTGCGACCATCGCTGCACCTTCTGCATCATTCCATTCGGGCGCGGCAATTCGCGCTCGGCGCCGGCGGGTGATGTTGTTGCGCAAATCCGAAAGCTTTGCGCCAATGGCTATCGTGAGGCCGTGCTGACGGGGGTAGATATTACCTCCTGGGGGCATGATCTGCCCGGCGCGCCGTCTTTCGGTTGGCTGGTCAAACAGATTTTGAAAGCCGTGCCGGAGCTCGAGCGTTTGCGCGTTTCCTCTATCGATTGCATTGAAGCGGACGAACATCTGTTTGATGTGATCGGAGCCGAACCCCGCTTCATGCCGCATCTGCATCTGTCTTTGCAGGCGGGCGACGACATGACCCTGAAGCGCATGAAGCGCCGCCATGCGCGCGCCGATGCTGTGGCCTTTTGCCAGCAGGTGCGCGGCTTGCGTCCCGATATCGTGTTTGGCGCGGATTTCATCGCGGGGTTTCCGACCGAGACGGAGGATATGTTTGCCCAGACGCTGGCCATGGTTGAGGATTGCGGGCTGACGCATTTGCATGTCTTCCCCTATTCGCCGCGGCCGGGCACGCCTGCAGCGCGCATGCCGCAGGTGGCGGCAGCCGCAATCAAGGACCGCGCGAAGCGATTGCGTGACAAGGGCGAGGCAGCGCATGAGGCCCATCTCGCCAGCCAGATCGGGCGCCAGGTCCGTATTTTAGCGGAGCGTGGCGGCCATGGCCGCGCGGAAGACTTTACCCTCGTGGCGACGCCCGATCTGGCAGCAGGCACGTTGATCGAGGCGCGGGTGGCGGCCCATGACGGCACCAGACTTATCCTCTCGGCAAAGTGACCTCTAAGCCAGATGTCGTGCTTGCAGCCTTGATTTGAGGGGCTAGCATCTCCTCCAGAACTTGAGCCAGAAGGCTTGGGCTAAAGCCAAAATATTTGGAGGAATGGATGAAATTTCGCAGCCTTCTGGCGCTCGCCTGCGGTGTGTTGGCCGCAGCACCCGTTCTCGCACAGGATTATCCGACCAAGCCTGTTACCGTCATTGTGCCTTTTGCGGCAGGCGGCCCGACGGATGTCGCCGCGCGTATTTACAGCGAATATTTTTCGCGCAAGCTGGGCCAGCAGTTTGTGATTGAAAATGTTGCGGGCGCAGGTGGCACTACGGGTGCGGTGCGTGCCGCGCGCTCGAACCCCGATGGCTATACTTTGTTCGTCCATAATGTGGCGCCCCATGTCGCGGGCCCCGCGCTTTATCCCTCTACCCAATATGATCCGGTGAAGAATTTCGAGCCGATTGGCACGTTGGCTTTCGCTGCGCATTACATTGTCACGCGCAAGGACTTTCCGGCCAAAGATCTGAAAGAATTTATGACTTATGCCAAAGCCAATCCTGGCAAGCTGAATTACGGGTCTGCGGGTGCGGGCTCTGCCACACATCTGGCTTGCGTTTTGTTTGGCCAGCAGACGGGCACAGATATTGTCCACGTGCCCTATCGCGGCACGGGCCCGGCCCTGAATGATCTGGTGGCCGGCACGCTCGATTTCATGTGCGATCAGGGGCTCAACATGATGGGCCAATATCAAGGCGGGACCGTGAAGGTTCTCGCTGTGGCGCAGGCCTCGCGCTTCACCGGCCTGCCTGAAATCCCGACTTCGGCTGAGGCGGGGCTACCTGGTTTTGAAGTGACAGCCGCCACCGCCATGTATGCGCCAGCCGGTCTGCCGCCAGCGGTGCGCACGAAACTCGTGAACGCGATGGCCGCAGCCTACAAGGATGCAGATCTGCGCAAGCGCATTGAGGATCTGGCATCCGAAATGCCGGGTGCTGGTCAGAACACGCCGGAGGCTTTGGGAGCATTTACCCAGAAAGAAGCGTCACGCTGGACCGATGCGATCCGCAAGGGGAACATCAAGGCGCAGTGAGGTCTGCGCCACCCTCTCCCTCCGGGAGAGGGTGCCAGCCACATGCGCTCAGCAAGTCCTTCATATGCGCGGGCACAGGCGCAGTGGCTTCCACGGGTGGCTTGTTGTTCGACATGGGCAGGCTGATATGGCGGGCGTGCAGATGCAGAGGCAGCGCGCTGTCGCGTCCCGCACTTCCATAAATCGGGTCGCCGACAATCGGCCAGCCGGTGGCGGATGAATGCACGCGCAATTGATGCGTGCGCCCGGTCAGCGGCTTGAATTCAATCCAGGCAATGGGCTTGTCGGCAAACGTGCCGCGCCCCATCACGCGCCAGCGTGTTTGCGAGGGCTGGCCGGAGAGCGGGTCGACCTTCATCCACCAGCCACGCCCGGCATCGAGCCGGCCCAGCGGCAGATCGATCAGGCCTTCTTCCTCAGCGGGGCCGTCTTCCACGACCGCCCAATAGGTCTTGTCAGCTTTGCCGTTTTTGAACAGTCCGCCCAGCTTTTCGAGTGCCTTGCGGTGGCGGCCCAGCACCAGACAGCCGGAGGTGTCACGGTCGAGCCGATGCGCCAAGGCTGGCACGCGCGGCAGGCCAAAGCGCAGCACGTCGAAATAATCTTCGAGGTTCTCGCCACCCCTGGGGCCGCGATGGACGGCAATCCCCGCAGGCTTGTCGAGGATCAGAATCAGGCCATCACGATAGATGAGGCGGGACAGGATCTCGTCAGGGGTCACCGTTCTCTCTTCCGGTCAGCGCGTGAAAAGGCTATTCCGGTCGCTGACATTTCAGCGCCGCGCCTCGCGCCGCGCTTCACTGGCATATTTGGGGCGAGATGGCGAGCGACCAGAACGATAGCGGCAAGGCGCAAAAGCCCGGTTTCCTCGGGCGGCTGTTTGGCCGTGGCGAGACGTCAGCGCCGGCCGTTGAAGAGCCCGCACCCAAGAAGAGCTGGTGGGAGCGCCTGAGCACAGGCCTGTCGCGCTCTTCTTCAGCGATCTCGCAGGGCATCACGGATATTTTCACCAAGCGCAAGCTTGATCGGGACATGCTGGATGATCTGGAAGACATCCTCATTCAGGCTGATCTCGGCGTGACGATGGCGACCCGTATTCGCGAGGCGGTCGGCAAAGGCCGCTTCGACAAAGATATCGAGCCCGCCGAAGTGAAGCAGATTTTGGCCGACGAGATCGAAAGCGTTCTGGCGCCCGTGGCGCGCCCCATTGAGATTGATGGGACCAAAAAGCCTTTCGTCATTCTGGTGGTCGGCGTCAACGGCTCCGGCAAGACAACAACAATCGGCAAACTCGCCACCTATTTTGCAAACGATGGCAAAAAGGTTTTGCTGGCGGCGGGTGACACATTCCGCGCGGCGGCTGTCGCGCAATTGCAGATCTGGGGTGAGCGGACGGGCGCTGATGTGGTCGTGCGCGAGCAGGGTGCGGATGCGGCGGGTCTGGCCTTTGACGCGATCCATCAGGCACGCGCCGCGCAAGCCGATGTGCTGCTGATGGACACGGCCGGGCGCCTGCAAAACCGCACCGAGCTGATGGATGAGCTCGAAAAAATTGTGCGTGTGATGAAGAAGGTTGATGCGGATGCACCGCACGCTGTGCTTCTCGTGCTCGATGCCACAGTCGGCCAGAACGCGCTCTCGCAAGTCGAGATTTTCGGCAAGGTGGCGGGCGTCACCGGGCTTGTGATGACCAAGCTTGATGGCACAGCGCGTGGCGGCATTCTTGTCGCATTGGCTGAAAAATTTGCGCTACCCGTGCATTATATCGGTGTTGGCGAAGGCGCTGACGATCTGGAACCCTTTACCGCGCGTGACTTTGCACGCGCTATTGCTGGCCTTGAGGCCTGAGCGGATCAACACATGAACGATCATTCGCAAGCTGCACCCATCCCGACCATGGCGCGTCGTCGTGCGCAAAATCCGCTCTTGAAACTCGTGCTGGAAATGGGGCCGCTGGTTCTGTTTCTTGTCACCAATTTCAAATTCGGCATCATGACTGCGACCGCCGTCCTGATGGTGGGTGTCGTGGTCTCGCTGATTGCCTCTTGGTTTTTGACACGCCATCTGCCGGTGATGCCAATGGTGACAGCGGTCGCCGTGCTCTTCTTTGGCGCGCTGACTTTGTATTTTCAGGATTCGACCTTCATAAAAATGAAGCCGACGATTGTGAATGTGATCTTTGGCTCGGCGCTTTTGGGCGCTTTGTTCTTCAACAAATTGCTGTTGCCGATCGTGCTCGATTCAGCGCTGCATCTGAAGGATGAGGGCTGGCGCAAGCTGACCTTTCGCTGGGGGATTTTCTTTTTTGTGCTGGCCGCGCTGAATGAAATTGTTTGGCGCACGCAGACCGAAGATGTCTGGGCTTTGTTCAAGGCCTTCGGCACCATGCCGATCACGATTGTCTTTGCCTTGGCGCAAGTGCCTCTTATCATGAAGTTTGAACTGAAAGAGGGCGAGGCTGACAAGCCGCATTGGTGAGATGATGAACCTGCCCTTCGCGATCACACCGACTTTGGCATGGCTGTGCCTTCTGAGCGCGGGCGCTCTTGAAATTATCTGGGCGATTTCGTTGCGCTATGCCGATGGGTTCACAAAACTCTGGCCGAGTGTTTTGACGTTGTCAGCCATGGGCGGGAGTGTTTTGTTATTGGGCCTATCGCTGAAAGCCATTCCGCTGGGCACCGCTTATGCGGTCTGGGGCGGCATCGGCACGATTGGTGTGGCAGCTCTGGGTATCTGGTTGTTCGATGAGCCGGCCACATGGCTGCGCATCGCCAGCATGATGGCCATTGTCCTTGGCATCATTGGCCTGAAACTGGTCGATTAATTCTGTGCTGCTTTTTCAATCTCAGGCATGAGCTTGTCGCGCAGGCTCTCGGGTGTCAGTGGGCCGATGTGCTTGTAGGCAATCGTGCCATTGCCGCGCACGACAAAAGTCTCCGGCACGCCATAGACGCCCCATTCAATGCCCGTGCGCCCTGAACGATCAGCGCCGATGCGCTCATAGGGATTGCCATATTGGGTGATGAAACCGCGCGCATTGGCGGGATCATCTTTGTAATTCAGCCCGAAAATCTTCACGTCCATGGCACGGAGCTTTTCATCCTTGGCCATTTGCATCAGCACGGGATGTTCATCGCGGCAGGGTACGCACCAGGAGGCGAAAATATTGACAAGCGTGACGTGGCCGCTGGTCAATTCGGCTTGTGAAAAGCCGGGGGTGTTGTTTGAACCTTCAACGGCGGGTAGAGCAAATTGCGGCACAGGTTTGCCGATCAGCGCCGAGGGCAATTTTTGCGGATCACCGCTGTAGAGCCGCACGAGGAAAAGCCCAGCCAGCGCGCAGAAGAAAAGGAGCGGTAGCAGAGCAAGCCATGGAATACGGCGCTGCACTGTCTCGCTCATGGCGCGTCGCTCCCGCGCCGTCCTTCAAATTGCGCGAGCGCGCGCTTCAGGCGGCGATGGTCGAGCCAGGTCACCACAATCAAACCGCCCACCACGCCGATGCAGATGAGATAAGCGGCAAGGATAAAGCCTGCATGGGTCGCGTTCATTCGGCACCCCCTGTCATCGTCAGGCGATGGGTGGGCTGCGCATTCGTCTCGCCTGTTGCGGTTTGAATGGCGAGGCGACGCAAGCGGCGGCGCAGGATTTCATTGCGTGTGGCCATGAGATGCAGCGTTGTGAACAGCAGCGTGAAGGCAATGCCCATCACCAGCAAAGGCCAAAGCATGGAGGGCGCAATCGTTGGTCCGCCCATGCGAAAGACAGAGGCTGGCTGATGCAATGTGTTCCACCAGTCGACCGAGAATTTGATGATCGGCAGATTGACCACACCCACCAGTGTGAGAATGGCTGCACCGCGCGCCGCGCGACCCGGATCTTCAATCGTCTGCCACAGCGCGATCAATCCGAGATAGATCACAAACAGCACCAGCACGGAGGTGAGGCGCGCATCCCACACCCACCACGTGCCCCACATCGGCTTGCCCCACAGCGAGCCGGTGACCAGACACACAAAGGTGAAAGCAGCGCCAATGGGTGCGGCTGCTTTTTGCGCGGCATCTGCGAGCGGATGGCGCCAGACGAGCGTGCCCAGTGCGGAGGCGGTCATGGTCGCGTAGCAGAACATGCTGAGCCAGGCGGCGGGCACATGGATGTACATGATGCGCACCGTCTCGCCTTGCTGGTAATCGGCAGGCGCGGAGAAAAAGGCGCCCCAGATACCAATCGCGAAGGCAGCGACAGTGGCGCCCGCCAGCCAGGGCAGGAGCTTGGCGACGAGTGGCAGAAAGAAAGTCGGGTTGGCATATTTCAACATGGCGAAATTTCTAGAGACCTCAGCGCCTGATGGCAATTGAAGGGGATCATTCGGACATGTGACGCAGCGCCGCCGCCACCGCGAAAGGGGCAGCGGCCAGTGTGGCCAGCGTCAATGCACACAGGATCAGGAAGGGTGGCCAGAAGGGCGTGGTCGCCGATGTCGAGGCGCTGGCGGCCGACACACCGAAGATCAGCACCGGAATGGCCAGCGGCAGAATCAGGATGGCCATCAGCAGGCCACCGCGGCGCAAGGTGACGGTCAGTGCGGCACCAATCGCACCCAGCAGGGCGAGAGCGGGCGTGCCCGCCAGCAGCGACAGGGTGACCGTCCACAGGGCTTGCGGGTCGAGCGCCAGCATCAGGCCAAACAGGGGGGCGGCGATCACAAGGGGCAGGCCCGTGACAACCCAATGGGCGAGGCATTTGACCAGAACGACCAATTCCAGCGGCGTGTCGCTGGTCAGCATGAGGTCGAGCGAGCCATCCTCGTGATCGGCCTGAAACAGCCGGTCGAGGCCAAGCAAAGTGGCGAGCAGGGCGGCAATCCAGAGGATCGCCGGGCCAATCCGCGACAACAGGTTGAGGTCGGGGCCAATGGCAAAAGGCACGATGGTGACGAGGATCAGAAAGAAAATGACCCCCATGGTGCCACCCCCGCCCAAGCGGCGGGCGACGCGGATTTCACGTGAAAACAGGGCGGCCAGCGGGGAGGGGCTCATGGCGTGCCTCCCAGTTCAAGGTGGAGGCTTTCAATCCCCAACGGGGCATGGGTGGCCGCAATCAGGGTGCCGCCTTGGGCCAGATGGTCTTTCATCAGCTCAGTGAGCAAGGCCTGTCCGGCGGCATCCAGCGCGGTCAGGGGCTCGTCGAGAATCCAGACGGGGCGCGGGGCGAGCAGCAGGCGGGCAAGGCCCACACGCCGCTTCTGGCCCGCAGAGAGATAGGCCACCGGCAGATCAGCCACCTGTGGCACGCCCAGCAGCGCCAGTGCGGCATCCGGCGTCAGATCGCTCTTCAAGCCCGGCAGGGCCAGCATGGCCTGCCAGAAGGCCAGATTTTCGCGGGCGGTGAGGGCGGGCTTCGAGCCTTCCTGATGGCCCACATAATGGGCCTGCGAGGCAATGGTCTCGTGCGCCCCTGCCTCATCCATGAGCAGGGCTGTGCCCGCGTGGGCGCTTAAAAAGCCAGCCAGCCCACGCAGCAGGGTCGATTTGCCCGCGCCATTGGCACCGGTCACCACAAGTGCATTACCATTGGTCAGCTCGAATGACAGGTCTTCGACCAAAGTCCGACCGCCGCGAGCGAATGCGAGCCCTTGCGCCTCAAGCCGGAAGGTCGGGAAGGAAAAAAGGCTCTCGGTCACGCATCCTCGGCTGGTGGGACAAAGCATCAATTTTGAATGAGGCTTGCCGAAATCTAAGATTGGATTTGTTCAAGGCCCGGCACATTTTTCCAAGCCTTACTTTTGTCCGTGTAGCGCGGACGACATAAATTATCTATAAGCCCCTCGCTACACCCCATTCACTTCTCATCTGGGACGGAATCTGATGGCCTCGCTCGACAGTTTTAAATGCCGCAAGAAGCTCACGGTAGGCGCTAAGACCTATCATTACTTTTCGCTGAAGGCCGCCGAAAAGAACGGCCTGAAAGGCATTTCCAATCTGCCGGTGTCGATGAAGGTTTTGCTTGAAAACCTCCTGCGCTTCGAAGATGGCCGCACCGTCACCAAGGACGACATCAAGGGTGTTGCCGAATGGCTCACCAACAAGGGCAGGAAGGAGCGCGAAATCGCGTTCCGTCCGTCACGCGTTCTGATGCAGGATTTCACCGGTGTTCCTGCCGTCGTCGATCTGGCTGCCATGCGCGATGCCATGACGAAGCTGGGTGGCGATGCGCAGAAGATCAACCCGCTGGTGCCGGTTGATCTCGTCATCGACCATTCCGTCATCGTCGACGAATTCGGCAATGCCAAAGCCTTCAAGAAAAATGTCGATCTCGAATATGCGCGCAATGCCGAGCGTTACCGCTTCTTGAAGTGGGGCCAGCAGGCCTTCTCGAACTTCTCTGTCGTGCCGCCCGGCACCGGCATCTGCCATCAGGTCAATCTGGAATATCTGTCGCAGACCGTTTGGACCAAGAAAGAAAAGTACAAGCCCGCACGCGGTGCAGCTTCGACTGTTGAAGTCGCTTATCCCGATTCACTCGTGGGCACCGACTCGCACACACCCATGGTCAACGGCATGTCCGTTCTGGGTTGGGGCGTGGGCGGCATTGAAGCCGAAGCCTGCATGCTCGGCCAGCCGCTCTCCATGCTGCTGCCGGAAGTCATCGGCTTCAAGCTGCTCGGCAAGCTCAAGGAAGGCGTCACCGCCACCGACTTCGCGCTCACCGTCACGCAGATGCTGCGCAAGAAGGGTGTTGTGGGCAAGTTCGTTGAGTTCTTCGGCCCCGGCGTCGAAAACCTCTCGCTCGCTGATCGCGCAACAATCGCCAATATGGCGCCGGAATATGGCGCAACTTGCGGCTTCTTCCCGGTTGATGGCGAAACCATCGACTATATGAAGACAACAAACCGTGCGCCGTCGCGCGTAGCTCTCGTTGAAAAATACGCCAAGACACAGGGCTTCTTCCGCACCAACAAGACGCCTGATCCGGTGTTTACGGAAGTGATGGAACTCAACCTCGCCGATGTTGTTCCGTCTATGGCTGGCCCGAAGCGTCCGGAAGGCCGCGTCAATCTCGAAGCCGTTGGCGACAATTTCGCAACCGCTTTGGCTGGCGAATACAAGAAGCCCGGCGAAGAAGCCAAGCGCTTTGCGGTCAAGGGTGCCAATTTTGATCTCGGCCACGGCGATGTCGTGATCGCGGCCATCACCTCTTGCACCAATACGTCCAACCCCTCAGTGCTGATTGCCGCAGGCTTGCTTGCTCGCAACGCCGCTGAAAAGGGCCTGACCTCTAAGCCGTGGGTGAAGACCTCGCTGGCGCCTGGCTCGCAGGTTGTGGCTGAATATCTGGAAACCGCTGGCCTGCAGAAATATCTCGATAAGGTCGGCTTCAACCTCGTCGGCTTTGGCTGCACGACCTGCATCGGCAATTCCGGCCCGCTGCCGGAAGCCATTTCCAAGTCGATCAATGAAAACGGCATTGTCGCTTCCGCTGTTTTGTCAGGTAACCGCAATTTTGAAGGCCGCGTCTCGGCTGACGTACAGGCGAATTATCTCGCCTCACCCCCGCTCGTTGTTGCTTACGCACTCGCTGGATCAGTGACCAAGGATCTGACCAAAGAGCCGCTCGGCAAGGACAAGAAGGGCAACCCAGTTTTCCTGCGCGACATCTGGCCGACCTCGAAAGAAATCGATCTCTTCATTCGTCGCAACGTGACGAAGAAGGCCTACAAGGTGCGTTACGCTGACGTGTTCAAGGGCGACGTCAACTGGCGCAAGGTCAAGGTGCCGACGTCGGAAACCTACAAGTGGGAAATGGGATCCACCTATGTGCAGAACCCGCCTTACTTCGAAGGCATGACGATGACACCGGCCCCGATTGAGGACATCAAAAAGGCCCGTATTCTGGCCATGTTTGGTGACAAGATCACCACCGACCACATTTCGCCGGCGGGTTCGATTAAGGTGGCCTCGCCTGCAGGCAAGTGGCTGTCTGAGCGTCAGGTCCGCGTGGAAGACTTCAACCAGTACGGCACACGTCGCGGCAATCACGAAGTCATGATGCGTGGCACATTCGCCAACATTCGCATCAAGAACTTCATGCAGCGTGATGCCAGCGGAAATGTGCCAGAAGGTGGCAACACCGTGCACTATCCGTCGGGCAAGAACCTGTCGATCTATGATGCTGCGATGAAGTACAAGGATGAGGGCACACCGCTCGTCGTCTTCGCGGGCGAAGAATACGGCAATGGCTCGTCGCGTGACTGGGCTGCGAAGGGCACTTACCTGCTCGGCGTGCGCGCGGTGATTGCGCAGAGCTTCGAGCGCATCCATCGTTCCAACCTCGTTGGCATGGGCATTCTGCCGCTCACCTTCGAGCCTGGCACATCATGGGCTTCGCTGAACCTCAAGGGTGACGAACAGGTCACGATCTTGGGTCTGGGTGAAGAGCTCAAGCCGCGCCAGAAGATGGAAGCCGAGATCGTCTATGGCGATGGCAAGGTGAAGAAGATCCCGCTCTTGGGCCGTATCGCGACCGAAGACGAGCTCACCTATTTCCGCCACGGAGGCATTCTGCAGTACGTGATCCGCCAGCTCGCTGCTGCCTGATCTCATCTGTCTGAAACAGATAAAGGCCGTCGGGGAGAGATCCTTGGCGGCCTTTTCTTTTGCTCTCGTCCTTTGGTCGTAATTGGCGCAAAGCAAATTGACCCGATTCAAAAAGAAGCAATTAATTGTGGTCAGCCACGCACTTAGGAAAAAATCATAAGATTTTAGCTTGGCCGAACCGAGGGGAAATCAGCCCATGTGGTCACAGGTTTATAATCCATTGAGCAGTAGCGTCTTGTCGACGATTGCTGCTGCCATTCCCGTTGTCACACTTCTGTTCCTGATCGCGACCGGCAAGGTGAAGGCGCATATTGCGGCCGTTCTCGCGCTCGTCGTCTCCATTCTTGTTGCGATCTATATTTTCACCATGCCTGCAGGCCTTGCTTTGCGCGCGGCGGGTCTAGGTGCGCTCACGGGCCTCTTTCCGATTGGCTGGATCATCGTCAACGTCATCTTTCTCTACCGTCTCACTTTGGAGAAAGGCTGGTTTGGACTTGTCCAGCAATCGATTGGCAGCGTCACGGCGGATCGTCGCTTGCAGCTTCTGCTGATCGCTTTTTCCTTCGGCGCTTTCTTTGAAGGGGCATCAGGCTTTGGCACACCTGTCGCGGTGACGGGTGCGATCCTTATGGGTCTTGGCTTTTCGCCATTGGCGGCTGCGGGTCTCTCGCTGATTGCCAATACGGCGCCTGTTGCTTACGGCGCGCTGGGCACGCCGATCCAGGGCCTTGCATCTGTGACAGGCCTTGATCCTTATCTCTTGGGCGCGATGGTTGGTCGTCAATTGCCGATCTTTTCGTTGATCGTGCCGTTCTGGCTGATCTGGGCCTTTGCGGGCTTTCGCGGCATGATGCAGATCTGGCCGGCAATCCTTGTGTGCGGCGTGTCTTTTGCCGTTCCGCAATTCCTGATCTCCAATTTCGTCAATCCGTGGATTGTCGATATTGGTGCAGCACTTTGCTCAATGGCTGCCCTCACCTTGTTCTTGCGTGTCTGGCAGCCAGCTCAAATCTGGACGTCACCCGCGTTGCGCACGAAAGATGATTCACATCTGACAGCGCCCCCGCCAGTGGCACCAGTGGTCAAAGGCACCGCATCAGAAATCGCCTGGTCGTGGACGCCGTGGATTATTCTGTCGGTGATCGTTGCGATCTGGGGCACGGATGCGTTCAAGAAACTGGCAAATGGACTTTATGCCCCAGCCTTCCCGGTGGAAGGCCTGCATAATCTCATCGAGAAAGTGCCGCCTGTTGTGGCCGCTCCCGTGAAAGAAGGCGCTGTCTTTGCCTTCACCTTCTTGTCCTACACGGGTTCCGGTATTTTGCTGGCAGCGATCATCTCGGCCATTGTGATGAAGTTTTCGCTGGTGCGCATTGTCAAAGCTTACGCCGAGACTTTGTGGATCACGCGTTATTCGCTCATCACCATTGCGGCCATGCTCGCCATCGGCACATTGACGCGTTACTCGGGCATTGATGCCACGCTTGGTCTCGCTTTTGCGGGCACAGGTGTGCTCTATCCCTTCTTCGGCACATTGCTGGGTTGGTTGGGCGTGGCACTGACAGGGTCGGATACCGCCTCCAACGTGCTCTTTGGTGGTCTGCAAAAGATCACCGCCGAGCAATTGGGCCTGTCGCCGATCCTCATGTCGGCTGCCAATTCATCGGGCGGCGTCATGGGCAAGATGATCGATGCGCAATCGATTGTTGTGGCCTCTACCGCAACCAATTGGTTCGGGCATGAGGGCACGATCCTGCGCTTCGTCTTCTGGCACTCGATTGCGCTGGCCTGCTTGGTCGGCCTCTATGTGATGCTGCAGGCCTATGTCTGGCCCTTTTCGGCCATGGTCATCCATTAAGCATCAAGGCGGCGGGCAAGCCCCGCCGTCGTCATTGCGAGGAGCGCAGCGACGCGGCAAGCCAGAGGCCACACGTGAGGCCTTCTGGGTTGCTTCTCTTCGCTCGCAATGACGGTGACCTTGCCAACCGGGCAGCCAGAGGCTAGCAAACGGGCCTCTTTTCTCACCCTGTCCCGGGAGCCCTTTCATGGCGACGTATAAACTCCTCCTGCTGGCTGGCGACGGCATTGGCCCCGAAGTCATGACCGAAGTCGTGAAAGTGGCTGACTGGATGGCCAAGGCGGGCATCGCTTCTTTCGAGTCAGAAAACGGCCTCGTTGGTGGTGCTGCCTATGATGCGCATGGCAAGGCGATCTCTGAGAGCGACATGAAGCTCGCCATGGAATGCGACGCTGTCATCTTTGGCGCGGTCGGTGGACCCAAGTGGGATGCGGTGCCCTACGATGTGCGTCCTGAAGCGGGCCTCTTGCGTCTGCGCAAGGATCTCGGCCTCTTCGCCAATCTGCGCCCCGCGATCTGCTATCCCGCATTGGCTGATGCGTCGTCGCTGAAGCGCGAGATTGTCGAGGGTCTCGACATTATGATCGTGCGTGAATTGACGGGCGGTGTTTACTTCGGCGAGCCGAAGGAAATCATCGATCTGGGCAATGGCCAGAAGCGCGGCATCGATACGCAGGTTTATGACACGTATGAAATTGAGCGCATTGGTCGCGTGGCTTTCGAGCTGGCGCGCAAGCGTGGCAATAAAGTGACCTCGTCTGAAAAGCGCAACGTCATGAAGTCGGGCGTGTTGTGGCATGAAGTCACCAACGCCCTGCACAAGCGCGAATATCCCGATGTCCAGCTCGATCACATGCTGGCTGACGCGCTCGGCATGCAGCTCGTGCGTTGGCCCAAGCAGTTTGACGTCATCGTCACCGACAATCTGTTCGGCGACATGTTGTCGGATGTCGCTTCCATGCTCACAGGTTCCCTCGGCATGCTGCCATCGGCCTCGCTGGGTGAAGCCGACAAGAACGGCAAGCGCAAGGCCATGTATGAGCCTGTGCATGGTTCGGCACCCGACATTGCCGGCCAGGGCCTCGCCAATCCGATTGCGATGATCGCGTCATTTGGCATGGCTTTGCGCTATTCGTTCAACTTGGGCGAGGCCGCTGACATGCTCGACAAGGCCATTGCCAATGTGTTGGCATCTGGCCTGCGCACGGCTGACATCAAGGGAACGGCCGCGACCACGGTCTCGACCACACAGATGGGCGATGCCATTCTGGCCGAGCTTCAGAAGATCAAGTGACGGGGCGAAAAGCCCCTTCATTGACAAGCTAGCCGCACGGGCGCATTCCACCGCCCGAGTTTCAGATCGAGGGTTCGACCATGGGTTTCAAAGTCGCTGTCGTGGGTGCCACGGGCAATGTGGGCCGCGAAATGCTCGCCATTCTGGCGGAGCGCCAGTTTCCGGTGTCCGATGTCGTGGCACTTGCCTCGTCGCGTTCGGTGGGCACGGAAGTCAGCTTTGGCGACAAGGTGCTCAAGTGCAAGGCCCTCGACAATTATGATTTCAGTGACACCGATATTGCGCTGATGTCGGCAGGTGGTGACGTGTCCAAGGTCTGGTCTCCCAAGATCGGCCAGCAGGGCTGCGTCGTCATCGACAATTCTTCCGTTTGGCGTATGGATCCGGACGTACCGCTCGTTGTGCCGGAAGTGAACCCGGGCGCGCTTGATGGCTTCAAGAAGAAGAACATCATTGCCAATCCGAATTGCTCGACCGCCCAGCTCGTCGTCGCGCTGAAGCCTTTGCATGACAAGTTCCACATTACGCGTGTGGTGGTCTCGACCTATCAATCCGTGTCGGGTGCCGGCAAGGAAGGCATGGACGAGCTCGATCGTCAGACCAAGGCGCTTTATTCGCTGGGTGACGTGCAGACGAAGAAATTCACCAAGCGCATCGCGTTCAATCTCATTCCGCATATCGACGTCTTTATGGAAGACGGCTTTACCAAGGAAGAGTGGAAGATGATGGTCGAGACCAAGAAGAT
>CAINNX010000150.1 GCA_903851305.1 uncultured Hyphomicrobiales bacterium | reverse complement strand
TGAAGGCGTTGGTCGCACGCTCGATCCGAAATTGGATCTTTGGTCGACAGCCGAGCCTGTTGTGCGTGCCTGGATCGAAGAAAATCTGGGGCCCCGCGGCAAGATTGAAGATTTTGGGCGCAACCTTTCCTCTATCGTACGCTTTGCCAATGATTTGCCCAATGTGCTGATCCGGGGCGAACGATTGGTAGAGCGACTTGAAAAACTGGCTGCAGAGGGGATTGATCTCTCTGGCGGAACTGTTGAGCGGATTGGGCGGGCTGAAGCACAGCGTGCCCGCATAGGTCATGCAGCACTTTGGGCCATCGCTATTTTGATGGCGGTTGGCCTGTGGTTGCGATGAACAAGGGGACGGGACGATGAGCCTGACCGGAAAGCGCATCCTGCTGATCATTGGCGGTGGCATTGCCGCCTATAAGGCGCTTGATTTTATTCGGCGGGTGCGTGAGCGCGGTGCCAGTGTTCGTCCTGTGTTGACGGCTGCAGGTAAACAATTTGTCACGCCTTTGTCGGTGTCGAGCCTTGCTGGCATGTCCGTTCATGAAGACCTGTTCTCGCTGACTGAAGAAGCGAATATGGGACACATCGAATTGTCGCGTGCTGCCGACCTCGTCGTCATTGCACCAGCGACTGCCGACCTCATCGCCAAAGCCGCCAATGGTCTGGCCAATGATCTGGCCTCCACGCTTTTGCTGGCAACCGACAAAAAAGTTTTGATGGCACCCGCCATGAACGTGCGCATGTGGCTTCACCCTGCGACCCAGCGCAACGTCGCGCAACTCGCACGTGATGGCGTTTTGTTTGCGGGGCCAGTTGATGGTGAAATGGCATGCGGTGAATTTGGGCCCGGTCGCATGGTTGAGCCACTAGAGATTGTTGCGGCGATTGAAAAAGCGCTCGCCTCCTCGACGGCTATATCGCTTGCCGGAGACGGCCCGCTCGCAGGGCGTAAAATCATTATCACTTCTGGGCCAACACATGAGCCAATCGATCCGGTTCGCTACATCGCCAATCGTTCATCGGGAAAACAGGGACATGCAATTGCGCAGGCAGCCGCACGTGCTGGGGCACAAGTTATTTTGGTGAGTGGCCCCGTAGCGATTCCTGATCCGTCTGGTGTTACAACTCATCATGTCGAGACGGCGCGTGACATGTTGGATGCGGTCGAAGCAGCTCTTCCGGCAGATATTTTCATTGGCGCTGCGGCTGTCGCCGATTGGCGCGTTGACAACGCCGGCGCCCAGAAGATGAAAAAGTTGACATCTGGCGCACCCACTCTGCAATTTACAGAGAACCCCGATATTCTTGCTTCTGTTTGTGCGAGGACCAAAGACCGTCCTGCCCTCGTTGTCGGCTTTGCCGCGGAGACAGAAAACGTCATTGCCTACGCGCAGGACAAGTTGGTACGCAAAAAATGTGATCTGGTCATTGCCAATGATGTCAGCCCTGAGCGGGGCGTGATGGGCGGATCGAAAAACGAAGTACATCTTGTATCGAAGACTGGCGTGGAATCTTGGCCCCTGCTCGACAAGGATGAAGTGGCACGCCGCCTCGTTGACACAATCGCTGCGCATTTCAAAAAAGGTTATGGAGCATGAGCGTTGACGTGCGCGTGAAACGTTTGCCGCATGGAGCGGACTTGCCTTTGCCGACCTATCAGACACCGGCAGCTGCTGGTCTCGATTTGCTTGCGGCCATTCCCCCACAAACACGTCTTGTCATTAAGCCGGGTAGTCGTGATCTCATCCCCACCGGCCTTGCACTTGAATTGCCCGCAGGCTTTGAAGCGCAGATCCGCCCGCGTTCGGGGCTGGCTTTGAAGCATGGCGTCACGCTTGTGAACACACCCGGTACAATTGACGCTGATTATCGGGGTGAGATTGGTGTGATCCTTATTAATCATGGCTCCGAACCTTTCGAGATCGTCCGGGGCGACCGGATCGCTCAAATGATCGTGGCCCCTGTTATTCAAGCTCACCTTGTCGAGGTCGATGATTTATCATCATCTGATCGTGGCGCGGGCGGCTTCGGGTCGACGGGCGTCTCGCAATCGCAACGGAGTTCTGGATGATCCTCCTCTCGCGTCGAAGCCAGTTGGCCATTGCAGCGGTCGTCGATGTGGCTCTTCATGCCCGCCCTACCCCGGTGGCGGCCAAATCGCTCGCGGCACGGCACCATTTGCCGCCCCGTCATCTGGAGACCCTGCTACAGACACTGGTCAAAGCCGGCATCCTGAAAGGCGTGCGCGGTCCGCGCGGCGGCTATGAGCTTGCCAAGGAGAGGCGCCGCATCACCGCAGGTGAAGTGGTCCGTGCCGCCATGGCAGATGGGGCAGAAGACATTGATCCCGCACCTGAATCCAGGCTTGTTGAACAGGTGGTGCAGCCGCTCGTGGATAAGGCCGGGCAAAATTTTCTGGCTCAGCTCGATGCCGTTAGCATTGATGACCTATGTAGGGAGTCGGGTGAAAAGGCCGTCTTTGAGGACATGCCCTCGGGATCTGATTTCACAATTTAAAATAGGATTAAAAATAAAATCTCGACCAGATCTGTGAAAAGCAATTAGAATAAATTCAGATCGATAAAAGGGAGTGCGCCCCATGACTGACAAACGCCCCGGCCGCGGCCGTATCTATGACAATATTACGGCAACTATTGGCGATACCCCGCTTGTCCGTTTGCAGCGCATTGCCAAAGAGCGCGGCGTCCAGGCGAACCTGCTCGCCAAGCTGGAATTCTTCAACCCGATTTCGAGCGTCAAAGACCGTATTGGCGTTGCTATGATCGATGCCTTGGAAGCAGCTGGAAAAATCGATCCGGCGCGCACTGTTTTGGTCGAGCCGACATCAGGAAATACAGGCATTGCGCTAGCTTTTGTTGCGGCAGCGCGTGGTTACAAACTCATTCTAGTGATGCCGGAAAGCATGTCGATTGAACGGCGTAAAATGCTCGCGCTTTTGGGCGCGCAGCTTGAGCTGACACCGGCCGCTCAAGGCATGAAGGGCGCAATTGCAAAAGCACAAGAACTTGTGGCTTCGACGCCTGGTGCAATTATTCCCCAGCAGTTTGAAAATCCTGCCAATCCCGAAATTCATCGTAAAACAACCGCAGAAGAAATCTGGAATGACACGAATGGCAGTGTTGATGTGCTGATTTCAGGCGTCGGAACAGGCGGCACCATCACCGGTGTTGGGCAGGTTTTGAAGAAGCATAACCCGAGTGTGAAAATTATTGCTGTTGAGCCTGAAGATTCACCAGTTTTATCCGGCGGTCAGCCCGGACCTCACAAGATACAAGGCATTGGCGCGGGTTTTGTGCCCTCAGTGCTCGATCGTTCGATCATTGATGAAGTTGTGACTGTCGGCAACCAGACAGCATTCGACACGGCTCGTCATTTGGCGCGCGTTGAAGGTATTCCGGTTGGTATTTCATCAGGTGCGGCTGTAGCTGCAGCGCTTGAAGTTGGCGCGCGACCGGACATGGCTGGTAAAAACATTGTCATTATCATTCCGTCGTTTGCAGAACGCTATCTCTCCACGGCCCTTTTCGAAGGTCTCTGAGATCATCATGTCGGCATGTTGAAGAGGGGCGTCCGAGTGGCGCCTCTTTTCATTTGGTCGATCCTGATTTAGCCATGCAGATGTGAAGATGAAGGGACGCGACATGACTTATGAAACCGTTTTGACCGAGACGCACGGTCCGGTGTGTCTCATCAGGCTTAATCGCCCCGAAGCTCTGAATGCCTTGTCTGTTCAGTTGATCAAAGATCTCAATGCGGCCCTCGACAAGGCTGAAGCGGCCGATGACATCCGCTGCATTGTCCTGACGGGATCGGAAAAGGCCTTTGCCGCTGGCGCCGACGTCAAAGAGATGCAGAGCAACACGTATCTGGATGGCTATCTCGGCGATTTCATCGCTGAATGGGAGCGGGTCACGCGTATGCGCAAACCCGTGATCGCAGCTGTTGCTGGTTTTGCCTTAGGCGGCGGGTCAGAGCTCGCTATGATGTGTGACTTCATACTGGCGGCTGACACGGCCAAGTTTGGCCAACCAGAAATCAAGCTTGGTATTTTGCCCGGTGCCGGGGGAACCCAACGACTAACCCGCCTGATCGGCAAATCCAAAGCCATGGATATGTGCCTGACGGGCCGCCTGATGGATGCTCAGGAGGCCGAAAGAGCGGGACTGGTGTCACGGATTGTTCCTGCCGCAGATCTCATCGCGGAGGCTCTCAAAACAGCCCAGACCATCGCTACCATGTCCTTGCCAGCTGTCATGATGGCCAAGGAATGCGTAGATCGGGCCTATGAGACTACTCTAAGTGAGGGAATTCGCTTCGAAAGGCGGGTTTTCTATGCGACTTTTGCAACCCCCGACCAGAAGGAAGGCATGCAGGCCTTCATCGACAAGCGCCCCCCGAGCTTTC
The DNA here is from genome assembly GCA_903851305.1 of uncultured Hyphomicrobiales bacterium. Lineage (GTDB taxonomy): Bacteria > Pseudomonadota > Alphaproteobacteria > Rhizobiales > Beijerinckiaceae > Terripilifer. The sequence continues at coordinate 23,179 of CAINNX010000150.1, read as the reverse complement.
ATCGATGAATCATGCATCGAGGTGCCAGATTCTCACCCTCTTTGCATTGACGCCGGACGAGCTTCCCGTCTATAAGCCCCAATCTTCCGCGCTATAGGTGTGGGAACTGAATTTTTAGGCCCCTCTCGAGCGGCCTATCCTTCGAGGAAAACCAATGGCGAATACCTCCTCGGCCAAGAAGGCCGTCCGTAAGATCGATCGTCGCACCGCGGTCAACCGCGCACGTCGTAGCCAGATGCGCACCTATGTGCGCAAGGTTGAAGAAGCTATCGCGACTGGCGATGCTAATGTTGCTCAGGCAGCGCTCGCAGCTGCTGAGCCTTTGGTAATGCGCGCTGCGCAAAAGGGCATCGTTCATAAGAACAATGCTTCGCGTAAAATTTCGCGCCTGACAGTGCGCGTGAAGGCACTCGCGAAATAATCTGCTTCAAAATGAAGCGAACAGTTTAAAAAAGCCCGGTTCTGCCGGGTTTTTTTGAATTTTGCGTGAGTGAAACTGCGCCCATTACGAGCACGCCACACTTTAGACTATTTCTTTTTGCGCGTTTCGGTAGATCATTTGAAACCATTCAGATTCAATGACTTGGCTACAAAGCAGGGCAAGCATTAAAAATCGCCCGGCTTGACAAACATTTTAAGCACTCCGCAGAGCTTCATGAGTTGGGCCATCGTGACACGTAAGCGTCATAGATGACTTCTCACAAGTCCCCAAGAATCAGTGCTTTATGCAGGTCAATCCAGATTCGTACATTACGGGGGTGCTTTTTTTTTCTCAAAAAAAACCGCTGCTTTGATGAGATTGTTGCGGAGCTTGGAAGCGCTGTGTAAGTATTTCTTAAGACAGAACGAACTGAGAGCGACTTTCAAAAGACGATCGAAAATAAGAAGTTATGTGTAATGACTGTGTGTCATGGACGCATAGCTCCAAAAGATGGTCTGTCGTTGGTGAGCTCTGTTCGAGGACTGTTCCAAAAGGCCTTATAAGCGACTGCTTATAAAAAAAGTGGATGATTAAACTGTGACGCTTGTCACAGAAGGGGCATCATGACTTTCACGCGCAAATCGGAATTTACGGCCAAGGCAGATCTCACAAATGGCAATCTGAAGGGTGCGTTTGAAATCCGTGGCGTTGAAAGTTGTGCCAATGAGGCAGCCCCTTTTGGCCACTCGGGGTTTTATTGAGCTGAGCTAAGGGTCCGGCCCTTATTCGCCCATCTGGGCTCGTTAGCCTGCGTCATTGCGCATTTTAAACCCCTTCTGAGGGTCACCTCAGCCTTTCATGATTGAGAAGATATTCGATGCTTAAGCCACGTCTCGATTCCGTTCATGCCTCGCGCGCTGCGGAAAATTCTGACGCTTCCGTTGCCATGGATTATTCTGAGGCTTGGCAACGTGTCTGTCGTCGTCTTCGCGCGGAATTGGGCGAAGATGTTTTCAATTCTTGGTTTGGACGTCTCGAGCTTGATGAGGTCAATGATGATGTCGCGCGCTTGTCCGTGCCGACAAAATTTCTGAAGAGCTGGATCCAGTCGCATTATACAGACCGCATTCTGGCAACCGTATCAGCTGAAATTCCAGGCATTGCCTCGCTGGCTGTCTCTGTGCGCTCTTCAGGCCGGGTGGTGGCCCAGCGAGCTGCAGAACCAGCAACCGTGCGCGCTGACGAGGTGGCCCAGCGAAACACCGCTAGCCTTTTCGCACCAACCAGCACCCTTTCAGCCAGACGAGATGCCGAGACCGCTCATCGGGATACCAAAATCGGTGAAAGCGATGCTCTTGGTGGCTCCCCCTTGGATCGCCGTCTGACTTTCGCATCATTCCTCGTCGGAAAGTCGAACCAGCTGGCTCATGCCGCTGCCCAGCGCGTGGCTCAGGCTCCCGCTTCCGAGCTGCCGATCTACAATCCCCTCTATGTCCATGCCTCTGTGGGACTGGGCAAAACCCATCTGATTCAGGCCGTCGCCCATAATGCAACCGAGGCTGGCCGTCGGGTCATCTATCTGACGGCCGAGAAGTTCATGTATGGCTTTGTTTCCGCTCTGAAGGCGCAGACGGCAATCGCCTTCAAGGAAAAGCTGCGGGCAATTGATGTCTTGGTCATTGATGATGTCCAGTTTTTGCAGGGTAAGTCTATCCAGCAGGAATTCTGTCACACGCTGAATGCGCTGATTGACGCCGGTCGCCAGGTTGTTATCGCGGCAGATCGTCCGCCGTCAGATCTCGAAAGCCTCGATGAGCGTGTCCGTTCGCGTCTGGCTGGCGGTTTGTGTGTCGAAATGGGTTCGCTCGACGAAGCCTTGCGTGTGAAAATTCTTGAAACACGCATTGCGACGGCACGGATTTCACAGCCAACTTTTGAAGTCCCAGCTCCCGTGATCACTTTTGTCGCCCGTTCGATCCAGACCAATGGTCGTGATTTGGATGGCGCGGTGAATCGCTTGCTTGCCCATGTCACCTTGACCGGCGCGCCGCTCACAGTTGAGACGGCCGAAACCGCAATCCGTGATCTTGTGCGCACGCGCGAACCCAAGCGCGTCAAGATTGAAGACATTCAGAAACTCGTTGCGACCCATTTCAATGTGAGTCGTGCCGATATTTTATCGTCGCGTCGCACAGCAACGGTTGTACGCCCGCGTCAGATTGCCATGTATTTGGCCAAGGTTCTGACACTGCGCTCGTTGCCAGAAATTGGCCGCCGTTTTGGTGGACGTGATCACACGACCGTACTTCATGCCGTGCGCAAAATCGAAGGACTGTCGAACAATGACGGGCAGCTCAATGAAGAGCTCGAACTTTTGAAGCGCATGTTGATGGATTGATCCATTATAATTTGTGCAAAAGAAAAGGCCGCTCGTTAGAGCGGCCTTTTTTTATTCTCTCATCTGAATGGATCAGATCGTTCCATCCTTGGACCGCTCAGCACGCTTGCGCTCATTTGGATCAAGGAAGCCCTTGCGCAAACGGATCGACTTTGGCGTCACTTCAACGCGCTCGTCGTCTTCGATGTAAGCGAGCGCCTTTTCCAGCGTCATGCGGATCGGCGGCGTCAGGCGCACCGCCTCATCCTTACTTTGGGTACGAATGTTGGTGAGCTGCTTGCCTTTGAGCACATTAATCTCGAGATCATTCTCACGGGTGTGTTCGCCAACAATCATGCCGCGATAAACTTTCCAGCCGGGCTCAATCATCATAGGGCCGCGATCTTCCAACTTCCACATGGCATAGGCAACGGCTTCGCCCTGTTCATTGGAAATCAGCACGCCGTTGCGGCGGCCCTGGATGTCGCCCTTGTGGGGCGCATATTCGTGGAACAGGCGGTTCATGATCGCCGTACCCTTGGTATCGGTGAGCAATTCGCCCTGATAACCAATCAGACCACGTGTCGGTGCATGGAACACAAGACGCAAGCGATTGCCGCCGGACGGGCGCATTTCCAACAGATCCGCTTTGCGTTCGGCCATTTTCTGAACGACCACGCCGGAATGCTCTTCATCAACGTCGATCACGACTTCTTCGATCGGCTCAAGAACTGTGCCGTCTTCGTTGCGCTGGAACACAACGCGCGGACGCGAAATGCTGAGCTCGAAACCTTCACGACGCATTGTTTCAATCAGAATGCCAAGCTGCAATTCGCCGCGACCCGACACGATGAAGCTGTCACCACCAGGTGAATCTTCGACGCGTAGAGCAACGTTGCCTTCAGCTTCTTTGTAGAGGCGAGCGCGGATCATGCGGCTCGTTACCTTGTCGCCTTCGGTGCCGGCGAGCGGGCTGTCATTGACCATGAAGGTCATCGACAATGTCGGCGGATCAATCGGCTGCGCCTGCAAAGGCACTGTAACATCCATCGCGCAAAGAGTGTCGGCGACGTTGAATTTTTCGAGACCCGCAATGGCAACAATGTCGCCGGCTTCTGCTTCATCAATCGGCTGACGCTCAATGCCGCGGAAGGCGAGAATTTTCGAAATACGGCCCTGCTCGACGATCTTGCCTTCGCGATCCAGAACCTTGACTTGCTGGTTAGGCTTCACAGAACCCGCGAACACGCGGCCTGTGACCATGCGGCCGAGATAGGGGTTGGCTTCGAGAAGCGTACCGAGCAAACGGAACGAACCCTCTTCGATCTTTGGTTCGGCAACATGCTTGAGCACGATGTCGAACAAAGCAGCCATGCCCTGATCCTGTGGACCATCAGGAGAGTCAGCCACCCAGCCTTGCTTGGCTGAACCGTAAATGATCGGGAAGTCGAGCTGCTCATCGGTTGCATCGATTGCAGCGAACAGGTCGAACACTTCGTTGACGACCTCTGTTACGCGTGCGTCGGGGCGATCGACTTTGTTGATGCAGACGATCGGCTTGAGGCCGATCTTCAGCGCCTTGCCGACCACGAACTTTGTCTGCGGCATCGGGCCTTCAGCAGCGTCGACGAGAACGATGGCGCTATCGACCATCGAGAGAATGCGTTCCACTTCGCCGCCGAAGTCGGCGTGGCCTGGAGTATCGACGATGTTGATGCGAACGTCTTTCCAGACAACCGATGTTGCTTTGGCGAGAATGGTGATGCCGCGTTCTTTTTCAAGATCGTTGGAATCCATCACGCGTTCAGCAACGCGCTGATTGTCGCGGAATGCACCCGACTGTTGGAGGAGTTTGTCGACGAGCGTTGTTTTGCCGTGGTCAACGTGGGCGATGATGGCGATATTACGCAGTTTCATGGGCCTGCCAGTGTTTGCGATCGGCGCCCCGGACATCCGGCGACGGCATAAACGATTTTGCAGGCCCGGTTTTGAACTGGGCGGGCAACTCGCGATCTTGTGGAAACGAGACGGCCAAAGGCCGGTTTGCGCGCTGAATACACGAAAGTCGGGCATTTGTGAACCCGGACAGACAACGAGCGGAGATGAAAAAAGGCCCCGCTTGTGACGAGGCCTTTGAATGTCAGCTTAGCCGCGCTTGTTGCGCTTGCCCAAGGTGCGCAGGCGTAGGGCATTGAGCTTGATGAAGCCCGCCGCATCAAGGTGATCATAGGCGACGGCGCCTTCCTCGAATGTGACAAGATCCTGATCATAGAGCGAATAGGGGGACTGGCGTCCTACCACGCGGACATTGCCCTTGTAGAGCTTCAGTCGGACTGTGCCTGTCACGCGCTCTTGGCTCTTGTCGATCAGCGCCTGCAACATTTCACGCTCCGGCGAGAACCAGAAGCCGTTGTAGATCAGCTCAGCATATTTGGGCATGAGCTCATCCTTCAGATGGGCTGCGCCACGGTCGAGTGTGATGGATTCGATGCCGCGGTGGGCGGACAGGAGAATGGTGCCGCCCGGCGTCTCATAAACGCCGCGAGATTTCATGCCGACATAGCGGTTTTCGACGAGATCGAGGCGACCAATGCCATTGGCTTTGCCAAGCTCATTGAGCTTGGTCAGCAGGGTGGCTGGCGACATTTTCTCGCCGTTGATGGCGACCGCATCACCCTTTTCAAAATCGACTGTGATTTCAGTCACAACATCGGGGGCATCTTCGGGCGCGATCGTGCGCATATGGACATATTCTGGTGGTTCGACCCACGGATCTTCCAGCACTTTGCCTTCGGATGAGGAATGCAACAGATTGGCATCAACAGAGAAAGGTGCCTCGCCCCGCTTGTCTTTTGAAATCGGGATCTGGTTCTCTTCGGCAAAAGCAATCAGTGCTTCGCGGCTTTTGAAATCCCATTCCCGCCATGGCGCGATCACTTTGATATCTGGTTCCAGTGCATAATAGCCGAGCTCGAAACGCACCTGATCATTGCCCTTGCCCGTGGCGCCATGCGAAACGGCATCGGCGCCAACTTTGCGTGCAATTTCGATCTGCTTCTTGGCAATGAGCGGGCGGGCAATCGATGTCCCGAGCAAATAGACTCCCTCATATTGCGCATTGGCACGAAACATCGGGAAGACGTAATCGCGGACGAATTCTTCGCGCAGATCTTCGATAAAAATATGTTCCGGCTTGATGCCGAGCATTTCAGCTTTTTTGCGCGCTGGCTCTAGCTCTTCGCCCTGGCCCAGATCGGCCGTGAAGGTCACGACTTCACAATTATAAGTCGTCTGCAGCCATTTCAGGATGATGGACGTATCAAGACCGCCAGAATAGGCGAGGACTACGCGTTTGACGTCTTTGATGGGTTGGGACATGGGGCGGCTCTTGTCGCAGAATGAGGAGGCGGACGTATGCGTGGGCTTAACCCAGCTTGATCGCGGCGGACTATAGAGCCGCGCCCGTGTCACGCAAGTCAGATTCCTTGGTCTTTTGCGGCCAGAAAAGCCGGTAAAGCCCCAGCACGATCAGGATCGTGAACAAGCCCGCCCATAGCGTGTCGGATAGATAATGGCCGCCAAAAGCCATCCGTAGCGCACTTGTTGCCACCCCAAAGGTCAGGGCCGCCGTGATGGAAAGGGCTCGTACAGGCGCAGGCGTCAATAAAGCCGGCGCCAGTGTCCAGAAGGCAGAGGCGGCTTCGCCCGAGACGAAGGAGCAATTGCGCTGACATTGGCCGTCAAAACGATACCAGGGACGAAACTCCCATTGGCCGCCTAGGTCCTGCGTTTGGATTGGCCGGGGCCGATGTGAATGCTCTTTGAGGATCACATTGACCAAAAGACCGGGGCCAAGGGCCAGGGACAGGCTCAGATAAAGGGCGGCTCGCCCTGAGGGGGCCAAGAAACGCTTCAGGCCCGCTAGGCGCAAAAGCCAGCCAAACACGGCCAATGCGGCAAGACAGAGGGGTGCAGCATAAAAAATGCTGCGCAGCATTTCTCCCTTCGGGGTCTGGCCTATGAAGCCCGCTCCCTGTCGCCAAAACAGGTGCGCCACGGCGAGATCGAGCTCTGGCGCGAGGCCAAAGACAAGGCCTGTGAGCAGCGATAGGCCCAGAGTGAGCGGGATGGCGTTTCTCAGCACGGGCACGGCCAGTTCGAGGGATGGTTTATGTCTTCTAGAGGGCGAAAGAGCCAAAGAGAAGACCTGTGTGCTTGCCCTCATAGGCTCGCCTCCCTAGTTTGGCGTCATGAGCTTGTCAGCAGAAGAAATCGAGCGCTACGCGCGCCACATCGTGTTGCAGGGCGTCGGCGGCCCCGGGCAGCAAAAACTCAAGGCAGCGCGGGTTGTTGTGATCGGGGCGGGCGGTCTGGGCTCCCCGGTCCTGCAATATCTGGCGGCTGCGGGGGTCGGCACGCTCGGCATCGTCGACGACGACGAGGTGGCCCTTTCAAATCTCCAGCGGCAAGTTCTGCACGGGACGCCGGACATAGGCGCTCCCAAAGTCGAGAGCGCAGCACGCGCCATTGCCCGCCTGAACCCCCACGTACAGGTCATGGCCCACCGCCAGCGGATCGATGCCACCAATGGCCGGGCCTTGGTCGGCGACTATGATCTGGTGGTCGAAGGGTCAGATAATTTTGAGACCCGCTATGCGGTCTCCGACGCCTGCTTTTTTGAAAAGAAACCGCTGATCACGGCAGCGGTCGGGACATTTGATGCGTCTTTGACCACTTTGCGCCCATTCGAGCTGAATGCGGCAGGCGAAAAGAACCCGACCTATCGCTGCCTGTTTCCTGAGGCACCACCCGCAGGCGCCGTCCAGGCTTGCGCAGAAGCTGGCGTGCTCGGTGCCCTCACAGGCATGGTCGGGGCGATGATGGCGCTTGAAGCGATCCGTGAAATTGTCGGCTTTGGTGAGGGACTGACTGGCCGCATCCTACTTATCGACAGCCGGGCCATGCGATTTGAAATAGTCCGCTATGCTTGGGATTCAGATAACCCATTGAATGGATCGAAGAACGTACTGTGAGTTCACAGACTGTCCACAGCCTTGCTCACAGATTTGAACACAGGTCATACACCGACTTATGAGTAAGTTATGCCCAATTTATCGAAGTTGCACGCTGGGTTGAAGCTGCTTCGGCCATGCTTTATCGATGAGTGATCACACAAGAAAAACGGGAGGGTTCCGCATGTCTTTGTCGCTTTATCAGGCCCATATTCCGCTCATGTTGCAGATGCTCGGCAGCCTCGCTGGCATGTGTGACAAGGTCGCGGCCCATTGTGTGGACCGCAAGATTGATCCGCAGGCTCTGCTGACCGCCCGCCTCTTCCCCAATATGTATTCGCTGCAAAAGCAGATTCAGGTGTCGACCGATTGGGCCCGCACCACCGCCTCCATGCTGTCTGGTGTTGAGGTGCAAAAGCCCGCGCATGAGGAAAAGACGTTTGATGAATTGCGCGCCCGCATTGCCGCGACTGTTTCTTTTGTGAAGAGCATCGATCCAGCCAAGATTGATGCAGCAGAGGGCCGCGAAATCACGTGGTCAACTTCAGCCAATACACGCGTGATGCTGGGTGAAGATTTTGCGCTTCATCAGGCTATGCCGCAGTTCTTTTTTCACGTAACCACCGCCTATGCGATCTTGCGCCACAATGGCGTTGATCTTGCCAAGCGTGATTTCATGGGCGATGTGCCGCGCGTGAAATTTATCTGACAGCACTCAAAGAGAAAGACAGATCACATGACGATCAAGCGTATCGGTCCCGGCGTCCGCATGAGCAAGGCCGCGGTGCATGGCAATACGGTCTATACGGCGGGCCAGGTCGCCGACAAAACGGTGGGCTTGAGCGTTGCGGAGCAGACGCAGGAAATCGTCGATCTGATTGACGCGATCTTAGCCGAAGCGGGGTCTGACAAGACAAAGATCCTGTCAGCCACCATCTATCTCTCCGATATCGCGACATTCCCGGAAATGAACTCGGTCTGGGACAAGTGGGTTGTCCAAGGACATACGCCCGCGCGTGCGACACTCGAAGCCAAGCTTGTTGGCCCGCAATATAAAGTCGAAATTGCCGTGATTGCGGCCATCTAAAATAAGTCGCCCCGGATTTGGTCCGGGGCGCAATAATGAGATCAAAGCCGCAAAGGCTCAGGGAGAAAACAATGACACGCGATGAAGCCAAACAAAAACTGGTCGCTGGTGGCCATATCCTAGATGCCGCTGGTCAGGGTGATTTCACGCGCGGTCATATCTGTGTTCGCGTGCCTGATGATGCCAACCAATTTTACATGAAGCCACATTCATTCGGCTTTGATGAAATGACAGTCGACAACGTCGTCACCTGTGACCTTGAAGGAAATAAGGTTGATGGTTGGGCACCGCGCCATAGCGAAGTCTATATCCATTCCGAAATTTTCAAGATGCGTCCAGACCTGAACGCCAGCATTCATACGCATCCGACTTATGCCGTTGCCTTTTCGGCGATGGGTCGTCGGATGAAAGCCTTGAGCCAACCCAGCGCTTTGTTTGTCGACAATTATGGGGTCTACACGGATTCCATTGATCTCATTCGCTCAAAGGATATGGGACATGGTGTCGCCAAGGCGCTTGGCAAATGCCCGGTCGTTTTTTTGAAAAATCACGGCGTGGTTGTTTGTGGACCAACGATTGAAGATGCCGTGATCAGCTGCATCATGCTCGAAAACGCTTGTCAGATTCAGATGATCGCTGAAGCCGCGGGTGAAACAGCAGGTGAATTCCCGTTGGAGGATGTGATGGCGCTGCGCAAGAAATTGTTGAGCCCAGAGCAGAATGCCATCAACTTCAAATATCTCCAGCGTCGCGTCGAACGCGCGCGCTAACAAATTAAAGGGGTGGCAGGCTTGATCCTGCCGCCCTTCAAAAATCAAAGACGGGAGGCGTAGATGAAGGCCATTGTCATTCGGCAATTCGGTCCCCCAGATGTCATGACTTATGAGGATCTGCCCGATCCCGCACCCCGTCTTGGCGAGATCCGTATTGCTGTTCATGCCGCTACTGTTAATCGCGTGCTTGACGTCGCTGTGCGACGTGGCGAGCAAGCTCAGCGTGGCGTTGAATTACCTCTGATCCCCGGCGTTGATTGCGCTGGCATCATTGATGCTGTTGGCCCCGGCGTGACCAGATTCAAAGTTGGTGATCGTGCGTGCGCAGCCGGTCGCATGCCGCTTGATCCATGCAATGAAGATGGCACGGGTGGTACGCAGCGCAATGGCATGATGGGCATCAAGCGGCCGGGTGGTTTTGCCGAAAAAGTTTGTGTTCCGGCCAGCTCAGCTTTTGCTTTGCCTGACAAGCTCGGTTTCCATGAAGCCGCTGTTGTCATGCGCCATTGTCCGACCGCCTGGAATCTGCTCGTCAATGTGGCTGGCTTGAAGGCGGGCGAATGGGTTCTCATCATGGGCGCTAGCGGTAACCTGGGCAGTGTTGGCATTCAGATCGCGAAACATGTGATTGGCGCGCGCGTTATCACAACAGCAGGCTCGCGTGAGCGGGCTGATTCTGGTCTGGAGCTGGGCGCTGATTATGCTATTGATTATTCCACACAGGATTTACGTGCCGAAGTGATGCGCATCACAGAGGGCAAGGGTGTCCATGTTCTCTATGACAATATTGCCAATCCGAAAGTGCTGCCCGAAGCATTTTTGACGCTAGGCAACGAGGGCCGATTGGTGACAGCCGGTGCTCATGGCGGTCCGAAGGTCATGATCGATTTTTTCCATCTCTACGACCATAAGATCACGATCAAGGGCATGCCGGGTTCACGCGATGAAGATCGCCCGAAATGTTTTGCAGCTGCTGCAGAAGGCAAGATCAAAGTGCGCATCGCGCACGTCTTGCCACTATCCAAGGCGGCGGACGCGCATCGGATGATGGAATCTGATGCAGGTATGGGAAAAATCGTGCTCGACCCGACGATGGGTTAGGTCAGGCGCTTTTGAACAGGCGGAACATTTCGCTGATCCGCCAGGGTTTTGAAATCAATTGCGCATTAGGCGGGAGCTGCTTGTCCAGAAGGCCAGCGGCTCCCGTCGATAGGATCACTTTGATCGCGGGCCAGGTCTTCATGACTATATTGGCCAGAACCACGCCATCCATGCCGGGCATCATCACATCTGTGAAAACAGCCGAGAGATTGAGGGCGTGCTCCTGAAGGATCATCAACGCTTCTTCACCCGTCTCAACCTCGATCACATTGACCCTGAGCTCTTCCAAAATAGAGCGGGCCAACCCGGCATCCTGGGTTGAATTGACCACCAAGACGCTTTGCCCCGCAGCCATGAGCGTGCCGGCCGTGCCCGCCAGCGCCAGACCGGCGGCAGCGAGTGTGTCGCCTGCGCTGTGTGGGCGCAGGCGCACACCCGCATTTTCAGCCTCGCCGATAAATTCGACCCCCGCTTTTTGCAAGGCCTGGCGAACGGCGCGCAATTTTTCCGGACTGCCAGAATATCGCCCGTTTTCAAAATTATGGATTGTGTTGCGATGGACGCCCGCAGCCTGCGCCAGCTGGTCGAGCGACCAATTGACGGCGGCGCGTGCCATTCTCACTTGTGCTGGCGTCACTGTTTCCCTGCCCTTTTATCTCTTTTTTGTTATAATGGACCAAATCCCGCCTCTCATCTAGCCCTCGACATAAATGCAACGCTAAAGCTTTGGTCGTATTGGGATAGGAGTCGCTGCTTGCATGCCCCATAGGGCGGGCGGTATGTGACGGGCAGAAAGTTTCCAGAAACAGGCCGTGTCATGACGATCCGCGTTCATCAGGGTGATTTGCCGGCCAGCGCCTCTTTTGGGGCAAGCGTGGCTATAGATACAGAGACCTTGGGTCTTAACCCGCACCGCGACCGGCTGTGCGTTGTGCAATTGTCGGCGGGCGATGGAACAGCTGATGTGGTTCAGATCGCACAGGGTCAGCCCAGCGCACCAAACCTGCAAAAGCTGCTGACCGATCCTGCGGTCACCAAGATTTTCCACTTTGGACGCTTTGATATTGCTGTTCTGGAAAAGACTTTTGGTACGCCGGTGAATAGCGTTTATTGCACCAAGATCGCTTCCAAACTGGTCCGCACCTATACGGATCGGCATGGGTTGAAAGATCTGACACGGGAATTGATCGGCATTGAATTGTCGAAACAGCAGCAATCCTCGGACTGGGCAGCCACAAGCTTGAGTGAAGCGCAGTTGACCTATGCTGCGTCAGATGTGCTGTATTTGCATGCTTTGAAGGCCAAGCTTGACGCCATGCTGGCGCGGGAGGGCCGGACAGAGGTGGCCGCCGCCTGCTTTGGCTTTTTGCCGGTCCGCGCCCGTCTCGACTTGCTGGGCTGGCCCGAGCAGGACATATTTGCGCATCAATGATCAGATATCTGTCTGATCATCAGATTTCGGGTCCCTCAGGAGCTAAAGCGTGACAATGAATGGACGGATGGATCAAACGGGACAAGGCGCACAGCGCGCCTTGAATTTCCGCGCGGCCAATCGTCATTCTGTGCAAGTTTTGTTTCTGCGTCGCGCATTGTTGACGAGCGCTGTTGTTGGCGCCCTTGCTGCAATTGGCGTTGGTTGGTTCAACCCGTTTGGCAAGAGTGCGCCTGAAGTGTCGATCAAAGGCAGCAATCTCGACGGCACACGTGTGACGATGGAGCAGCCGCGCCTGGCAGGCTATCGGCGCGATGGGCGTCCGTATGAAGTCAACGCAGATTCTGGCGTGCAGGATGTGCGTGCCCCCAATCTTCTTGAGCTCAATAATCTTGATGCCAAAATTGGCATGATCGACCAGACAAGTGTGCGCGTGGTGTCATCGATGGGCACCTATGACAGTTTCCGAGAGTTCATAGACTTTCATAGCGCTGTCCGTGTGCGATCAAACACCTACGATATCGATATGAAGAGCGCACGGATGGATTTCAAAGCCGGCACGATGGTGACGGATGAGAAGGTCAAAGTGCTCATCAACGAAGGTCAAATCCAAGCCGACAAGATGAACATGGTCGACAATGGCCAAGGGCTTATTTTTGAAGGTAAGGTGCGTTCAACATTTTCTTCGGGCAATCCGTCCGAACCGACTTCAGGGGGCACGGCGCAATGAGATTAACGGCCGCATTCACGGCAGTTTTCGTTGCTGTGGGTCTTCTGTGCGCTGGCGCGCAGGCTGCAGGGACCGCTTCTGCACCGCAAGTTAAAAAAAGCAATAACGGTACCATCTTGCCCGGCGGGGATGCCAAAGCGCCGATCACTGTTGATGCTGAGAAGCTCGAATATTTCGATCGCGATCAAAAGCTTGTCTACACGGGGAATGTGTTTGTGCAGCAAGGCGATTCTAATATGCGCGCATCCATCATGACCGTTTTCCTCACCAAGGACGAAGGCATGGCGGCGGCTCAGCAGGCTGTGAAAACAGATTCGTCGGGTCGCATTCGTCGCATTGAAGCCAAAGGTCCAGTCACTGTGACACAACGCGATCAGGTTGGTACAGGCGACAATGGCGTGTTCGACAAAATCGACAACAAAGTTTATTTGTTCGGCAATGTCGTGCTGAGCCAAGGCACCAACGTTACCAAAGGCAACAGTGACTCCAAGCTCGTTTACGATCTCGACACCGGCTATGCGCAGGTGATTGGCGGGCGTGTGAATTCCATTTTCACACCGGGCTCGAATGATGAGAAAACATCGGCCAAGCCCTCCGGGCGCAGCTCTGCGCGCTAATTGAGAATGTGAGCCGATCCAGTGGCGACGTCTTCCCTGATAAAAAATACGGATTTGCGCGAGGCGCCTAAACAAGCGCAGGGCGAGGGCTGGCTCGCTGCTCATGGTCTTGGCAAAAGCTATGGCGGCCGGCAGGTTGTTCAGGATGCAAGCCTAGCTGTTTGCCGTGGCGAGGCCGTGGGGCTATTGGGCCCCAACGGCGCTGGCAAGACGACGGTTTTTTATATGATCACGGGTTTGGTGCGCCCTGATAAAGGGCGTATCGATCTGGATGGGCATGCGGTCACGCAACTGCCGATGTATCGGCGCGCTCGTTTAGGTATCGGCTATCTCCCTCAGGAGGCCTCGATCTTTCGTGGTCTGAATGTGGAAGACAATATCCGCGCCGTGCTCGAAAATACCGTCTCAGATCGGGATGAACGCGAACAGCAGCTCGAATCCCTGCTCGAAGAATTCGACATCAAGCGGCTGCGTAAAGCGCCCTCTATCGCCCTGTCAGGAGGCGAGCAGCGCCGCTGCGAAATTGCTCGTGCTTTGGCCGGACAGCCAAGTTTCATGCTGTTGGATGAGCCCTTTGCCGGCATTGATCCCATTGCGGTGGGCGATATCCAGCAACTGGTCCGCCATTTGAAGCAGCGCGGCATTGGCGTTTTGATCACAGATCACAATGTTCGCGAAACCTTGGGCCTCATCGATCGCGCTTATATTATTCATTCTGGGCAGGTTCTGACCGAAGGAACGCCAGAAGAAATCGTTGCCAATCCAGATGTGCGCCGCTTCTATCTGGGCCAAGACTTCCGCATGTGACGGAAATACCAGAATATTTCGGATCGAATTAACCAAAAACCGTCAGAGATGCGTCAGCTTAGCCTGGTTGAGGGCGACTTAGCATAGCTATCGCTCCGTAAGTGATGTATATGCAATTTCCGGGCCGACCATCGGTCGCGAGGAAAAGGTAATTGAGTAGCTGAATGGCGCTTTCAACAAAGCTCATGCTCCGTCAGGGTCAGTCCCTGGTGATGACGCCGCAGCTGCTGCAGGCCATCAAGCTGCTTCAGTTTTCCAGCGTTGAGCTTGCTGCTTTTGTAGAGGAAGAGCTGGAGCGCAATCCTTTGCTGGAGCGCAGTGAAGACCGTCCAGACCCGATACCTGATGCGCCCGCCGAACATGCCGAACATTGGGACGGTGATGCCGATTTTGATCCAGGCGACCGATCACGTGCAGAGGGTGATTGGGCATCCGAATCCCTATCGACGGATCAGCATGGTCTTGAATCCGATATGGGCACCGAGATTGGCAATTCGTTTGATTCGGATCGCGCCCCAACACCCCATGAAACACCGGCAGAGATGGAAGGGTCGGGACTATCTGCTACGTCATGGACCGGCACATCTGGTGGCGGTGATGGTGAGGGCACGGATCTTGAGGCCTATGTCGCAGCGCAAGTCACGCTGCAAGATCATTTGGCCGAACAATTGGTCTTGGCCGTTGTTGACCCAGTTGAGCGCCTGATTGGTCACACGATCATCGATGCAATTGATGAAGCGGGTTATCTGTCTGAAAGTCTTGATGAGATCGCAGAGCGTCTCGGCGCGTCCATCATCATTGCCCGTGCCGTTTTGGCAAAAGTGCAGACCTTTGATCCCGTCGGTGTCGGTGCACGAAATTTAGCCGAATGCCTGGCCATTCAATTGCGTGAAAAAAATCGACTTGATCCGGCCATGCAGGCACTTCTGGACAATCTTCCTCTTTTGGCCAAGCGCGACTTTGTGGCGCTCCGCAAGATATGCGGTGTGGATGAAGAAGATTTTGCCGAAATGGTTTCAGAGATTCGACGTCTTGATCCAAAGCCCGGCCGGGCCTTTGGAGGCGGTCCCATCCAGACTGTTGTGCCCGATGTGACTGTGCGCACCGCGCCCGATGGCACTTGGCATGTCGAACTTAATCCTGAGGGCTTGCCGCGCGTTTTGGTCAACCAGACTTATGCAGCACGTGTGTCCAAAATGCCGGGAAGCGCTGCAGACAAGAGCTTTGTATCTAATTGCCTCCAGACAGCTAATTGGCTGACCAAGTCGTTAGAACAGCGCGCCCGCACCATTTTGAAAGTGTCTGCTGAAATTGTTCGCCAGCAAGATGCGTTCTTTGCACATGGTGTTGAACATTTGCGTCCACTCAATCTCAAAACCATTGCAGATGCGATCGGGATGCATGAATCAACAGTTTCACGTGTAACGTCGAACAAATATATGTCGTCTCCACGTGGTCTTTTTGAATTAAAATATTTCTTCACGGCATCCATTCCGGCAAGTTCGGGTGCCGAAGCTCATTCAGCCGAAGCTGTGCGTTTCCGTATCAAGCAATTGATCGATGCAGAAACGGTGAAAGACGTTTTGTCTGATGATGCCATTGTCGTGAAGCTGAAAGAGCAAAACATCGATATTGCTCGGCGCACGGTAGCCAAGTACCGGGAAAGTCTGCGAATCCTCTCCTCTGTCGAGCGGCGGCGCGAGAAGATCGCTATGGATCAGCACGGCGCTATTTAATGGCCCTTGTCAATCTGACCCAACGGACGGTTCCTTTTTTGCGCGAGCCGCACTAGCCTACTGTTGGATGCAGCGTTAGCGCCCGCAGCTGCATTCTTTCACAGGGAAGCGGTGCCAATGGGGGCAACACATGGGCCTCAGGGTTTCTGGTAAAAATTTCAGCATCGGCGAAGCGTTGCGAGAGCACGTTTTGAATCGGATCAATGGGGCGTCATCGCGCTATTTTGATGGCGCGGTCACGGGTCACATTGTCGTCGACCATGAAGGATCAGGCTATCGAACCGACTGCACCTTGCATCTGACATCAGGTACGACTTTGCATGCGGAGGGTCGCGCGCAGGAACCCTACGCAAGTTTTGAACAGGCTGCGGATCGGCTGGAAAATCGTTTACGACGCTACAAGCGCCGCCTGAAAGACCATCACGCCGGTGGATCACAAAATCATTTGGTTACGGCTGATGTTGAAATGGTCGCCGATTATGTTCTCCAAGGTCCAGACGAGGAGGATGCGGGAACCGAATTCCACCCAGTGGTCGTTGCCGAACGGACAAGCGCGTTGAAAACATTCAGCGTGGCAGAAGCTGTCATGGAGCTCGATTTCACAGGCGCACCAGTGCAGGTTTTCAAAAATGCCGGTCACGGACGTGTGAACATCGTCTACCGTCGCCCAGATGGTAATGTGGGGTGGATTGACCCGAGCCCCCATGATGGGGCATCTGTCGGATCAGGACGCTGATCGGTCGTGCCGCAGGGACTGCCTGCGGCACGCTTTTTGCTCCGAAAAACGCGTTTTCACCCGGGCCACGGAACATCATGTCGCTGAAGGATCTGCTTAACCCTGACGCCATTCTGCCGTCGCTCAAGGTCACGTCGAAAAAAGCGGCCTTGCAGGAAATCAGCGAAAAAGCAGCGCTGGTGTCTGGCATTCCTGCACGTGAAATTTTTGATGCGCTTTTACAGCGTGAGCGCCTGGGCTCAACAGGCGTTGGCAATGGCATTGCCATTCCACACGGGAAATTGGCCAAGGCTGCGCGTATCTTTGGTGTCTTTGCGCGCCTGGAACGCCCCATCGACTATGAAGCGTTGGATGGCGGCCCCGTTGATCTCATCTTTATGCTTATTGCGCCCGAAACGGCCGGCGCTGATCATCTGAAAGCTCTCGCGCGCACAGCGCGCATTTTTCGTGATCCCGTGACAACAGCGAAATTGAGGGCCACACGCGATGCGGCAGCCTTGTTCACAATGCTGATTGCTCCGCCAAGCTCTCAGAACGCAGCCTAAATCAGCGTCACGCAAGCGCCTTTTAATGAACCAGACAGGCTTAAGCTGTGGCAGCTGTCTTGGATGTTTTGGGGGCCAAAGAGGGCTCAAAACTGGTTGGCTATGGCTTGTAAGGATCAGAGGATGGAAGCCGCTGTGTGGGCCAGACCAGAGGCAGGCGCCACTCATCCAGCGCCCTGGGGCTTATCGGCCTTACGACGATCTTGGAAAGCGCCCGCCAACCCCCTAGAAAGCAGCAACCCTATTTCAACCGGGATCAAACGATGACCAATCAGCACCGCCCGCTTTTCCGCCTCGGCAAGGACAAGACCCCTTATCGCAAATTGACGAGCGAAGGTGTGAAGCTCGAAAAACTTGGCGACAAGGAAATTCTCACTGTCAGCCGTGAGGCCATCCGTCTGCTGGCTGAGCAAGCGATGATCGATATCAATCATCTGTTGCGACCGGGCCATCTCGCCCAGCTGCGCAAAATTCTCGATGATCCCGAGGCAACCGGCAATGACAAGTTTGTTGCCTTTGATTTGTTGAAGAACGCCAATATTGCTGCGGGTGGTGTTCTGCCCATGTGTCAGGACACGGGCACAGCCATTGTCATGGGCAAGAAGGGACGGTTCATCTGGACGGATGGCGATGATGAAAGCGCCATCGCTCAAGGCGTGATGGATGCTTATGAAAAGCGCAATCTGCGCTATTCGCAACTTGCACCTATTTCGATGTTCGAAGAGAAGAACACGAAAAACAATCTGCCTGCACAGATCGACATTTATGCAGAGGGCGAGGACGCTTACAAATTTCTTTTCATGGCCAAGGGTGGTGGTTCCGCCAACAAGACGTTCCTGTTTCAGGCAACGCCGTCACTGCTCACGCATGACCGCATGATCGCTTTTCTGAAAGAGAAAATTCTCACCCTCGGAACCTCAGCTTGCCCGCCTTACCATCTGGCAATTGTGATTGGTGGCATGTCGGCGGAGATGAATCTCAAGACGGTGAAGCTGGCATCAGCGCGCTATCTTGATGAGTTGCCAACTGAAGGCAGTGAAGACGGACAGGCCTTCCGCGATCTTGCGATGGAACAAGAAATTCACAAGCTGACGCAGCAACTGGGTGTTGGCGCGCAATTTGGCGGCAAATATTTCTGTCATGACGTGCGCGTCATTCGTCTCCCGCGCCATGGCGCATCTCTGCCGATTGGTTTGGGCGTGTCGTGTTCAGCCGATCGCCAGGCAGTGGGTAAGATCACCAAGGAAGGTGTGTTCCTTGAAGAGCTGGAACATAATCCCTCACAATATCTGCCAGACGTCGATGGTTCGGCACTCGGTGGCGATGTCGTGAAGATCGATCTCAATCGTCCGATGAAAGACATTCTGGCGACGCTGTCTCAATATCCGATCAAGACGCGACTTTCGCTCACTGGTACAATCATTGTGGCGCGTGACCTGGCACATGCCAAATTGCGTGAGCGTCTTGATGCGGGGCAAGGTCTGCCGGATTATTTTAAAAATCATCCGGTCTATTATGCAGGCCCCGCCAAGACACCTGAGGGTTTTGCTTCAGGTTCTTTTGGTCCGACCACAGCAGGGCGCATGGATTCTTTCGTAGAACAATTCCAGGCGGCAGGCGGCTCTATGGTGATGCTTGCCAAAGGCAATCGTTCGAAAGAAGTGCGTGAGGCCTGCGGCAAGCATGGCGGGTTCTATCTGGGCTCCATTGGTGGCCCCGCTGCGCGCCTCGCACAGGATTGCATCAAGAAAGTCGAGGTTTTGGAATATCCAGAGCTCGGCATGGAGGCGATCTGGAAGATCGAAGTCGAAGACTTCCCGGCTTTCATCGTCATCGATGACAAGGGCAATGATTTCTTCAAAGAGCTGAATCTGGGCTAACGCTCAGCCCAGCAGCAGAGGAAGAAAAACAGGAACCAGGATCGGCGTGAGCAGGCCATTGAGCCCCATGCCGATCCCCGAAAACGTGCCGGCCATCATATCGACCTGAAAGGCGCGCGCTGTACCAATACCATGCGCAGCTACGCCCAGCGCAAATCCGCGCGCACGCATGTCGCGCACACGAACCGCATTCATCAGTGGCGTGACGATGATGGCACCAATAGCACCCGTCATCAGCACCAGCACTGCAGCCAGTGAGGGGTCGCCGCCCGTGCGCTCGGCAATGCCCATAGCAACACCGACCGTGACGGATTTGGGTGCCAGCGAAACCAGCACATCGTGTGGCACACCCAGAGCTTGAGCGATCAGCACGGCCGAGGCCATTGCAGTGATAGCGCCTGCCACAAGCGCACCCGCCATAGGCAGTAGCACGCGCATGACGGTACGCCGATGCGCATAAAGCGGCACCGCCAAAGCCACTGTGGCCGGACCGAGCATGAAATGCACAAATTGTGCGCCTTCAAAATAGGTGCGGTAAGGTGTGTGTGTGAAAGCCAAGATGAGCCCGATCACCCAGACCGAATGCAGCACGGGATTGGCGAGGGGATTGCGATGGAGTTTGGCTGAGATACGCTCGGCGAGCACGTAGACAAAGATCGTCAGTGTCAGCCACAGCAGCGGTGTGCGTGACAGATAAACCCAGAGCGCGAAATCTGACTGGTTCATGTCTCTTCTCCCACCAGACGCGCAAGGAGACGAAAGACAGCAACACCAGCCAACAAAGCAATGGCGGTCGAGACAATAAGAGCGATCAGGATGGCAGGGCCATGGCTGACAACCAGATCAAGACGTTGCACCACGCCAACGCCAGCTGGAATGAACATCAGTGATAAGTTTGCTAGTAGGCCATTGCTGGTTTTCTCCAGCGTGCCGTCACCCACTTCATGCGGCAAGACTGGTGTGAGCGTGTCGCGCATCAGGAGTAGAACGAGAAGCAGCGCCATGCCGATGACGGGGCCAGGCAGAGGCACGCCAAGCGCATGGACAAGCGCTTCACCAAGCAATTGGCAGAGCAGAATAAGCTCGAGGCTAACCAGCATAAGGCTTCTCCTGCTTTAGCCGCGCAAGGTTGCGCCTGTCTTTTTTGTCACTTCCGTCACGATCTTCTGCATGACCGATTCGATTTCCGTATCGGTCAAGGTCTTTTCGCGCGGTTGTAAAGTGACGCTGATGGCAACTGATTTTTTGCCATCGGGAATGCCCGTGCCTTGATAGACGTCGAATACATTGGCGCCTGTGATGAGAGCGCGGTCAGCAGCAAGTGCGGCTTTCAGAATATCGCCGGCCTGCACGGATGCCTCGACGATGAAGGCAAAATCACGCTCGAGCGGCATGAGATCCGATAAGTCGAGTTTCTGCCTTACCTTGGTGGGTTTTGCTTTGGGGGCTGGAATCGAATCAAGAGTGAGTTCGAAGCCGCACAGCGGTCCGTTCACATCCAAGGCTTCCAAGACGCGGGGGTGAAATTCGCCAAACCAGCCGACTACACCTTTGGGCCCGAATTGCAGTGTTCCCGAACGACCCGGATGCAGAAAGGATGGGCCACCAGCTACAATTTGCAAACCGCCTGTCGCAACGCCGAGCGAAGACAGGAGCGCCAGCACATCAGCCTTGGCATCGAAGACATCGACAGGGCGGGCTGCACCCGCCCAGTGACGGCCAGCACCCGTTGCACGCGCTGTCCCACGACGAATGGCAGAGGCAGCCATCTTCTGATCTTCCGGCTTATCGCCTTTGAAAATCTGGCCAACTTCAAACAAAGCCAGATCGCCAATTCCACGATCGGCATTGCGCTGGGCTGCCGCTAGCAATCCCGGCAGAAGGCTCGGGCGCATGTCAGAGAGATCAGCTGCAATCGGATTGGCAAGCGACAGTTCTTTCGCGCCACCGCCAAACAATTCCGCCCGCTCCTTGGAAATAAAAGACCACGTGACTGCTTCAACCAAGCCTTGTGTGGCCAGTGCGCGACGCGCCAGACGCGTGCGTTTTTGCAAAAGCGTCAGAATGGGCGCGGGGATTTCAGCGTTCTCGCGATGCAAAGGCGTTGAGGTGATGGCATCAAGACCGGCAATGCGCACGACCTCTTCAACAAGGTCGGACTTGCCTTCGACATCAGCCCGCCAGCTTGGCACTTTTACGAAAACACGGTTTGCATTGGTGGCTTGGCGTAAGACATCAAAGCCGAGCTTTTCGAGGATGCCGGCCATTTGCGAGGGATCGAGAGTGAGGCCAGCGAGGCGTTGCACTTCACCCCAAGGGAAATCGATGGTGTGTGTAGCCGTCTCCGCCGAACCTGCAACAATCATTTCGGAGGCTTCACCGCCACAGATCTCTTGTACGAGATGAGCGGCAATTTGCGCACCTGGAATACAGAAAGCCGGATCAACACCGCGTTCAAAGCGATAGCGGGCATCCGAGACAATGCCGAGCGCACGACCTGCGCGCGCGATGGTCAGCGGGTCCCAGAGCGCAGATTCGATCAGCACATCGGTCGTGTGTTCGTCGCAACCCGACGCCTCGCCACCCATAATGCCAGCAATGGATTCAACGCCCTTGTCATCGGCAATGGTGAGGATGGAGGGATCAAGCTTGTAGGTCTTGCCATCGAGCGCCACGATCTCTTCTCCAGCCTTGGCGCGGCGCACGACGAGATTTCCAGCGATTTTCTTGGCATCGAACACATGCAACGGACGACCGCGATCAAAGGTCAGATAATTGGTGATGTCGACCAGCGCATTGATGGGGCGAAGGCCAATCGAGGCGAGGCGCTTCTGCAACCAAGCAGGTGAGGGGCCGTTTTTCACGCCGCGCACAAGGCGCAAAGCAAAGGCTGGCGCGAGATGCTCGTCGCCCGCAGCAAAGTCGAGCTTCACCGAAACCGGGCACGGGAATGTGCCAGCAACGGGCTTGATGGCGTGGTCTTTCAGACGGCCAAGTCCAGCAGCAGCCAGATCGCGCGCAATACCATGCACGCCTGTTGCGTCCGCACGGTTTGGCGTCAGATTGATTTCGATGACGGGATCACCAAGGCCCGCAAAATCGACATAGCGCTGCCCGGCCGTCGCTGCGGCACCCAGTTCAATGATGCCGTCGTGATCTTCTGACAGTTCCAGTTCAGCTGCCGAACAGAGCATGCCAAGCGATTCCACGCCGCGAATGACGCCTTTGGCGATGGTGAATTTTTTAGCCGGAATATAGGTACCCGGGGATGCGAAAACGGTTTTCAGACCGGTGCGAGCATTAGGCGCGCCGCAGACGACCTGAACGGGATCACCTGCACCAATATCAACCATGCAGACGCGCAGACGATCCGCATCAGGATGCGGCTGTGCATCGAGCACATGTCCGACGACGAAATTTTTCAGCGTGTCGGCAGGATCAACAACATGCTCAACTTCGAGACCGATGCGCGTCAGCGTTTCGACGATCTCGTTGAGCGGAGCTTCAGTTTCAAGATGATCCTTGAGCCAGGAGAGCGTGAACTTCATCTATTAAGTCCTCCGATCAAGGAGGGAATATCGAGCGAAGCGAATCCGTAATGGCGCAGCCAACGCAGATCGGCCTCGAAGAAGGTGCGCAGATCGGGGATGCCATGCTTCAGCATGGTGATGCGCTCGACGCCCATGCCGAAGGCAAAGCCCTGCCACTCGTTGGGATCGATGCCGCAATTGGCAAGCACGTTGGGATGAACCATGCCGCAGCCGAGAATTTCCAGCCAGTCGGAACCGGCACCGATCTTCAGCTCGCCGCCGGAACGCGAGCAGCCGATGTCGACTTCTGCAGATGGTTCAGTGAACGGGAAGAACGACGGGCGAAAACGCAGTGGCACATCATCGACGCCGAAGAACGTCTTCACGAACTGGGC
>CAINNX010000149.1 GCA_903851305.1 uncultured Hyphomicrobiales bacterium | reverse complement strand
GGAATGCGCAGCAGTTTTATCAAAAGCGCGCCCCGACTTTGGCAGAGATTGAAGCTGCCGCCTCGGGCCGCCCCGTTTATGTGCAAATGTCTTATGCGGGCGTGCTGATGTCCGCGCGCGGTCTGGCACTGCTTGGCCTGTCGCGCGATGAAGATCTGCCCGGCGCCGCGCGGTTCGAGCGCGATGCACAAGGTCAAAGGACGGGTTGGATCTTGGGTGATCTGCCAGCCATTGTGGATTTATACGAGCGCTTACCCAAGCCCTCTCTCGATGAAGCCAAGCGCGGCACGCAGGCGTTTTTCAGCGCGCTCAATCGTTTTGGTGTGACGGGTGTGTCTGATCCGGGTGGGCATAATCTAAAGCTCCATCAATATGGCGCCGTGCAAGAATTGGCAGGTGAGGGTGCTTTGTCTGTGCGTGTGCGTGCATCATTTTGCGCGCCGCGTGCAGGGCAGGAATTATCCGATTTCCAGATGCTCGCCAAATACAGCCCGATGTTTTCGGGTGACGATTATTTCCGCTTCAACGGCATTGGCGAATGCGTGACCTGGGGCCTCTATAATAATGATGCGCCAAGCGCCGCGCAGCTCGCAGAATTTGAAGAGGTTGCGATGTGGGCCGCGCGTGCAGGCATGGGGTTGACGATCCACTGGAACAATGAGGCGTCCATTCACCACCTGCTCGATGCTTTTGCCCATGTGCGCGCGCAGGTCGATTACGCACCGCTGCGGTGGTCGATTGCCCATGTGCATGATGCGCGTCCGCAAACACTCGCACGGATGAAAGAGCTGCAGCTCGGCTGGCTCATGCAAAACAGATTGTATTTTGCCGCCCCCTCGTTTCTGGCGCGTTATGAGGCCGAGCGGTTGAGCGCGTTGCCGCCGCTCAAAGACGCATTGGCGCTTGGCTTGCCGGTTGGCGGTGGCACGGATGCGGATCGCGTCATGTCCTACAATCCCTTTGTCGCGTTGCGCTGGATGCTGGATGGGCGCACCATTGCCGGACAGGCGACCCGCGAGGCGGCGCAAACCCCCACGCGCGCAGAAGCGCTGCATATCTGGACGCAGGGCTCCGCCTGGTTCTCGCATGAGGAAGCGCGCCGCGGCGTTTTGAAGCCCGGGGCTTTGGCTGATCTGGCGGTGCTGTCAGAGGATTATTTTGCCCTGCCGATTGCCGATCTGGCGCGCATCCATGCGGATCTGACCATGTTGGGTGGGCGCATTGTCTATGCCGCGGGAGATTTCGCCCCCCTTGCCTCACAATAAGGCGAGCAAGCTGGACTGGGGCAGTGTTCTGGGTCAGATTTGAACCCAAGGAAGCGACCAACAGCTTTCGGGAGGGGAGATGAATGTTTTTCTATTGATCCTGCACGGGCTATGCGCGGTAGCCCTTCTGGGGGCTATTTCGCATCAAACCGTGTCTGCTTGGTGGCCAGCGCGCAAGGCCATTGGCTTTGCGCCGAGCTTTCGGGCCGTGCAGGGCGCCAAATTCACGAATGCCATTGTGATCCTCTTCCTCATCACCTTCATTCTGGGTGCGATCATCTATCCGCCCTATCGTCTGCATGGGCGCACCTATCTGGAAACCATGCGCATGTGGACGGTGAATGGCTCGTTTGAACTGAAAGAGCAGTTTCTGGCACTCAGCCTTGGCATGTTGCCGTTCTATTGGCACGTCTGGCGTCAACCGCTGGATGAAGCGCTGGCATGGGCGCGCAAAATGACAGCCGCGCTGATATTCTTCGCCGTCTGGTTTGGCTTTATCACCGGGCATGTCGTCAATAATGTGCGGGGGATTTTTTAATGTTCAGCGCCCGATGGACACCGATTTTCTCCGCGGCTTTCGCGATCGCTTATGTCATCGCCGAGCAGAATAATTTTGCGCTCTTCACTTATCATCCACGCATTGATGAATGGGGCTTTCTGACGCAGCCTCCACGCAATGGGCCGGGCATGTATTGGTATGGATGGTTGGGGACTTCCCTTGTCGCTGCCAGTGGCGTGACGCTTGCCGCCGTCCCCTTTGTGCGCACACGCGACGTGCCATCGGTGATCGGCTGGGCTGTGCCGCTCATTGTCATGGTGCTTTTCGTCTATCTTCTGCGCGCTTTCTTCTTCCGCTGAAAGGCTGGTCCATGTTCAAGAAACACGCTTGTTTCGGGCTTCTTTTGATGAGCCTTGGCGCGCCTGCTTATGCAGGGGGCGATGATGTCGAGCCAGGCTTGGGTGATCCGGCCGACGGCCCGCCCTTCTTTGGCGAGGCGCTCAACATCAAGGCGCGCAAGCCCATGGCCGATGTTCTGGTGCGGGCGGAATTCGGCAAAGGTCAGGCCATTCTGGCGCGCACCGATGCGGAAGGAAAATTCCGCTTTGGTGCTTTCGGGCGCACGGTCGATCCGAATTCGATTCAATTCACCTGCACCATAAAAGGCTTCAAGCCGGTGGATCTGATCCGCCGGCCTGGCCCTCGCGATGAATCGCCGATTGAATTGCAATGTTTGCTTGAGCCGGAATGATTATTCCGGAACGGGCGCGCCCCGCAGATCCATGATCTCGATGACATTGCGATCTGGATCGTGGAAATAAGCGCTGCGGCCGCGGAATGTTCCGTGCTCGCGGTCTTCTTCCTTGAAGACGCGGATGTTCTTTTCAGCGAGAAATTTCTTCATCTGGTCGTAGCGCTCGCCGCGGTAGACGAAAGCTGTGTGAATGTCGTGCTTGTCGCCGGGGTTCACATCAATCGGATTTTCCGAATAGGTGAGCACGAAATAGACGTCCTCGCAGCGCATGAACACCATGTGGTTGTTCCGGCGCACTTTGGTCAGCCCCAGAATGCCCGTGTAGAAGGCTTCCGAACGGTCAAGATCTTTGACGGGAATGGCGAAGTGGAGGACGGCTTCGGCTTTCATGGTTTCGACCCCAGTTTGTTGTTTTGCGGGGAGGTTAGGTTGCACGCGGCGGGTTGGCAAGGTGCTTGGAAGTATCTTGGCAAGCTGGCTCCCGGTTGCTACCCTCACTACTAAAGGCTCATGAGTGGCCTCAGGGGAGATAAGAAAATGAAGCGTGCCTTCCACCGGGGCCTGGTCGCGACATCCGCGATCCTGCTCGCCGCAACGACCACTCTTTCGGTGGCCCGGGCTGACGCAGTCGAGGATTTCTACAAGGGCAAGACGGTCAGTCTCATTGTCTCCTCCTCCACAGGCGGCGGCTATGATGCGATTGCACGCATGCTGACACGTTTCCTCGTCCGCCATGTTCCCGGCCAGCCCAATATTGTGGTGCGCAACATGCCAGGTGCGGGCGGCATTGTCGCCACCAATCACCTCTACACACTGGCGGCCAAGGATGGCACGGTGATTGGCGCGGTGCAGAACAACACGCCGTTCGAGCCGCTCTTTGGAACCAAGGAGGCGCAATATGACCCCACCAAATTCAACTGGTTGGGCTCGCCCTCTGTCGAGACCAGCATTCTGACAGTCTGGCACACATCGCCCGTCAGCACGCTTGCCGAAGCGCAAAAGAAAGAGCTCACCATGGGCTCGTCGGGCGCCAATTCGACGCCGAGCTTTTATGGCCGCCTGCTCAATGAAACGCTGGGCACCAAGCTTAAGCTGATCGTTGGCTATCCGGGCCAGAATGACGCGCTGCTGGCGATGGAG
Organism: uncultured Hyphomicrobiales bacterium; assembly: GCA_903851305.1. Lineage (GTDB taxonomy): Bacteria > Pseudomonadota > Alphaproteobacteria > Rhizobiales > Beijerinckiaceae > Terripilifer. Next base: position 19,702 of record CAINNX010000149.1, on the reverse strand, counting down.
CGCGGTGAGCTCGATGGCTATCCGAGCGTCTTCTACAATTCTCTCGTCTCCACGCGCCCGACTTGGCTGCCAGAAAAGAAGGTCAAGCTGATCGTGCAATATGGCGCCGAAAAGCTGGCGCAATTGCCTGACGTGCCTTTCGTTCTTGATCTCGTCAAGAATGAGGAAGACCGCCAGCTGTGGCGTGCCGCGGTTGGCCCGATTGCCACGGGTCGCCCTTATTTGCTGCCGCCAGGCGTGCCGGCTGATCGCGTCATTGCCATGCGCAAAGCCTTTTGGGATGCCATTAACGATCCTGAATTTCTGAGTGAACAAGCCAAGGCCAATCTGGGTGCCGATACACCGCGCACAGGTGAGCAGATTCAGGATATTATCGTCACGTCTTATCGTTCGCCGCCAGCCGTGGTTGAGCGCTTGAAGAAGCTCCAGCAGAGCCAATAAGGGGACATAACATGCTCGACAAGAACAAGGCGCTGAGCGCCACCCCCGCAGAGATGATTGCACGCGCTGAAGCGCTGGTGCCAGTTCTGGCATCGCGTGCCTCACAGGCCGAGTCGCTGCGCCGTTGCCCGGACGAAACCGTCGCGGATTATGTGGCGTCCGGCCTGCTGCGTGTCTGCCAGCCTGTGCTCTATGGCGGTTATGAAATGGGCTATGACGTGCTGTGCACGATCATCCAGACCTTGGCGCGCGGCTGCGCATCGCAGGCTTGGACCTATATGGTGCTCGCCGATAATCCCTTGAAACTCGCGACTTTCTCCAAGCAGGCGCAAGATGATGTCTGGGGCAAGGACGACACGCAGCGCGTGGGCGTGGCAGTGGCGGCTGTTGGCAAAGGCACGCGCGCTGAGGGCGGCATCACCTGGGAAGGCCTGCACGGCTTCTCGAGCGGCATTGACCATGCGCATTGGCTGATCTGCGGCGGCTCGATTACCGAAGCCGATGGCTCCAAGACGGGCTGCATGGTGCTGATCCCCAAGACCGATGTCACCGTGATCGACGATTGGAAAGTCGTGGGTCTGGCGGGTACAGGCTCGAAGAGCTTCAAGGTTGATGGCGCCTTCATCCCCGACCACCGCATCATTATGAAAAAAGATTATGATGCAGGCACCACGCCGGGCGCTGAGATGCATCATTCGGCGGTGTTTCGCATGCCGCGCGGTGGCGTCTCGGCGGCCAGCTATACGGCGGCAGCGCTTGGTTCTGCGCAGGCTTTGCTCAAGACTTATTATGAATATACCGCGCCGCGTAAATCGCGCGGCAAGGCCATGGCTGATGAGCCGGGCACGCAAATGCTGATTGGTCTGGCATCCGCCGAGCTGGAAGCCGCTGACCGCATGTATATGGGCGCACTGCGGGAAACCATGGAAGTTCTGGAGCGCGGCGACAAAGTCTCGAAAGAGATGCAGGTGCAGGGCAAGCGCAATTGTTGCTACGCCGCGCAGCTCGCTATGCAGGCCGCACAGAAAATCTTCAATGCAGCAGGCGGTCGTGCACTGTTTCTGGATAGCCCGATGCAGCGTCAGTTCCGCGATTGTTTCGCGGCCTCCGCGCATCATTCGCTGTCATGGGACTCAGCGGCCATGGAATATGGCAAGTATCAGTTGCAGGCCCATCAGAAACACTAAAGCAAAAGTGCGGGCGCGTTATCAGATCGCGCCCGCCCACCAGGCCGCAATGCCCACGACTGACGTTGCAGCCAACACCTGCAACATGCCGGCCTTGAGCCGAAAAATCGCCAAAGCTGCACCACAACTGAGCGCCAGAGCCGCCGGATGGACAGATGCCAGCACAGGCACATCCATGCCGTGCCAATCCTGTGTCTGCGCAAACAAAGTGTGAATGGCAAACCACACAGCCAGATTGAGAATGACACCGACAACGGCTGCTGTAATGGCCGAGAGCGCGCCTGCCAGCGCACGATTGCCGCGCAGTCTTTCAATGAAGGGTGCGCCGAGGAAAATCCACAAGAAGCAAGGCGCGAATGTGACCCATGTGGCAATCAATCCGCCAATGGTGCCCGCGAGCAATGGTGATAAAGCTCCCGCATCGCGGAACGCGCCCATGAAGCCGACAAATTGCAGTACCATGACGAGTGGACCGGGTGTTGTCTCTGCCATGCCGAGCCCGTCGAGCATTTCGCCGGGCTTTAACCAGTGAAAGTTTTCAACGGCTTGCTGGGCAACATAAGTGAGCACGGCGTAGGCTCCACCAAATGTAACGACGGCCATTTTGGAGAAGAACAAGGCGATCTGCGAAAAGATGTGGCCTTCGCCCAAGATCAAGACGAGTGTTCCCACCGGAACAAGCCAAAGCAATGCGGCACACAGTGCGGCGATCTGCGCACCGCGCCGCATATGATGCGTTTGCACCAGTGCTGAGTCCAGCTCTGCGGGCGCGGCAGCAAAAGCTGGATGTTGCATTTGTGCGCCTACAAAGCCGATCAAGCCTGCACAGCAGATAATGAGCGGGAAGGGCACTTGAAACACAAACAGCGCGAGAAAAGCGCCTGCAGCGAGCCCGCGCATGACATTGTTTTTTAGCGCGCGTTTGCCAACCCGCACGACAGCCTCCACCACAATGGCCAGTACGGCAGCCTTCAAGCCAAAGAAAATCGCGGCCACAATACCAATAGATCCGAACAGGGCATAGATATAACTCAGTGCCATAATCGAAATAATGCCGGGCAGAATGAACAGCAGGCCAGCCATGAGGCCGCCGCGCACACCATGCAATAGCCAGCCAATATAAGTCGCTAATTGCTGAGCTTCGGGTCCGGGGAGCAACATGCAATAATTCAACGCATGCAGAAAGCGCGCGTCAGAAATCCAGCGTTTCTCGTCAACCAGAATGCGATGCATGACAGCAATCTGTCCGGCGGGGCCTCCGAATGAGAGAGCGGCAATCCGGAGCCATACGCGCAGCGCTTCGGTGACTGAAATCTTGGTGTCCAACATCATCATCCTGTTTGTGGAGCCAGCATAGAGACAGAGTGCCATGCTGGAAAGTCTGCTCGGCCCTTGATCTGTGAGCGGATGACGAGCGCCTACGCCTAGGCTAAAGTAGAGACGTTCACTGTTGGGGTTTATGATGTCTGCACGCCAGCCCGTTGCCTTTTTGCCCGCACCTGCGCCTCATTGGGTGGGCGATGGCTTTTTCGTTGTGCCTCTCTTTGCTGATCTTGCTTTCAGCGAAGAGGTCAGCCCGTTTTTGATGCTCGATTATGCGGCTCCGCATGAGTTTCCGCCGCGCACAAAGCCGCCCGGCGTTGGCGCACATCCCCATCGCGGCTTCGAGACCGTGACGATTGTCTATCACGGTGAAGTCGAGCATCGCGATAGCGCAGGTAATGCGGGCACGATTGGCCCGGGTGACGTGCAATGGATGACGGCAGGCTCTGGCCTGCTGCATGAAGAATTTCACTCACGCGAACAGACCAAGCGCGGCGGGTTAGTGTCGATGGCGCAGCTTTGGGTGAACCTGCCAGCCAAAGATAAATCCGCAGCACCTGCCTATCAGACGATTTTGGACGCGCAGATTCCGGTTGTTGATCTGGGCGGGGGCAGCCGCTTGCGCGTGGTGGCGGGCGCCTACGCGCAAGCAAAAGGCCCTACGCATACTTTTTCAGATTTGCATGTTTGGGATCTTGAACTGAAAGCTGGCGCGGACGTCGTGTTGCCGATTGGCGTGGGCGACAATGTCATGGTCGCGCATTTTTCTGGCACGTTGCATGTGGCCAGTCAGGATTTGCCACAGCCGGGATTGCTCACCTTTGCCAAAGAGGGTGATGGCATTACGCTGCATGCCAAGAGCGATGTGAAATGTCTCGTATTGTCGGGCAAGCCGCTGGATGAGCCGATTGCGGCGCACGGCCCCTTTGTCATGAATACGCAGGATGAAATCCGTCAGGCGATTGCTGATTTCCGCGCCGGTAAAATGGGCCGGTTGGAAGATTTCGAGCCTCAGGGCGCGTAACGGATCGCACCTGCCTCTGACACATCATAGCCGGTGAGTTCAGCGGCGCGTTGGGTCAAACGTTCGCTGCGCAAAAGTTTGAGCAAGGCTTGCACGGGCGGGCGGAAGAAATCCGCCTGCCGCATGACGAGATCGAAATGTTCAAATTGCAACGGCACAAAATCCAGCCGTGCAGCTTTGGCAGCGGCGCGCGTGGCAATGCCGCAATCGGCCTTGCCGCTGGCAACGGCATTGGCGAGATCAGGCCCTGTCAGACAGGCTGGCAATAATGGATTGAGCGCGGCTGTATTGGCGCCCAGGCGCTGCAGCAGCACATCCAGCAACATTTGCGCGCCAGCGCCTTTTTGGCGCATGGCCATGCTGGCGCCTTTGGACAAGACATCTTCAAGGGATGAGATGTTTTTTGGATTGCCGGGCGCGACCAGCAAGCCTTGCTCGCGCTTGGCGAAAGCCACCAGCACGCCATCATGCAGACCCGCAAGGCGCGCCACCACGCCGGCATTTGCATCGGTGACGTTGGCAGCGTGATAATGAATGGCCGCCGCCATCACCTCGCCGCGCAACAGGCGCTCGACGCCCATTTCGCTGCCTTCGGGCAGGCTGGCGAGCCCCGAGGCTGATTCCCGCAAGGCCCATTCCAGAAGTCCATCCTGGCTACCGCCAACAATCGGCGGGGCAGCTCGCGCCGTCATACCAGCCGGGACGGCAAGACCAGACAAGACCCACCGGTCGAGCTCGTGGCGGGGAAAGAGCCATTTGCCCGTGACTTTGGAGCAGGGAATCGCACCTTCGGCCACGAGCTCATAGAGCTTGCGTTCCTTGAGGCGCAGATAATCGGCGGCTTCGGCGGTGGTGAGCAGATCCATGCCTGCATATTTATGCTCTTGAGTGCATAAATTCAACTATTTGACTTTTCGCGTAACAAGAACCCTATCTGGCCGCTGGAGAATATCATGATGGAAGGGTCTGGCGCCCTTGATCTCGTCCTGTCGGGCGATCCGGCGCTTTATGCAATTGTCCGCCTGTCGCTGGTCGTCAGCCTGAGCGCTGTGGCTTTGGCCGCGCTCATCGGCGTGCCGCTGGGCGGGCTGATTGCGCTCACCCGATTTCCGGGTCGGGCGGGGGTCATTGTTCTGCTCAATGCTTTTATGGGCCTGCCGCCGGTGGTGGTCGGCCTGGCCGCGTTTCTCCTGTTGTCGCGCTCGGGGCCGCTGGGCTCATGGGGCTTGCTGTTCACGCCAACCGCTATGGTGATTGCGCAGGCGGCGCTGATCACGCCGATCATTGCCGCCCTCACACGCCAGAGTGTTGAAGATTTGTGGAGCGAATATCGCGATGAACTGAATGCAATGGGTGTTGGCCCGCTCAATCGTCTGCTGACGCTGCTCTATGACGCGCGCATTGCGCTGGTGACTGTTTTGCTTGCGGGCTTTGGTCGCGCGGCGGCCGAAGTTGGCGCTGTGATGATTGTGGGCGGCAATATCAACGGCTTCACGCGCGTGATGACGACCGCCATTGCGCTGGAAACATCGAAAGGCGATCTGGCGCTTGCCATGGGCTTGGGTTTTATTCTTATTGCCATCGTTTTTGCCATTAATGCGAGCGCTTGGGCCTTGCGGTATTATGCTGAAAGGCGGATCGGATGAGCGATCTGCCACTCACTTTCGCGAAAGTGTCCTATGCGGTCGGTGCCACACCGATCTTGCGTGATGTCGATCTTGTTGTGCGCGCTGGTGCACCGACCTTCATCATTGGACCGAATGGCTCGGGCAAATCCACGCTCTTGCGTCTTGCCATGGGGTTGATCGCGCCGACTTCTGGCGCCATTGATTGGAATGGTTCGCGTGATCCAGCCCCGCGCCGGCGCGCGATTGTCTTTCAGCATCCAGTCTTGTTGCGTCGCTCGGTCGCGGCCAATCTCATCTATGCGCTCGATCAGGCTGGCGTCGAAAAGTCCAAGCAGGACAGGCGTTGCACGCAATTGCTCGATCTCGTCGGCTTGATTGATCTCGCAAGCCGTCCAGCACGGCGCCTGTCAGGTGGTGAGCGGCAAAAGCTTGCCTTTGCACGCGCACTGGCGCGCTCGCCCGAATTACTCATTCTGGATGAGCCAACGGCGAGCCTTGATCCTTCGGCCACATTGGCGCTCGAACAGCTGATTGCCAAGGCTGCGCGCGATGGCATCAAAATTCTCATTGCGTCCCATGATCTGGGTCAGGTGCGTCGCCTTGCAGGTGAAATTGTGTTTTTGCATCGCGGCCGGGTTTTGGAATCCGCAGCGATGAAAGATTTTTTTGAGCAACCCCGCACCGCACAGGCATCTGCCTTTTTGCGCGGTGATCTCATTTCGGAGGAGTGATATGCGCATTCTGTTTTCGGCTTTGACGATGGCCTGCCTGACCTTTGGTGCGCAGGCGCAGGAAAAAGTCATCACCATTGCCTCGACCACATCGACGCAGGATTCGGGTCTCTTCAATCATTTGCTGCCTGCCTTCAAGGCCAAGACCGGCATTGATGTGAAAGTGATTGCGCAAGGCACGGGGCAGGCGCTGGATACAGCGCGCCGTGGCGATGCGGATGTCGTCTTTGTCCATGCCAAATCAGCGGAAGAAAAGTTTCTGGCTGAGGGATTTGGCGTGAAGCGCTTTGACGTCATGTACAATGACTTCGTGCTGGTGGGCGCGGCAAGTGATCCCGCAGGCATCAAAGGCTCGCGAGATATTGTCGCGTCGCTGAAGGCTGTTCACGCGAAGACCGCACCCTTTGTGTCGCGCGGCGACAAATCGGGCACGCATGTGGCCGAGCTGGCGCTTTGGAAAGAGGCTGGCCTCGATCCCGCAGCCGCCAAGGCTGATTGGTACAAGGAAATCGGCCAAGGCATGGGCGCAGCGCTCAACACGGCCAAGGCCATGGGCGCTTATGTCTTGTCGGATCGCGGCACGTGGATTTCCTTCAAGGGTAAGGATGATCTCATCATTGCGGTCGAAGGCGACACCAAGCTGTTCAATCAATATGGCGTGATGCTGGTCAATCCCGCCAAGCACCCGCATGTGAAAGCTGATCTCGGTCAGGCCTTTGTTGATTATGTGATCTCGGCCGAGGGTCAGAAGGTGATCGCTGATTACAAGATCGAAGGCCAGCAGCTGTTCTTCCCCAACGCGGGCAAATGAGTTTCTCGCGCGGCGGGTTTGCAAGACCTGCCGCGCGCGCTACACCCTTGGGCCATGAGTGCTCTTCTTTCCTATGATCATGCGCTGGAGCGTCTGCTGGCCGGGCTGACACCTGTCAGCGCGCAGCCGCGCGCGCTCGCGCAGGCGATGGGAAAAATTGCTTGTCAAGATGTGCGTGTCGCGCAACCCGTCCCAGCACAGGCGATGGCTTTGCGGGATGGTTATGAAATGCAGGCGCAGGTGATTGCTGGTGCCTCGTCCTATGCACCAATTGTTCTGTCCGCCGCGCCGCGGTTTTTGCACGCGGGTGACGCACTCTCTGCTGATTGCGATTGTGTGGTGGACGTCAGTGGCTTTGATCTTGATGGGCCGCTCCCTCAGGCGCTGGTGGAATCTTTTCCCGGCGAGAACATTCGCCGCGTTGGGGAAGATTTTGCGCAAGGCGCAATGCTGCTGAAGGCTGGTGAGGTCATCTCAGCAAAACATGCCATGCTTCTGGCCGCTGCTCGCGTGCACGAAGTTGCGGTGTGTGTGTTGACGGTCGCCTTGCGTGGCGAAGATGGCCCGCTGAAGGCCTATCTGGCGGAGGCGCTCGCATGCGCTGGCGCCGGTTGCGATGGTGCCCCTGATCTGATCATCGCGCTGGGCGCGGTTGAGTCTGCGCAGCAGATCGCACTCGAGCCGGGGCGTGAGATTATTGTGACGCAAGACACGGGCGTGCCGACGATCTGTGTGCCCGCGCGCCTCGATCAGGCTTTTGCAGCCTTGCAGACTTTCATCTGGCCAGCGCTTGCGCGCCTCTCGGGTCTTGTGCGGACTGAAAAAAGCCTGCCCTTGGCACAGAAGATTGCCAGCCGTGTGGGCGTGGCCGAGCTCGCACTTTTTGAAGAGCGTGATGGGCAGTTTCATCTGCTCGCCTTAGGTGATCTGCCCTTGCAATCTGTAGCGCGTGCCACACATGTCAGCCTCATCGGTGCCATGAGTGAAGGCCATGGCGCGGGTGAGATGATGTCAGCCTTTCCGGTTCGCGCATGACCAACAAACCAGATGCCAGCCTTGCGCAGGATCAGTTCCTGTCCATTCTCTCGCGAGAGGATGCGCTCGCGCGTTTTGAGTCAGCGCTGTTTCCGCGAGCAATGCTCACAGAGCGCGTGGCGCTGGCCGATGCTTTGGGCCGTGCGCTCGCGCAAGATGTGCGTGCACCCATTGATGTGCCGCCTTTTGATCGGTCCAATGTCGATGGCTTTGCGGTGCGCGCCGCTGATCTGGCGCAGGCCTCCGAAGCCAATCCCGTGCGCCTTGCGCTCAATGACGAAGTGATCGCTTGCGGCATTGCGCCGAAACTCGTCGTTGCGCCGATGACAGCGACTCCCATTGCGACAGGCGGCCCGGTGCCGCGCGGCGCGGATGCGATTGTCATGATCGAGCAGACGCAGCCTGCCCAGGGTGCGATTGATGTGCGCCGTGCGGTGAGTGCGGGCCAGTTCATCTCATCGGCGGGCACGGATATGGCGCGCGGTGAGACCGTGCTGCGTGCTGGCGCTGTGATTGGCGCGCGTGAAATCGGTATGCTAGCTGCCTGTGGCATTGCTGAGATAAATGTCACGCGCGTGCCGCGTGTGGCTATTCTCTCGACCGGTGATGAATTGGTGCAGCCGGGCGGCACGCTCGCACCAGCGCAGATCTTCGACACGAATGGCCCGATTGTCGCGGCTGCTGTGCGCGAAAATGGTGGCGAGCCAAATTTCTTAGGCCATGTCGCAGATGATGAAGCCGCACTCGAAAAAGCCATGCGCGATGCATTGGGCGCGCATGACATGCTGATCGTGTCGGGCGGCACGTCCAAAGGGGCGGGCGATTATACGCATCGCATTCTGGCGCGTCTGGGTAAGCCCGGAATCATTGCGCATGGCGTCGCGCTCAAACCCGGCAAACCTTTGTGTATGTCGGTATGTGATGGCAAGCCCGTGGTGATTTTGCCTGGCTTTCCGACATCGGCCATGTTCACTTTCCACGATATGATTGTGCCGAGTTTGCGCCGCATGGCGGGCCTGCCTGCGCGCAATGATGCGAAAGTCGAGGCGCGTATCCCTGTGCGCATTGCCTCCGAATTGGGGCGCGCGGAATTTGTCATGGTCGCGCTGGTCGAAGGCGCAGATGGTTTGCTGGCTTATCCCACGGGTAAAGGCTCAGGTGCGATCACCAGCTTTGCGCAGGCTGATGGTTTTCTGCGTATTGATGCGCTAGCTGACCATTTGGCAGCAGGCACTTCGACTGAAGTGACCTTGTTCACGCCGCATGTGCGTGTGCCTGATCTCACCATCATCGGTTCGCATTGCACAGGACTTGATGTGGCGATTGCGCCCGTGGCGCGTGCGGGCTTTGCCTCACGCATCATCGCGGTGGGTTCGCTCGGAGGGTTGGCGGCAGCCAAGCGCGGCGAATGCGACATTGCGCCCATTCATCTCTTCGATGACAAAAGCGAGACCTATAACAAGCCGTTCCTGAGTGAAGGGCTGGAGCTTGTTGAAGGCTGGCGGCGCATGCAGGGCATTGTCTACCGCGCAGATGATGCGCGCTTTGCCGGACTTGATGCGCGCGGTGCTGTGGCGCGTGCGCTGGCTGATCCGGATTGCCTGATGGTCAATCGCAATCAGGGCGCAGGCACACGCATTCTGCTGGATCGTTTGCTGGATGGTGTGAAGCCCGAAGGCTATTGGAACCAGCCGAAGTCACATAATGCTGTGGCTGCTGCTGTCGCACAGGGCCGTGCCGATTGGGGCATGACGATCGCGCCTGTCGCTGAAGCCTATGGTCTGGCGTTCTTGGCCTTTGCGGAAGAGCATTATGATCTGGCGCTTGTCAGCGCGCGCAAGGATCGGCCTGCCGTGCAGGCGCTTTTGGAATCACTTCAGTCAGAGGAAACGCGCGCGGCTTTGATCGCTGCGGGTTTCACGCCTACCTCGTAGCGCGTCTCCCTTCTCCCGCTTGCGGGAGAAGGTGCCCTGCAGAGCAGGGCGGATGAGGGCGCCGCCGCAGCACTTACCCTCACCCGTCACGCTTCGCGTGCCACCCTCTCCCGCAAATCGGTAGAGGGGAGGGGCTAATCGTCCAATGCTGCGAGCTGTTCTGCTTCAGTCAGATCATGCGGCGTATTGGCGTTGAAGAACGGATCCACCGGGCGGGTTGGCCAGTCCACAGTGGCCAGAGCGTGGCGCGCGGTCCAGCGGTCGATTTTGCGACAATCTTCATCGACCAAAGCTTTGCGCAAATCGTGACGCAGGGCGACGCTCCACAGGCCGATGACGGGATGGGTCTGCCCATCAGAGCGTGCGACACAGAGTTTGGCATCTTCCTCGCGACGAAACGCATGAAAGCGCGCGACGAGATCACGCGGCAGGAAAGGGCAATCAGCGGCAGCGCTCACCACATAGTCTGTTTCGGGTCGGTGCTGCGCGGTCCAATCGAGCGCGGCCAGAATGCCAGCGAGTGGCCCTGCAAAATCGGGCACATCATCAGGCACAACGGGTAGTTCAAAGGCGTCGAAACGTGCCGGGTCACCATTGGCATTGAGGATCAGGCCTGAGCATTGTGGCCCTACGCGATCAATCACGCGCTGCAAAATCGTGCGGCCTGCAATCTCGCGCATGGCTTTGTCGCCGCCGCCCATGCGCCTTGCCAGACCGCCTGCGAGAATGACGCCGATAGTCTCACTCATCATCGGCTCCCTTGCGGCGCGCGCGCATGCTTTCTTCTTCGACGAAGTTCAGGTCTTGGTCGAAAATGATACGCTCTTGCCCGGCGAGCGCAATGAAGCGCTTGCCTTTGGCGCGACCAATCAGCGTGAGGCCGACTTGACGCGCGAGCTCGACACCCCAGGCGGTGAAGCCCGAGCGTGACACGAGAATGGGTATGCCCATGCGCACGGTCTTGATGACCATTTCAGAGGTCAGCCGCCCGGTCGTGTAGAAGACCTTGTTGGCGGGATCAATCTTTTCACGAAACATCCAGCCCGCGATTTTATCAACCGCATTGTGGCGACCGACATCTTCCATATAGCAGATGGGCTCGCCCTTTTCGCACAGGATGCAGCCGTGGATCGCGCCCGCCGCCAGATAGAGGGAGGGCGTGGTGTTGATCTTGTGGGTCAGCTCATAAAGCCAGCTGGTGCGCAGTTCGGCCTGCGGCAGAACGGCATCTTCCACCGCTTCCATCAGGTCACCAAAGGCCGTGCCTTGTGCGCAGCCGGAGGTGAGCGTCTTCTTCTTGAGCTTTTGCTCGTAATTGGTGCCGCGTTCGGTGCGCACAACAACGACTTCGAGATCGTCGTCATATTCGACGTCTGTGACGATATCGTCAGCCTTCAGCATGTTCTGGTTGAGCAGATAGCCGAGCGCCAGATATTCGGGGTAATCATTGATCGTCATCATGGTGACGATTTCTTGCGCATTGAGATAAAGCGTCAGCGCGCGCTCCACCGGCACACGAATGTCGACGGGCGCGCCCGTCTGATCAATGCCGCTCACCGCCTCGGTGAGGCGGGGATTGTCTGGGGCCGGGCGGATGAGCGATTTTGTCATCGGCACTCACTCAATGACGATGCGCGGCGCGGGCTTGGCAGCTTTGTCGAGTGAGGCCCAGACTTTGGCGGCAATGTCCTTGTAGATTTTGGCGTGATGCGAGTCAGGGTCGGTGGCAACCACCGGGCGACCCTCATCGGAGGTTTCGCGGATATTCATATCGAGCGGAATTTCGCCCAAGAAAGGCACGCCAAGCTTTTCAGCTTCCGCACGCGCGCCGCCATGGCCGAAGATCGGCGAGATATGTCCGCAATTGGGGCAGCAGAAGCTCGACATGTTCTCAATGACGCCCAAGAGCGGCACATCGACTTTCTGGAACATGGCAATGCCGCGCCGCGCATCAATGAGCGCCAAATCCTGTGGCGTCGAGACAATGACAGCGCCGGAGGTGGGTGTTTGTTGCGCAATGGTGAGCTGCGCATCACCTGTGCCCGGTGGCAGATCGACAACGAGCGCATCGAGCTCGCCCCACGCCACTTCGCGCAGCATTTGTGAAATGGCGGAGATAACCATCGGTCCGCGCCAGATCATGGCAGCGTCATCATCAATCAGAAAACCAATGGACATGACTTTCACGCCATAGCGTTCCATCGGCTCGAGCATGCGCGGGCCAACCATGCGCGGCTTGCCGCGCAGGCCAAACAGACGCGGCTGTGAGGGGCCGTAAATATCGGCATCTAGTATTCCGACTTTGAGGCCAAGGGCTGCAAGGCCAAGTGCGAGATTGCAAGAGGTGGTGGATTTGCCAACGCCGCCTTTGCCAGACGCGACAGCGATAATGTGTTTCACGCCGGGAAGCGCTGCGGGCTTGGATGTCGCGCGCGGCTGCGGTGGCGCAGGCTTGCTCGGCGCTTTATCGGCGGTGAGGCCGACCAATGCGCTTGTCACGCCGGGCAGTGCGCGGATTTTGGCTTCCGCTGCGGCGCGCACGGGTTCCATGGTGGCGGCTTCCGGCGGATCAATGGCAATGGCGCAGGTGACTTTGCCTGCCGTGATGACGACGCCGGTGAGCCGGCCGGATGCGCTGAGCGATTTGCCATCGGGCAAAGCAATGCTTTCAAGCGCTTTCAGAATATCGGAATCTTGCAAGGCCAATGTCTGTGCTCCTCACGATCCCACGGGATCGCGGCCGTTTTTGTCGCGGGCGCGAATATAATCTTCTGTGGTCATGATCGGCGGGCGCTGCGGCGCGCCATGCGGATCGAAACTCTCGTTCATCACGCTTTCGACGCGGCAATTGTCGCACATGCGCACGACATCAATGCGCTTGGCATTGGGGCCGGAGAACATCCAGTGCTTGTCGGCAAGTTTGCTGACGATGCGATCAATCGTGCTCTTGGTGCCAAAGGCGTTCCCGCAGGAAATGCAATGGAAGGGTTTTTCTTCCTTCATCACGCGCGCGGGCGCAGCCCAGGCTTCGAAATCGAGACGCGGTGCGAGCGTGATCACCTTTTCAGGGCAGGTCGCTTCGCACAGACCGCATTGCACGCAGACGCTTTCGGTAAATTTCAGCATCGGCATGTCGGGATTGTCCGACAAGGCGCCTGTGGGGCAGGCGGTGACGCAGGAATGGCAGAGCGTGCAGCCATCAATGCTGATGTCGAGTCCGCCAAAGGGTGCGCCGCGTTCCAGAGCCACAACGGCGACAGGGGCAGGCGCTGCCAGATGCAATTCGCGGAAAGCGGTTTCCATGACCGAGCGCTTGGTGCCGCGCGGCTCAAAGCTGGCGGGCTTCAGTGAGACGACACCGGGCTGTTGCGCAACAAGGGCATCCTGCAGCTGATCGGGATCATCCGTCTCGATGAGCTGGATCAGATCGTCGCCGAAGCCAAGTCCTGCAATGATCTGTGCGGATGTCGCGATGACGCCCTTGAGGCCAGACAGATCATGCTTGGGCTGATGGTGCGCCAGCAGCGCGACGCCCGTTGCGCCAAAAGCGAAGGCAGCGGCGAAAATATCATAAGAGAGCTGCGTGATTTCATTGATGCGCAACGGCAAGACGTGGGCAGGCAATCCGTCACCAAAACGCGCCAGCGCGTCGATCATCGGTTCGCCATGCTCGCCGTCATGCAAAAGCACAAGCGCGTTCTGGCCGCCAGCGGCGCGATAGGTGCGCAGCAGCGCGCGCAAGCGGCGCTCGACGGCATCGGCTGGCGGGAGTGCGTAAGAGGCGGCGCCCGTCGGGCAGACAGAGGCGCAAGCACCACAGCCCGCGCAAATGTTTTCATCAATGGCGACATGATCACCATTGGGCGTGATGGCGCCTGTCGGGCACAGATCAAGGCAGCGCGTGCAGCCGGTGATTTTGGAGCGCGAATGCGCGCAGAGATTTTCAGTAAAATTCACATAGCGCGGCTTGTCGAATGTGCCGACCATGGTCGCGGCTTTGGCAATGGCGCGTTCCACGGCCGCACCATCGCGCGGATCCGCGCGCAAATAGCCATCGCGCAAGTCTGAGGCTGGAAAGAGCGGCGCATAGCCGCTGAGATCGAGAATGACATCGCAGTGCGAGGTCGCGCCATTGGCGGGCGCGCCAAAGACAAGGCGGTTGCGTGATGACGGCGAGGCGAGGGCTGTTTCATCAATGGTGAGTTCAAATGCGCCCAGATGCCCTTTGGCATTGCGCACATGGCCTTTCACTACGGGAAAATCGCGTAAGCGCGGCGGCGTAACATCGCCGGGGCGCGACAGCATGACGGTGACGTCCATCGTGTCTGCCAGGCGGCGGCCCGCATCAATGGCCACGTCATCGCGCCCATAAATCAGGATCACGCCATCCGATTGCATGGAAACGAGCGAGACGGGCGGCATGTCTTCGCGCGCCGCCGCAATGAGCGCGGCCATTTTGGGGCCAGCAAGGGCAGCGTCTTTCGACCAGCCAGCGGTCTCGCGAATGTTGACGAAGGTGAGTGGCGCAGTTGCGCCCATGTCTTCGGCGACTTCGGCAAAGAGCGGGCTTTCCTGCGTGCAGGCAATCGTGACCGGCGCGTTGGAGCCAAGCACGGCTTTCACAAGATCAAGCTGCGCACCGCAGAGCTGGTCGGCGCGGGTGTGGGCACCGCAGCCTTTTTCCAGCACCGCGCCATCCAGCGGCATGGTTTTTTCGCAGGAACAGACAAAAAGCCGATTTTCGGCGGTCATTCAGGTCAACTCCGGGGCCGGAACAGGCTCTCACCCGCTAGATAGACCCTGGCTCAGCCCTTTGACATGGGGAAGGCGGGGTTTCGGGAATTTTTCTGCGAGCGGCAGGGATGAGGCCTCGCCTCGGACTTGATATTAGGATTTAAATCTTATAATATCAGCTTATATTCCTTAAGTCCTTTGCGCCCCCATGACATTTGATCCGCTCATTTCCGAGCGCGCCCGCCTGCGCGCTGACATCCTCTTTTTGGCCTTTGAAGCGAAGCTCATCCGCCTTGCCCACCTGCTTGCCCGAATGGAGCGCAAGGATGATGACGAGCATGGTCCAGACGGTGATGCCGATGACAAGCCCAGTCAAGGTTATGGCAAGGTCACGGGAACCGTTGGCGTTATCGACGACCCTTTCCAGATCGCGCAGAATTTTCCGCCAGGTCACAATGGTCCGCCGGAAATCATTGGTGATGAGAGGCCCAATCTTGATGATCTTCCAACTAAAAAGCCATTCGGGCGTGGTGACTTATCAACCGCTTTGCGGATGTTCTCCGGCCTCGCCTTGCTGGTTGATATAGCAACACTGGCAACGCTTGCGCCTTGGATCAGTGCTTACCAGAGTGAAATTTTTTCGAATAATGATCCACCGAAAACCTTGAGCGAATTGCAACAGGATGTAGGCTTATCGAAACCCGGATATGAAGACCATCATATTGTTGAGCAGACAGGTGCCGAACGTGATGGATTTCCGCGAGAGTTGATTGATAGCCCGCAAAACCTTGCTAAAATTCCGACATTAAAACATCGCGAAATTACGAGCTGGTATGCACAAGCAAACCCAGATTTTGGCGGACTATCGCCAAGAGATTACTTGCGCAATAAAAGCTGGGATGAGCGCATGCGTATCGGTCTTGAACAATTGATTAAATTTGGAGTTTTGAAGCCATGATGAAATCCAGCTTCAGCGACATGTCACTCCAAGAATTAGTTGCTGCCTATGAGCAAATCGTCATGGCGCAAGATCAATCGCTCCGTGAAGACAAAATCAGCAAATTCAATAAGGAGTATAAAATACGCGAGGCCATTGTTGATGAATTGCGGTCACGGCCTGACGATCAACGTAATGTGCTGGTGCCCTTATTAGATCGACGTGAGCCATGGATGCGAATTTGCGTGGCATCCGATACATATTCGTTAAATCCTGAACGATCACGCGAATATATGCAGACCGTCGCAGACTATCGCTTTGATCCATATAAGGGGCGCGCAGCATCGTCGCTGGGTCTTTGGGATATTGGCTATACGCCGCGTTGATATTGCGCCGTCATTGCGAGCGTAGCGAAGCAATCCAGAAAACGTTAAGTTCAGAAGCATTCGTTGAAGTGAGGTCTGGATTGCAACGTCGGGGAGGGTTGCGGCAGCTTATAACGTCTCTGTAACTTGACTGGGCGGCGAAGGGGACTATCTGCTGGGGGCACATTAGAGAGGCCCCATGCCCGTCGACACGCCTGCCCTTGATCTGCCGCCCGGCTATAGCGCTGTTGCTTTGCGTGAGCATGGCGATGCTTTTGCCCATGCGCAGACCATTGCGGCGCAGGCAGGGGCTGGCACGCTGGTTTATGTGCGCCGCTATGATCTGGTGGAATTTGCGCTCGTGCTGGAGCCCGATGAGCCGCTCGTCTCGGCGCGGCGCGCGCATTATGCCTCTATGGTGGCCATGGCCGATGCCATTGCCGCCCATTGCCCGCCCGAGCGCATGGTGGAGTTTACCTGGCCTGATTCCGTTCTCTTTGATGGCGGATTGATTGGCGGGGCGCGGCTCGCCTGGCCCAAGGATTGTGCGGAAGACGCCGTCCCCGACTGGCTAGTGACGGGGGTTATTCTGCGCGCAGCTGATCTGGCTCATGTTGATACGGGCATGGTGCCTGGTGCGGTCTCGCTCATGTCGGAAGGTTTTGAGCTGATCGATACGGATATGCTGATCGGCTCTTATGCGCGCCATCTCATGGTGCAGTTTGATCGCTCGAAAGAGCGCGGTTTTAAATCTGTGGCGCAGGATTATTTCGCGCGCATGCCCGCCAAAAAAGCGGGCGCGCGCCGAGCCATTGATGGCAATGGCGACTTGCTCATCCATGCGCCGCTCGACACGGGTGCGGCTGAGCGCGTCGCCTTTCTGCCAGCCTTGCAGGCGCAAAGCTGGTATGATGCGGCAAATAGCGCACCAAAGTTTCAGGTGGCTCTGTGATGAAACTGCCCCGCACTTTGCGGCTTGATCCATCCGATACATTTGTCTTTGCCCATGCAGCTGATGCGGGCGAATGGGCAGTGTCTGGTTCCTTCCTGTTTTTCGATTGCGACCTGGACGCTTTGTCGCCCAAAGAGCGTGCGGCTTTGCGTGCAGGATTTCTAGGGCTTTCGAGTTTTGGCTGGTCGACGCTGGTGGTGGTGACGCCGGTCACGCCAGAAGAGCGCGCGTGCGCAGTTGAAAGCCTTGCGCAATTCATTCTCGACAAAATGGGCGCGCCCTCGCTGGATGTTGCGCGCGCAGCAGCGGAAGATGAAATCGCTTTTGCAGTCTCCATCTGTGATCATCCCGAAGGCACAGTGCTGGCGGTGCAGCGCGGGCTTGAGGATGGCGAGATTCGCGAGCGCTTTCGCACGCTGCATCAGCGTGCCCGCGAGAAGGGCTCTGACAATTTGCATGCGCAGGCGCGTGCTTTCACCTTTGTCGAGAGCGAGGGTGACGTGGAAGAACATGTCGACCTGATGGGTCTGATGAAAGACAAAGCACCATGAGAGAATTCTGGGTTTCATCGGGTCATCATCTGGTGCGCCGTGCCGATCACGGCGGGCTGGTGGCCACACCTGAATGGATGATGGCCTATCTGGCGCGTCCCGAGCTTTTGCCCCCTGATGATGCCTGCGAGCACGAGCGCGCACTTCATGCGAGCCTGATGGCTGATCCGTTCCGGCGCGTCAGCGCGGCAGAGATTGCTGCGATTGCCGATCCGGATGGGCGCGAAAACTGGCAATTCATGCTGGGTTTCCGCGACCGTATTGCCAAGGCGCCATCGCTCGAAGCCGCTTATCTTGATTTTGCGAAGAATGGCGCAGAGGGCGTGCCACCGATTTTTCTGTCGCAATTGGTGTATCTGGTTTTGCGCAATGCGCTGGATGAATGTGATGACCCTTATCAGCTGCGGGCGGCGGAGCTTTTCTTCCGTGCGCAAAAGGCGACTGTGCATGAGGGGGCTTTGTTGCTCGCAGATGCCGAAGTCGTGGAAGCGCAGCAGCAGCTGAAAGACAATGCGCATCTGACACCGCTGACCGCTCTGCTTGATCCGGTGCCGGAGTTTGGCAATCTCGACATTATGGACGACGAGACTGCCTGGACCTATTGGTCGCGCTCTGATGCACATACGATGATCATGAATATCGGGGCCAGCAAAACAGCACGCGAGGCTCTGGCGCGGGTGATTGAGCGCTGGGTGAAGCATTTGCTGGATCTCGATGTCAGCGTTGAACCGCTGGCGGCGATTGAAGATAAGGATTGGCGCTGGTTTGTCGGGCTCGATAGCGAGGGCACCAAGATCGGCAATATGCTCTGGAAGGGCGCAGCTTTGGGCGCTGGCTTTTCCGAGCGCGTGGTGACGTTGATGCGTATGACCATCAAGGATGAGGCGCGCGTGCGCGCTGATCTGCGCGGGGCGCCGATTTATCTGATTGGCGCGATGGATGCGGAGAAACTCTGGCGCATGAAACCGCAAAATCTGATCGCGGGCCTGCCGTTGATCGAAAGCAAAAAATCATGAGTGCCTTTGAGCAAGAGATCACGCGCGAACTGGGCGTGGTTTTATCACGGCGCAAAGTCGACCATGCTTGGGCAGATCATGTCTGGTCGCCTGACAGCGTTTTATATCCCGCGCCAGATACGCCACCGGGCACCGTTATTTCGGATGATGGCACGCGGGCGCTGGTTTATGGGGGTGTGACAACTATCGAATTGTTTGCATCCGACACCAGCAATTATCTCGACAATATGTTTGAAGGTGCAGCCCGTCTGTGGATCGCGGCGCGGCTTGAGAATGATGCCCCGGCCCTTGTGCGCGTCACGGCTGACCCGACCGAGGGTGAAGCTTGGTTTGAAGCCGGTTTTGATATTGTGGGCTCGATCCCGATGCCCGATCATCTGGCGTCCTGGATCGCAGCTTTCACGGATGCGTTTCATGTTGAGCGTGTGTTTGAGAAGCGCAAGCGCGATCGCAGCGA
Organism: uncultured Hyphomicrobiales bacterium; assembly: GCA_903851305.1. Lineage (GTDB taxonomy): Bacteria > Pseudomonadota > Alphaproteobacteria > Rhizobiales > Beijerinckiaceae > Terripilifer. Next base: position 576 of record CAINNX010000149.1, on the reverse strand, counting down.
GCGCGGGGAGCGTGGCTTTGGTCACAAGCTGAACAGGGGCGTTCATGACGTCTGACCAGGAACGCCATTTTCTCGCGCGCTGGTCGCAGCGCAAGCGTGAGGCTGTGCGCGACAGCGAGGCCAAGGCGCTGGAGCCTGCGCCCGACCAGCTGGTGCCGGACACGCCCGAGGAAGAGGATTTCGACCTCTCGCTCTTGCCCAAGCTCGAGGACATGACGCCCGCCACCGATCTCACCCTGTTTTTCAAAAAGGGTGTGCCGGAGTTTCTGCGCAATGCCGCTTTGCGCAAAATGTGGACGCTGGATCCAGCCATCCGCGACTATCGCAGTGAGGCGCTGGACTACGCCTATGACTGGAACGCACCGGGTGGCGTGCCGGGTGGTGGAGACCTGCCACTGGATTATGATTCTAGCGAAATGGTGGCCCGGATTTTTGGAGATGAGCCCAGCGACAAAAATGTGATCGAGAATGTTGCGGTGCAGCAAAATCAATCACTTACTCAACAGGGGCCGAATGTCGCACCTTACGAGCCCGGTGCCGAGCCCGAAAATATTGTGAAAACTGAACAACTACAAG
>CAINNX010000148.1 GCA_903851305.1 uncultured Hyphomicrobiales bacterium | reverse complement strand
TTTTCCTACCCATGCGTATTCCTCCTCAAGGCTTATAAGCCATACATCAGGGAGGACCACTTTTCAGGGGGCAGACGAGTCGTTCGACAAACAACGGCGGGCCACCAAACCAACCGGAAAAATACTCAAACAGTTTTTGAGTGCTCTCGCTCAAGTCAGCCGGATGAATGGCGCGCGCCGCCTTGGCTTGCGGCAATGTATCCATCAATTCATAGAAGCGCGTAACGAGCTAGCGTACACCTGTCTCGCCGCCAATGGCGTCATAAACGCTCTGCTGTTCATTCATCAAAACACCGCATGGTCGCCGCGATCATCGGCCACATCGCCCGCAATCATTTGCGCATAATGAGCGGCCAAGGTTTGCGTGCCGAAGGATGGTGTCGCCGCGTCATCATACCGCCCCGTTTCTGGATCCAGCACAAGCATGCTTTCGCTCGCATAATAAAGACCGATGGCAGCAAGCTCCGCCTTATCGGCCATTTTGCGGCTGAATAAACCAAGCAGCACCAGCACGCCGCGAATAAATTTCAGCATGCCCAAAGGCATGGTCTGGAATTTTGGCGCACCACCAAGGGCCGCAAAGATCAGCTCACCATGCTGGCGGGGCGTCAGCGCTGGTCCCGGCCCGCCAATCGGTAAAATGCGGTTCCAGCGGCTCTCATCCCTGATGCAGTCAGCCAGATAGGCGCCCAGATCATCATCGCTGATCGGCTTGCAAGCGGTCAGTTGGCCGTTGCCAAAGTAAATATAGGGTCTTCCTGATTTGACCCGCGCCACCTGCCCCGACAGCGATTTGAAAAAGGCGGTCGGCCGCACAATCGAATAAGTCATCCCGGAGGCTATGAGCGCTGCCTCAAAAGCGAGCTTGGCTTTCTGGAAAGGCAGCAGCGGCTTTTGCACGCAAATGGCAGAGAGCAACACGATCTGCCCTACCCCAGCCTCCTGCGCAGCCTGCAAGGCATTCATATGGGCATGGTGGTCAATCGCCCATGCGTCGCGAGCAACACCAGTGCGCGACGCCAGACACGAAACGAGCGCATCAAAACGCTCGCCGCGCAGTCCATCACGCGCCAGTGATGCAGGCTGTGTGACATCTGCCTCGCGCAGCTCGACACCAAGCAATAATTTGCGAGCGCGCTGCTTGTCGCGCACGATGCAGACAACGTGATCTCCACGCGCCACAAAGGCACGAACCGTGGCACGACCGATCGTGCCGGTCGCACCAAGAACAACAATCCGCATGGTCTGGGAAAACCTCAGCGCTTCTTGCGCAACATGATCTCGTTGAACAGCTTTTCCCACTTCTCGCCATTGTCCATCTGGTCGGCAGCATCGAAATAGATGATTTTCATGTCAGGCGGTGTCGTAGAATAGCGCTTATTGGTCGAGAAAAACTCATGGTTAGAGAGAATTTCCTGCCCGTCGCTGAGCAACCAATCCATAAACAGCACGGTCGCATTGGGATGGGGTGCGTTGGACGCTAGGCCCATGCCGTTCACGCGGGCAATTGCTGGCTCGAGATAGATCGGCGCGATCGGTGCGCCGGATTTGTTCAGCTGGCGCACGCGGAACATATAGGTCGTCACCGCAAACGGCACTTCACCCGCAGCAATCAGGTTCGCCAGCAAAGTATGACCTTTGCGCACCTGAAAGCCGTTTTTGTCGGCAATCTCGCGAAACAGTTTTAGGCCTTTTTCTTCACCCATGGCTTCCACCGTTGTGGCGAACCAATCAGCGTCGCCAGCTTCAACGGCAATCTTGCCCTTCCACTTCGGGTCCAGCAGATCTTCATAGCGCTTGGGGTAATCGCCTTCCGGAAAAGCTTTGGTGTTGATGGCCGCCGTGATGATCTGCAGGCGTGTGCCCAGCCATTCCTTGGGCGCAGCGGCCTGCGGCACCAGATCAGCGATCACAGGCGAGTCAATCGCCTGCAAGAGCTTTTCACGATGCAGAGCTTCAAGGCCTGACTGGTCGGTCTCAAACGCATCCACTTCAAAGCGCTTGGCGCCATATTCTGTGACCGCGCGATGGACAATGTCTTCTGAGCTCGAACGCCACACAGAGATCTTCACGCCGGGATATTTGGCCTCAAACGCATTCTTGAGCAGCGTCATGTCCTGCACGGTCTGCGATGTGTAGAGATTGACCACGCCCTCTTTCTTGGCGGCCTCATACAATTTGGCGGTGCGGTCAGCGCCCTTCATATTGGCGGCCTCTAGCACCTTTGCGTTCTGGGCCAGCGTTGGATGGGCGCAGAGCATGGCGGCAAAAGACAGGCCGATGAGGCGCGGCAGGACGGACATGGGCGTTTCTCCACTCAAATGACCATTCAGGTCTTGTCCCTCAAATTAAGCAGCCCAGGGGATTGGGTCAAATCAGCGCCTTGACCAATGCGCCCGGCGCTGTTGCAATGCCAGAAATCGGGCGAAACAGATCAAAAACAGCCCGCCGGGAGGAACACATGGCCGCAAGAGCCCCGCTGCCCGACGCCTATCTGGATTGGGTGCATGCCCAAGGCGTCCCCATCATTGAAGATTTTGGCATCGATATACGCAAAGTGCCCGTCGCCCCTTGGGGACGCTACGGCATGAACGGCGCTTTCTGCCATCTCAAAGGTCGTGATGATTATATATCTATCTTTGCTTTCGAATTGCCCCCGGGCAGTAAATCAGCGCCGCTGAAACATATTTGTGAAGAGGTCATCTATGTGATCTCCGGTCATGGCTCGACCAGTGTGACGCTGGAAGATGGTCGGAAACACTTTTTTGAATGGGGCCCAAAAAGCCTGTTTTCCATTCCGCTCAATTCCACACATCAACATTTCAATGGTTCAGGTCGAGAACCGGCACGTTTTGCCTCCGCCAATAATATGGTGTTCACGATGAATTGTTTCCGGGACGAAGATTTTATCTTCAATTGCCCTGTTCCTTTTACAGAGCGCGCGGGTAAGCCGGATTATTTTGTGGGTGACGGTGAGTTTATTTCCATTTCACCTGGTCGCCACCAATGGGAAACCAATTTTGTTCCCGATCTCTCAGCATTTGAACTGAAGCAATGGTCGCAACGCGGGGCTGGCGGCTCTAATTTACGTTTCATGCTGACAGAAAACACCATTGGCGCGCATTCTTCTGAAATGCCAGTTGGCACTTACAAAAAAGGGCATCGCCATTTCGATGGCGTCTGCGTCTTTGCAGTGACCGGCCAAGGCTATTCCCTGCTCTGGCATGAGGATGATCAGGATTTCACGCGCGTCGATTGGGAGCATGGCTGCGTCTATTGCCCGCCCGATTCCATGTTTCATCAGCATTTCAATATTTCGAACCATCCGTCCCGCTATCTCGCGCTGCAAATTGGCACCGTGCGCTATCCGTTGTTGCAGATGAAGCGCGACATCTGGACCGTGGGTGTCGATAAAAACGTCAAAGATGGCGGCGCGCAGGTCGAATATGAAGATCAGGATGCGCGCGTGCATGGCATCTGGCTCGCAGAAATCGCCAAACATGGCGTGGAATCGCGCATGGGGCCTTTCATTGATGAAAGCCGCTTTGTCGATGGAGGCCAAAAATGAGCGAGACCATGACACACGACCTCGACACCAAATTCATGGTTGACCCCTACCTCAACTGGGTGAAAGCGGAAGGCGTGCTGATACACGCTGGGCCTGTGCTGGATCTGCTGACACTGGAGGTCCAGCCTTGGGCTCGCTTTGGCATGAATGGCGCCATCTGCCATGTCGATGGGCGATGCGATTTCCTGACCACCTTTCTCTTCGAGCTGGACGCCGGGCAAAGCTCCGCTCCTGTGCGACATACTTACGAAGAGGTTTTTTATGTTCTCTCCGGTGAGGGCGAGAGCGAGATCACGCTGTCAGATGGCCACACATTCATCATCGAGTGGGCCGCCAAAAAACTTTTTGCCGTTCCCATCAATGCACAGGTGCGCCACACAGCTGGACGCGCTGGTGCGCGCATCGTTGCGTTTAGTGATTTTTGCTATCTGATGGGCCTCTATCGCAATGAGGCATTTCTGTTTGCCAATCCGGCCCCGCTGCATGGGCGCCAAAAGCGTGCGATCGATGCTGAGCTGTTGATAGATCCGCTCACCGAACATGCGCTGGCTGGTGAGACCGTGCCGCTGTCTCTGGCTGACATGTCGGTCGGTGTCGATCTGACGTTGCTGGCAACCCAGTCAACCACACGTGCGCGCCGCCAGATGCAAGGCCGCCACGTTCTGGGCCTGGATGGCGAGGGTTTCACGCTGTCATTTGCCAACGAGCAGGGAGAGGTCACGCGCACAACATGGCGTCACGGCCTGTTGGCCGGCCTCACGGGCATGCAGTTCCACCAGCACGTCAATGAAGGCTCCGCACCGGCCCGGCTGCTCAGCTTTGAAATGGGCTCGCTGGCCTCACCCTTGTTTCGCAGCCGCCGCGCCAATTTTGGCGATGAGACGGTCTATGCCTCAGGTGCTGCGGTTCTCGGATAGTGCTCGTCATTGCGAGGAGCAACGTGACGAAGCAATCCCAAGGCGCAACGCCAAACGCGCAACCACCCGAATATGGATTCCCGGTCGGCCTACGGCCTGCTCGCAATGACGCCCAACCCTCGTCATCGCTGCATCGCACATTGATCCAGCGCAAAGCGCCGTCTCCCAATCGCGCTAGTTTCTCTCATGCGGAACAACTTCCCGCATAGAGGAACACGCTGCCGCAACGTCGGTTCACCGGAGAGGCCCCCATGCTCAGCAAAGACCAGAATGATCTTGTCACCCAGACCGGGCCGGGCACGATGATGGGGGATCTGTTTCGCTGCTATTGGTTGCCAGTGCTCTTGTCGGAAGAATTAACCGACAGTGACGGCTCACCTGTACGCGTGAAAATTCTGTCTGAACGCCTCATCGCCTTCCGCGATTCGAATGGCAAGATCGGCCTCATTAACGAATTCTGCCCCCATCGCGGGGCCTCGCTCTGGTTTGGCCGCAATGAAGAATGCGGCCTGCGCTGCCCCTATCACGGCTGGAAATTCGACGTCGATGGCCAATGCGTCGATGTGCCGTCTGAGCCCGCAGAATCGGGCTATGCGAAGAAAATCAAACTCACCTCATATCCGGTGATCGAAAAGGGTGGCGTGATCTGGACCTATATGGGCAAGCCAGAACACATGCCGCCAGAGCCGTCTTATGAATTCTGCTCAGTGCCGCGCAAGCAAAGCTTCACCTCAAAACGTTTGCAGGAATGTAATTGGCTGCAGGCGCTCGAAGGCGGCATCGATTCAAGCCATGTCTCTTGGCTGCACCGGGGTGACGTGAAAGCTGATCCGCTCTTCAAAGATGCGGGCGGCAACAAGTATAATTTGAATGATCTGGCGCCCGTCTTTGAAGTCATCGACAGCGACGGCGGCCTGTATATTGGCGCACGCCGAATGGCTGAGGAAAATCAATATTACTGGCGCATCACACCTTGGCTGATGCCCTGCTTCACCGCCGTGCCGCCACGCGGAGATTATCCGATGCATGGCCATTTCTGGGTGCCCATTGATGATGAAAACTGCTGGGCTTGGAGTTTTGATTATCACCCCGTCCGTGCACTGACGACCGATGAAGTCGGTCACATGAAAGCGGGCAAAGGCGTGCATTGCAAATATGTGCCCGGCACCTATCGCCCGCTTGCCAACAAAGACAATGACTACCTGTTAAGCCGCGAGGCACAGAAAGCAGGCACCACTTACAGTGGCGTCGAAGGCATCGCCATTCAGGATTCATCGCTGCAGGAATCGATGGGTCCCATCGTCGATCGCACGAAAGAAAATCTTGTCGGGTGTGACAATGGAATCATCATGGCGCGTCATAAAATCATGCGCGCCGCAAAGGCTCTCCGGAAAAAAGGCACCCTTCCCCCCGCCCGTTCCCCGGAACAGCAGAGCGTCCGTGCGACAGCACTGTTTCTGAAGCGTGACATACATTTCAAGGATGGCGCCAAGGAAGCATTGAAGGCTCGTCCGGGCGTTCCGCAAACGTCGGTCTGACCTCCCGTGGATCGAACGTTAAACTTGAAACCGCCGCAGCAATGCGGCGGTCTTTTTATGTCGCACGCGGTGTGATGCGATCGAGCGCCGATTGGATGGCTGTTTCTGCTTGTGCAATCGCATCTTTTGCGCGCGTGGTTGCCGGGATTGCTGGCAAAACGTGCAAGACAATCACCCCCGATTTTTTTGACTGACGTCCTGGTAACCAATATTCACCAGAATTCATAGCAACGGGTAAAATGGGCACACCTAATTTAGAAGCCAGCAGCTCAACACCGCGTTTGAATTCAATTTTACTTCCTGGTGCCTGCCGCGTGCCCTCTGGAAAAATAAGGATAGATCGTCCTGCACGCACGGCAGCCTGACCATCTTCAATCATTTTGCGAATGGCTTTGGAGCCGCTATCCCGATCAATGGGGATCATGGGAGATCGTTTGAGGTAGGAACCAAAGACCGGGATTTTGAGAAGTTCGATTTTTGTGACAATGGCCACATCGGGTACAAGCAACAGGAATGCTATCGTCTCCCAAGCTGATTGGTGGTTACAAACAATCAAACATGGCGATGTGGGAAGATGTTCAGCCCCTTGGACAATATGCTTGATGCCTGTTAGCCAGCGCAGCAGAAACAAGACCCCTCGAGCCCATACCCGTGACAAAGCACGCACCGTCTCAGGGCGTGCACGCACCAAGATCAGCACAAGTATTAAAAGGCCAAACCCACCAACGGTCCAAACCGACCACAGGAGACCAAATAGGAGAGATCGAATCTGTCGCATGAATACCTGCCGCTACGGTCTCCGCCATAGCATGAAGGAGCTAAAGCTGCACCCCTCATGGTGCAAAAGCGGGTTCTCCATCTCCCAGGGGACCAGCCATCCGCGACCAATGGAAATCATATTCACCGACGATGAAAGGGGCCAGCAACCGCTGGGCTTGCCCCCAATACGTGGTCTCAATACGTGAAGACAAATCTGATTCATCTTGGGTTGCAAGTGTGGTCTGTGGATTCTCCGTATATTGTGAGAGAAGTGCCGCTGTGCGCGCGAGTGACAAACGCGCTTGTGTGCGACGCCCATCAGTTCTCGCTTGCGACAGGGCTCGCAAGACACAGGCTGCCATCATATGGCCTGTCCCATAGTCTAGCGCCTGAACAGGCAAATTTTGTGGTGAGCTGGCACCTGCAACATCCATCTCAGTAGCCACCAAGCCTGTGCTCATCTGAACAATCGTATCAAAGCCACGTCGGCTGGCCCAAGGCCCAAACCAACCATAAGCATTGAGCGAAATATCAATCAGGTCGGGATTTAATTTTTGGCGAGATTCATGCCCAAGCCCCAATCGATCAAGCGCATCAGCGCGTAATCCATGAACCAGAACATCGGCTTGTTTCAGCAGAGAATGGAAAATCTGAAGGTGATTGGGGTCACGCAAATCAAGGCGCGCACGCGTTTTGCCTGGCGTAACTTCTGGAAGCACTGCGGGCTCTTCCCAACCGGGTGGATCAATGCGCAATACATCAGCACCAAAACCAGCCAGAAAACGTGTCGCGATGGGACCTGCCAAAATGCGTGTGAGATCAAGTACACGCAAGCCAGCCAATGGTCGCTCAGGCGTCCCAACTGGTCGTAATAGAGGGCCATCTTTCAGATGGATATCTATAAGTGGTTCACTGGTAACCGCTCTTCCTTGAGGATGCTCAAGCCAATCCTGACAGTGCAACATCTGTGAAGCTACACCGCCCGCAGCGACAACGGCCTCTTGCAAATCAAAAGCTTTCCAATGTGCAACACGCGCTCTCACTTCATCTGGATTGGGTCTACAGCCCAGAACACGTAAACAAGCGTCCCGATGAGACGCAGCATTGGTATGCAACCGCACCCAACCATCCAGTGCGGGATAATTACCAGCAATTGGATCCCACTGAGGCGGCAGGCTCCAACCCATTGGACGAATGGATTTAGCAAACCAAAAAGTAGAGAGACGACGATCAACACTGACATTTTGAACATGCGTAAATTCAGCCAAGGCCAGCGCGGCAGAGCCAATAGAAGCTGTGGCAAAATCAGAAATAGCAAAGGCGGAGGGCAAAGCCCCCTCGCCTGTGACATCTAATCTGTCACAATAGAGAAGATCTCCACCAAGACTTAACCAGATGTCGCGCAGTATGGAGCGCATAACCATCTATCATTGGACCGAATAAAGCGCCGAATATTGGTCGCGTAAGACATTCTTCTGTACTTTGCCCATCGTGTTGCGAGGCAAATCATCAACGAAAATAATCTTTTTTGGTTGTTTGAATTTAGCTAAACGATCTTGCAAGGCACCCATGATAGTCTTTTCATCAATCGCATCCTTATTGGTGCGCACGACTACGGCTGTCACGCCTTCACCAAAATCTTTATGTGGCACACCAATCACTGCGCTTTCAAACACACCGGGCATGGCATCAATTTCGGATTCAATCTCTTTGGGGTAAACATTGAAGCCACCTGTGATGATCAAATCTTTCCCGCGTCCAACAATATGGACATAGCCACGCGCATCAATTTTACCGAGATCGCCGGTGATGAAGAAACCGTCAGAGCGGAACTCCGCTTCGGTTTTCTCAGGCATGCGCCAATAGCCTTTGAACACATTGGGGCCTTTGACTTCGATCATGCCGATTTCATCTGTCCCCAAAAAGGCGCCAGTGTCAGGATCTGCAATGCGGACTGAAACGCCTGGCAAGGGAAAGCCAACTGCTCCTGGCACCCGATCCCCGTCATAGGGATTTGACGTGTTCATATTAGTTTCAGTCATGCCGTAACGCTCGAGAATAGCGTGGCCAGTTTTGGCAGACCATTCACGATGTGTGTCTGACAGAAGAGGTGCTGAACCAGAAACGAACAAGCGCATATTTTTCACTGCTGATTGAGTCAAGCCCGCATGCTGCAACAAACGGACGTAGAAAGTGGGCACACCCATCAAACATGTCGCGCGAGCCATCAATTCCGTGATCTTGTCCGGATCAAATTTCGGTAAAAAGATCATAGATGCGCCGGAGAAAAAAGTGACATTGGTAGCCACAAACAAACCGTGCGTGTGATAGATCGGCAGCGCATGGATCAGAATGTCGCTCTTCGTGAAGCGCCAATAATCAATCAAGGTTGTTGCGTTGGAGTGTAAATTGTCATGCGTCAGCATGGCGCCTTTTGATCGGCCTGTTGTGCCAGAAGTATAAAGAATGGCCGCCAGATCGTCACCAGCACGTGCCACAGTTTTAAAATCTGCGGGTTCGTTTTGTGCAAGAGCAACAAGAGTGCCCTGTCCTTTCGGATCAATGGTTAAAACCTTGGCGCCAACTTTTGCAGCCAATTCCGCGATACCTTTGTCACTAGAAGGATCACAGACGATCAGTGAAGGTTCAGCATCACCGATGAAATAATCCAGCTCGGCAAGCGTATAAGCAGTGTTCAAGGGCAGATACACAGCACCAGCCCGCAAGGTTGCCAGATAGAGCACGAGCGCTGGCACTGACTTCTCAACCTGAGCCGCAACACGATCACCAGGCTTGACACCATGCGCGACCAAAACTTGGGCCATTCGACCTGCTAACACGAACAGGTCCCCATAGGTGGTGATGGTCCCATCAAGATTTTCAATCGCCTTGGCGGTTAGATCAGGCGTCTTAGCGACCAAGCGGTCAAAGAGATTGCTCATTGCTGTGTGCTTTTCCTAACGAACATTAGCTATACCCATCACAAGATCAGGCAGCGAAGTTGAAATAGAGGGGAATAAACAAAGCAGGACCACTGCAAAAATCATCAGAACGACGAAGGGCAGCGTTCCATAAATTACCTCTTTCAACGGTATATCCGGGGCAATATTGCGAATGACGAAGATATTCAATCCCACTGGCGGATGAATAAGCCCTAACTCCATGACAATCGTCATGACAACACCAAACCAGATTAGATCAAATCCTGCAGCTTTGATGGGTGGCAAAATGATCGGCGCTGTCATGAGAATGATAGAAACAGGCGGCAAGAAGAAACCCAACACCACAACCAACAATAAAATTGTTGTCAGCAAAAGCCATTTGTCGAGTTGAAGTGCGACGATGGCTTGAGCTGCGCCTTGTGAAATATGGAGAAAGCTCATCACATAAGAGTAAAGCAACGACATGCCGATGATCATCATCAACATGGTTGATTCCCGCAGTGTCGAAGACAAGATCGGCTCAAGATCGGCTGGCTTCCAAACACCATAAATCATAGCAATGAGGGCCAATGCCAATAGGCCACCCAATCCTGCAGTTTCTGAAGGTGTCGCATAGCCGCCATAGAGAGCAAACATCACACCTGTCAGAAGTGCAACAAATGGGATGACGCGCGGCAAAGAACTGAGCTTTTGCGCAATCGTATATTCGTGTTCTTCCAATATGTCGTGATGCTTGCCTGTGCGTTCGAATTGCAAACGTGCAGACGCATATTCCTGTCGGAAGCGCACAACTGCATAAGTTGCAAAGAGCACCACCAACAAAAAGCCTGGACCTATACCTGCCAGAAATAGACGGCCTAACGATTGCTCAGAAGCCACGGCATAAAGGATCATGGTAATTGAGGGTGGCAGCAAAATACCAAGCGTTCCACCTGCGGCAATCAAACCAGCTGAAAAACCACCAGAATAGCCGCGTTTTCGCATTTCGGGAATGCCAGCGGAACCGATCGCCGAACAGGTGGCTGGCGATGAACCGGCCATAGCTGCAAATAATGCACAAGCAAAAACATTGGCAATACCAAGCCCGCCGGGTACACGATGCATCCAGGCATGGAGCGCGGAATAAAGGTCTTGGCCTGCCCGGGATTTGCCAATTGCTGCACCTTTCAGAATGAAAAGCGGGATCGACAGAAGTGTGATGGAGGCCATTTCTTCGAATACATTTTGTGTGACTGTATCAAGTGATGCCGCTGGCATGAAGAAATACATGAATACAATGGCGACAGCACCAAGTGCAAAGGCAATCGGCATGCCAGCAAACATAGCAAACAAAGTTGCTGAGCCGTAAAGTAGCCCGACATAGAGCGTGCTCACTGGCGCACTCCCTCTTTAAAGCTGAGCAGAATTTGCAGAGCAATCTGCAGGCAAAGCAAGCTCATGCCTATAGCCATGATACTATAGGGGATCCACAAAGGGGGCGCCCAAGTTGATGATGTCACCTGACCATCCGCCCAAGCCTCGTGAAACAAAGTCCACGATTTCCAAGAGAAAAAACTACAAAAAGCAAGGCTGGCCATATCAACCAGCAAGAGACGCAAGCGATTTACAGATGCTGAAAGAAAGCCGACAATTGCATCAATGCCCACATGCCCACGCTTGGCTTGTACATGAGCGGCTGTCAGGAATGTCGCCCCCACTAGAAGAAAGACAGCCGCTTCATCCTGCCAATAGGTTGGTGCTTTAAAATAATAACGCACCACAACACTATAGCTCAGGATAAGACTTGCTGCGATCAAGGCTAATGAAGATGCAAACATGATCCCTTTGTTGATTATGCCAAGCATTTTTTCGGCAGCCCCAATGGGGCCACCGATTTTGACTGGTGCTGGACGTTCCATTCCTGGTAATTCAAACCCGTGAGCACTCATGCGGGAACAGCCTCAGCCAGTTTCAGCAATTTTTCGCTATTTGAATTTTTACCTGCATAATCTTTCCAAGCGGTCTCACGTGCAATTTTTCGCCATTTCTCGACAATGGCTTCATCAAGATCATGAATTTTAGCACCCGCCTTTTCATAGATTTTGGCAACCGCCTCATCATCGGCCATGGCTGCATCGCGCGCATAGGTCTCAAGGCCTTCACCCGTTTCCATAATTAAATCTTGCTGCTTTTTAGGAAGAGCATCAAAGATCTGCTTGGACATAATCAAGGGTTCAAGCATGTACCAGTAGGATTTGCCCCGGCCTGTTGTTAGGTGCTTGGCGATTTCTTCAAGCTTGAAGGAAATTAGACTTGTGGATGATGTAAGACCTGCATCACAAGCACCCGTCTGCATAGCAGCATAGAGTTCGTTAGAAGGCAGCGACAAAACTGCGGCACCCGCAGCTTGGAGCATCAAATCCATTTCGCGTGAGCCACCGCGGATCTTCATGCCTTTTGCATCTTCTGGATTGACCAGTGGCGAGGCACGGCTTGCAACCCCGCCCGCTTGCCATATCCAGGTCACCACAACAATGCCTTTGTCGTTGAGGAATTTTGTAAATTCTTGACCAACAGCCGCTTTCTTCCAGGCAAGACCCTGTTTGTAAGATGTCACCAATGCTGGCATCAGACCAATGTTGACCTCTGGCATTTCACCGCCGGCATAGGAAATGGGCACCAAAGACATATCGAGCGCACCTTTGCGCAACGACGAGACTTGGGAATTCACCTTCATCAAGGACGATCCGGCATAAACTTGAGCGCCAATTTCGCCACCGCTTTTTTGCGTTAATTGCTCAGCAAACTTTTGACAAACAATGTCGCGGAAATCCCCGTCTTTGCCACTTGCGCCCGGGAATTGGTGCGAGATTTTCAGCATGGTGGCAGCTTGTGCTGAACCAAAAGTGAGAATGGCAGGGGCGGCAATCGAGCCCGCAAGAACATGGCGTCTGGTCAAAGACATGGTGCATCCTCCATATTGGAACCCTTATGATGGGTTCTTTAGCCCCGACCCTAGCGATCAGCATGGCTACTTTCCCTAGCAGACAACAGGCGCGCGCCCGACGCAAGTCAACATCCCTAGGCTTTCAGTCTGATCAGGGTAGCCAGAGAATCGGGCCGTCCCAAATCAAGAGGGACCTGTTTTCCAAATAAGCCTTGAATCTCGTTTGCCATATCAACGGCATAGGCAATTTAGTGCTAAATGCCGGGGCATTAGACATAGGCTTGACTTTCAGCTGTCCCCCCCCAAAAAAGCAATATCCTGTGGTGCTTGCGCCACTTTCTAAACCCTCAGGCTCCGCTCGTGCGCTATCGCCTTGAATATGAGCTTTATAGACTCTTTGCTGTGGTCATGCGTGCCTTGCCGCTGGAAACCGCTTCTCAGTTGAGCGGGATGATCTGGCGTTGGGGCGCTCCATTCACGCGGCGACATAGACGTGCGCTTGAGCAGATCTCCATTGCCTATCCCAATCTAACAAATGAAGAGCGCGTTCTTTTGGCCTCTCAGATGTGGGAAACCATGGGGCGCGTGTTTGCTGAAAGTTTTCGCCTTAGCGAAATCATGCAATCAAACAGAGTAACAATTGAAAATTATGATGTTGTGGCAGCTCGATTGCAATCATGTAATGGTTTTATCGCCTGCTCTGCTCATCAGGGCAATTGGGAAGTCGCGGCCATCGGCCTAATGCATTTGGGCATTCCGGCAGCGGGCATTTATCGCCAACTCAAAAACCCTCTCGTCGATGCCTTGCTGCGAGAACAACGCGCACCCCTTTATCCAAACGGGTTGTTTCCAAAAGTCAGATCCACGGCGCTTATTGCCACGCGCTACGTCAAATCTGGTGGCGCTTTGGCAGTCATGGCAGATCTGAGGGAGCTCACAGGTATCAAAGTCCCCTTCTTTGGTCGCCCCGCGGCATCCAATCCTTTTCCTGCCATGCTGGCGGTTACACTCGACAAGCCTGTCTTCGTGGCTCACGTCATGCGCGAGCCAAATGTGCACTTTCATATACGACTAGAAGAAGTTGCAGTGTCTCGAACAGGTAATCGCGAAGACGATATTCTGGTAACGACAGCTGCCATTCAGGCAATCATTGAAAAAAATATTCGCACCCGTCCGGGTGAGTGGATGTGGTCGCATCGCCGCTGGAGCCTCTGACATGATCATTGCGACTTGGAACGTCAATTCCGTCCGCCAACGGCTCGATCATTTGCTGGCCTATCTGAAAGAACACGAGCCCGATGTGCTGTGCCTGCAGGAACTAAAATGTCAGGATGATGCTTTTCCACGTCTAGAGGTGGAATCTGCTGGCTATAATGTCGTCGTGCATGGCCAGAAGACGTTTAATGGTGTGGCCATTCTTTCAAAGCGGCCGGTTGAAGTGCGTGCAGGACTGCCCGGTGATGAGAATGATGCCCAGGCCCGCTATATCGAAGCCACTGTTCCCGATTGCGATCGGATTGTGCGTGTAGCTTCTATTTATCTACCAAACGGGAATCCGGTCGGGACTGAAAAATATCCATATAAATTGACTTGGATGGATCGACTCATCAGTCATGCGCGCGATTTGCTGAAACTGGAAGAGCCTTTGGTTCTGGCGGGAGACTATAATGTCATACCCTCACCGCATGATTGTTATGATCCTGCAGCTTGGGCCAATGATGCTTTGTTCTTGCCCCAGACACGCGAAAAGTTTCGCTCATTGCTCAATCTCGGTTTGACCGATGCCTTGCGCGCTGTGACAGACGAAACTGGTTTGTATACGTTTTGGGATTATCAAGCGGGCGCCTGGCAACGTAACAACGGCATTCGCATTGATCATCTATTGCTCTCGCCACAAGCGGCCGACAAACTTAAGTCTGTAGCTGTCGATAAAAATATGCGCGCGCTTGAAAAGCCTTCAGACCATGTACCAGTTAGAATTGAACTGGCTTGACCTACAAACGCAAAAGGCCCCGAACACGGGGCCTTTCATTTTGGTTTGAGCATCAGGCAAGCAAGCCTGTCTCAGTGGAAGTTAGCCAGCGACGCTGAGATTTCCCGCGGCGGACTTGCCGGTGCGCTTATCAGCAACGATTTCAAAATTGACCTTCTGACCTTCATTGAGGCCGCGCAGGCCAGCCTGCTCGACAGCGCTCACATGGACGAACACGTCCTTGCCGCCATCATCGGGCTGAATAAAACCGTAACCCTTTGTCGCATCGAACCATTTAACAGTTCCCGTAGCCATGGGAATATCCTTACATGATATAAGCGTAGTCATCGGCCCCAAAGAAACGGGGCCGCGCGATACCAAGGGTGATGTGATGATTGGATGTAACCCACCACCAAAAAAACCTTGATACCCAACCTTACGAAGAGGCGATGACAGGCGCAAGACCTTAAACAAAAAATTGAAAGCGAGAGCTCAACAGAAATGCCCTCTAAACGGCCATATCTTGATCATCACGCGGAGTTGAGGCTCACTCGTCTAGCAAGTCTTCAACATTATCGGCTAACGCCGCATAGGCGCAGCAAATCGAAGCATCGGGATCCCAAGCACGCACTGCGGAAACCATCCACAAAGCGCCTTCGAGATCGTTGCATGGGTGACGAACACCCGTTCCTTGGACCCACCAAATCAACACGGCACGCATACTCCAACTCAGACGAGTCGAAGGTTAGCAAGCGTGACTTAACAATCTCTTCCAATGCCCAGCCTTTGGCACCGATGCCGTTGCGGGCGGGGCCCCAAAACACTAAAATCTTTATCAAATCAGCGGCACAAAGCTGCAAGCGGCCCTTTGGCACGCCACTGTCGGGAAGCAAACATATGACATCGCTCACAAAATTAGCTCGCACCTTAACTATGGTCACAGGCTTGCTGACTTCAACTTTCCTGTCAGCCAGCGCTCAAGATACGGGGGCTGACTATTACAAGGGCAAGACGGTACGCTTCATTGTGGGCTTGGGTGTGGGCGGTGGCTTTGACGCTTATGCCCGTATGATTTCGCCCTACCTATCCAAGGAACTGGAAACAACCGTCATTGTTGAAAACTTACCCGGTGCGGGTGGTTTGCTTGCTCTCAATCAGGTCTCGACAGCCCAGCCCGATGGCCTACGTGTGCTCATTGTCAACGGTACCCCCGCCGCTTTGGGGCAGCTGCTTGAACAAGACAATATCCGTTATGACCTGACCAAGGTTGATCACCTGGGCATTATAAGTGCCTACCCTTGGATCTGGCTGATGGGCCCTAAGACAGACGTTATAACTGTCTCTGATGCCATGAAGCCCGGCACCAAAATACGTTGGGGGGGAACTGGCCCCAGTGATGGTCCGGCTGATGGAGCCGCCCTAACCTGTCACGTGCTAAAACTCGATTGCCAAATTGTCCTTGGCTACAAGAGCAGCGGCGACATAGCACTGGCTATGGAGCGCGGCGAAATGGATGGACTTTATTTATCCGATTCATCGGCAGCCAATTTTGTTAAAAACGGCCAAGCTCGCGCAATTGCTGCCATGGGCCGCACAAGATCTGCACTGCTTCCCGAAACTCCGACAGTCTTTGAACAGACCAAGCTCACGCAAGATCAGGAGTGGTGGTTTGATTTCCGAGCCGATCTGAACGATCTGGGTCGTATTCTGATCACCACACCAGGGACGCCACCTGACCGCATCGCTTTCTTGCGGGCAGCCGTCAAACGCGCGCTGACCAATCCTGGACTTTTGGCGGAGGGTGAGAAGACGCAGCGGTTTGTCGCCTACCAGCCGCCGGAAAAGGCGCTAGAGATGACTAAAAAAGTGCTGAGCGGCATTACCCCTGACCAGAAGAAAATTGTCCGCGACGTCATCTTCAAACAGAACTGAGACGTGGCAATGCACCCCCTTGCGACACGTTCAACCACGGTCTAGCCTCCCACGAAGGACCAAAGAGTCCAAAGGGGAGGATGTGATGCCAAAAATCCAGCGTCTGGCAGCGGCCATGCTCGCCTGTGTTATGGGCTTCGCCAATATTGAGGCGCGCGCCAGCGAGGCTGATTTCTTCAAAGGCAAAACGGTGCGCCTCGTAAATGGTGGCGCTGCTGGTTCTGGCTATGACCTCTATTCACGCATGTTGGCGCCATGGCTGGCTAAAGAACTGGGCACCACGGTTGTAGTAGAATCGCGACCGGGTGCAGGAATGATGACCGCCATGAACCATGTATGGGGCTCGGCCCCTGATGGGCTCACCTTGATGCTGGCTCCAGGCGAAGGGGCAGTCTTTGCCAAACTCACGGATGATCCGGCACTACGTTTTGATCTCACCAAATTTCCGATTGTTGCACGTGTCAACACCGCGCCACGTGTGCTCATCGTCAATCCGGATGGGCCATTTAAAACGATGGCTGATTTTGCCAAGCCGCCCAAAACCATATTTATCGGCGCCAATGGTAAGACAGATGGTGCGTCTGACACATCAGCCGTTGTCTGTCATGCGCTAAAGCTACCTTGCAAGATAATGATAGGCTATCCATCATCGAAAGAATTTTCCATGGCGGCCATTCGTGGCGAAGTAGATGGCACAATTCTGGTCGATGATTCCGCAATGCGCTATTCCGACAATAATCAACTGCGCGCGCTCGCTGTCATCTCGCGCGAGCGGGCACCACTAATGCCCAAAGTGCCAACCATTTTTGAAGAGTTAAAGCTGGATGCCGAGGCGATCTGGTGGCTCGACTTCCGCGAAGATCTGCGCAAAATCGGAAGACTCTTGATCGTCCCACCCGGTGTTGCACCCGAGCGTTTGGCTTATCTGAGGGCACTCACCAGAAAGGTGCTCAATAACAAAGAAGCCTTGGCTGAATTTGAACAGCGTAATCAACCCGCCTTTTATGGTGAGCCAGATGAAATGACAAAGCTCGTCACCAAATCTCTTGATGGCTCGATTGGCGAAGCGCGATTACGTGAGCTGAAATATGTCATCACTGAAAAATATTATTAAGCGTCAACCTGAGAATACCCTGATATCAAGTTTGTCAAATTAGTCTCCCCCGCGCTAGGAAAGACCTGTAATTACTGCAATAGAATCGTGCGCCCGGAGATTAAGTCAATGATGATGGGTGAAGAAAAACAAAACAGCATTGCGCGCGCGCTCTATCTTTTGCTTGGTGGAATTATTTCCTCGGCTCAGCTCGGCAAGGCCTTTGTCGCCATGCCGTTGCTCAAAATTGAAATGAACCTCACCATCACTATTGTCTCCTTCCTGATTGCCACATTTGCGACACTGGGTGCTTTGTTTGGTATGGGCACGGGATTGATTGTCAAGCGCATCGGCAGCCGCCGCGCACTGATCCTTGGCATGGTCATCATGGCCGGAGGCAGCTTGCTGGGGGCGAGCGCGCAAAATGCACAAATGATGATGATCTCGCGCATCATTGAAGGGGTAGGGTTTCTGTCGGCCGTCATCGCCATTCCTGATCTCATTGGCCACGTGGCGACTGGCAAAGACCGAAATTTCTTCTTTGGTTTGTGGGGCACATTCATGCCCACTGGAACAGCTTTGATGTTGCTGATGGGCCCTGCTCTGCCCTTGATTGGTTGGCGCAATCTGTGGCTTTCGCAGTCCCTTCTAGCGCTCATCTATGCGGTCATTGCTGCAATCATTCTGCCCGTCAGCCGTCTTGCCTCGAACCAAGATAATTTGCGTCTTATAGTTATAGCGCGTGCTGTCTTGGCCAGTCGCGAGAGCGTACTGCTGGCCGTTATTTTTGGACTCTATACATTTCAATATTTCATTCTGGCAGGGTTTCTCCCTGTGATCCTTGTCTCAACACTCCACCTGCCGCTTGAACAAGCCACTTTGCTCACAGCTGGGGTGGTAGCGGCTAACGCCGGTGGCAATGTCTGTGCGGGATTATTAGCGCGAGCAGGATTTCCGCTTTGGGTTAGCATGGGGGCTTCTATTGCCTCCTATGCACTTTTGTCGCCCTTCATCTATTCGCTGGGCATTTCAGCAGGCGCAGTTGCCGCTCTTGCAGGGTTAAATCTCTGGATCGCTGGTCTTCTGCCAGGTTCAGTCTTTGCTGCTGTGCCGAGGCTGGTGCGGGCAGAGCTCGTCCCACCCACCATTGGCCTTGTCCAGCAGACAAGTAATATCGGACAATTCATCGGACCGGTGGCAGCAGGATTTTTTGTCAATATTTATGGCTGGCCCGCCATTCCGTTCTTGATCGTACCTGTCGTATTATTGGGTTTATCAGCCGTATTGCTCCTGCGCCCAAGGCTTTCCAAAACACAACCTTCGACCTAAACTTCTAAGCGAAAAAATGAGCCCGAAAAACCTTTGGGAGGACCTATGAATTTGCCGCGTCTCACCTTCTCTCGTCGCGCCCTTTTCGGCGTGCTGGCTCTGGCCACCAGTTTTGACCCGGCGTTTGCCCAGAACAAAAAACCAGCCTGGCTTGATGAAACGCTTTTGGTCGCAGCCAAAGCCGAAGGCCAAGTCGTTGTCTACTCCACCACAAATGAGCAGGAAGGCCTGCCTCTTTGGAAACTGTTTGAAGACGCAACCGGCATTAAAGTTCTTTATGTGCGCGCGTCTGACGCGCAAATCCTCTCGCGCGTTATCATTGAAGCGCGCGCCAACCAGCGGACCTGGGACATTGCCCAAACGGCCAATGTGCAAAAATTTCCGCAGGAATTTTTGCTCGATTATGAACCCGTTGATGCCAAAATTCTTATGCAAAGCGCGCGTGGTGCAAAGAACAAATGGTTTGGCATGTATGCAAATTATAATGCGCCCGCCTACAACACCAATCTCGTAAAGCCGGATCAGATCCCGCAAAAAATAGAAGATTTTGTCAAATTTCCACAATTTGCAGGTCGCATCGTGATCGATGATACCGACACACCGTGGATTGCAGCTGTCTTCGAACATTATGGTGAGAAGCGTGCTCGCGAAATACTGGAAGAGTTTGTGACCAAGATGAAACCCGTTGTGCTGGATGGTCATCTTGCCATTGCACGAGCTGTAGGAAGTGGCGAATATGCCTTCGCACTGAACAATTATCTCAATCTCACGCTCAACGTAAAACTGGCGGGGCAACCTACTGATTTCTGGGTGATGGAGCCTGTCACTTTGTTCTTTGGCCAATCAGGTGTTGCGGCTAAATCCCCACATCCAAATGCTGCCAAGCTCGCACAAAATTTTATCGTAAGTGCAGAGGCTCAAGCCTTTTTGACCAAATTTGGGCGGCTCCCAACCCGTCCTGATGTCGAGACCAATCCGATAGGTGTTCTGACTGGAATCGAAAAGGCGAAAGTTGCGACAGTCCTTTTGGATTCTGATGACGAGAAAAAATGGAGTCGCGTGTTCAAGGAAATATTTCGTTCAAATAAATAAGCGAAAAATCTATCCGTAGATCTCATCCGCGCGTTTCTCAAAAGCTTCGGCGAATCTACGGAAAGCAGTGTCGAACATTGTGCCCATTAAAAGGCCGAGTGTTCGGCTTGCAAATTCATAGCTGATCGAAAAACCGACGTCGCAGCCACCATCAGGGCGATCAATAAATGTCCATTGATTTTCCAGATGACTGAAGGGTCCGTCGATATATTCAACCATAATGATCAAGCGCAAGCGATCAATTGTAACGCGACTGGTGAATGTTTCGCGAATGGCCTTAAAGCCAACTTGCATCTCTGCGACTACAGTTTCAACACCATCAGTGACTGGAACGCGACGACGCACGCGCAGAGCCGTGCACAAAGGCAGGAATTGTGGATAGGCTTCCACATCGGCCACAAGGTCAAACATTTGTGTCGCCTGGTGGCGCACCGTCCGTGTTGTTTTGAAAGAAGGCATTTGTCTGTCCGCTACGTCACTGCCATCGAAGATGAAGAAGCAGGCTGATCAAGGCCACGAGCATCAGGCACGAGATTTTGCTTCACGAGCAGCCTTAAGGCGGGAAAAATCTTCACCAGCATGATGAGATGAACGGGTCAGTGGAGAAGCAGACGACAAAAGGAATCCTTTCGCACGTGCAACGCTATCGAATGACCCAAATTCATCTGGGGTCACAAAACGGACAACCGGATGATGTTTTTTTGTCGGCTGCAGATATTGACCAATAGTGATGAAATCAACATCCGCAGAGCGAAGATCATCCATCAATTGCAAAACCTCATTACGCTCTTCACCCAATCCGACCATAATTCCAGATTTGGTGAAAATAGAGGAATCCAGCTCCTTCACACGCTGCAACAAGCGGATTGAATGGAAATAACGCGCACCAGGGCGAACTGTCAGATATTTCGACGGCACGGTTTCAAGATTGTGATTAAAAACATCTGGTCGTGCAGCGACCACAACTTCCAATGCTCCGTCCTTACGCAAGAAATCTGGCGTCAGAATCTCAATGGTTGTTTTAGGTGACGCAACACGGATTGCGCGAATGACTTGCGCAAAATGTTCTGCACCACCATCAGCCAAATCATCCCGATCTACAGATGTAATCACCACATGTTCCAGCCCGAGCTTGGCAACCGCCTCGGCAATATGGGTGGGCTCTTTAGGGTCGAGCGCGGCGGGCATGCCTGTCTTCACATTGCAAAAGGCACAAGCACGTGTGCACGTGTCACCCATGATCATGAATGTGGCGTGCTTCTTCTCCCAGCATTCTCCGATATTCGGGCAGCCAGCTTCTTCGCAGACAGTCACAAGGCCGTTTTCTTTGACGATGCGGTTTGTCTCGGCCCATTTGGGGGAGCCTGGTGCTTTGACACGGATCCAGTCCGGCTTGCGCAAGACAGGATTGTCAGGGCGGTGCGCTTTTTCAGGATGGCGAAGCTGAGCCTCCCCCTTCTTGCGCGGATCATCATTCAGGAGATCTATAACAACAGCCATTGCCGTCCAGCCTTTGTGAAGACACGGGTCTAGCGCGCAAAACGCGACAGGCCAAGCCAAAAGTGACCTTAGAGTTGCGACAATTCAGGCATTCTAGGCGGTAACGGACGTTCTGACAAAACAGAAGAATCAGCTGAACCCTCAATCAGGCAAGACACACCTTCAGGTTCAAAACGTAAATCTACCGAACCAGCAAGTGCCCGAGCAGCAATTGCCTCAATTACAAAGCGGCCAAATCCTCGTCGTGTGGGCAATTCAACTCTCGGACCACCCCGTTCAACCCATGAAAGTTTAAGTCGATCTTGTCCAAACTCGTTCTTGGATAGCAACCAACTGATATGAACTTGGCCACCATCAATTGATAAAGCCCCATATTTGACAGCATTGGTGGAGAGCTCATGCATGGCCATGCCAAGATTTTGGGCCGCCACAGGCGTAAGAATAATATCTGGGCCATCGGTGATCAGCCGCGCATTGATTTGTGATTTGAGATGCCCAATCTGAGAAGACACCAATTCCTGCATGCTGATGCCGCGCCAATCTTCGCGCGCCAAAAGGTCGTGGGATTGGGCAAGTCCACTCAATCGTTCAATAAACGAATCAACGAAGTCCGAGCTCGACAGATCAGGGCTCACGGATCGGCGTGCCATGACTTGTATAACGGTCAATAGATTTTTAGACCTATGAGCTAATTCACTCAATAATGTGCGGATATGTTGTTCTGTGGCTTTGCGCTCAGAGATATCACTTACAGCGCCCAAAAGAGATAAAACTTCACCCTCATGTCCTTGCCATGGCTCAATTTGAACATTGCACCAAAATGTTTTGCCATCTTTTTCATATGGTAAGTCCGCATGTGCTGCGACACAAGAATTCAAGACTTGTGATTTGAGAACATGTAATGGTGCAACCAATTGAGGAGGAACCGCATCCTGATCGCATGCGCCTACAAGTTTTTCTGCATCGTGACCAAAGTAATCACCCCCAACCCAAATATACC
>CAINNX010000147.1 GCA_903851305.1 uncultured Hyphomicrobiales bacterium | reverse complement strand
CCCCTGTGCTGTGAGAACTTCTACCTGCCGAAGTTTGGCGACAATCTCTTCCGCCTTGTGCCTTTTCCTACCCATGCGTATTCCTCCTCAAGGCTTATAAGCCATACATCAGGGAGGACCACTTTTCAGGGGGCAGACCAGCTCTCCGAGAGCGCGGTGCTTCGTGTCCTGCGGCGGGTGTTCGGGGTTTTGATCCGGGAGTCGGGCGCCTGAGAGGCTATTTTGACGGGGATTTTGCCTTGCACAAGGGTCCTTTGCCCCCTATAAGCGCCCTCATTCCACAGGCGGATCATGTGGCGGCCCTGCTTTAAGGGCCCGCTTCCGGTGGGTGTTCGCACCCCAAAAAATCCGCCGAGGTCAAACCGGAGAAGACGACTATGGCACTTCCTGAATTTTCTATGCGTTCATTGCTGGACGCTGGCGCGCATTTCGGTCACCAAGCTCACCGCTGGAACCCGAAAATGGCTCAGTATATTTTCGGAACACGCAATAACATCCACATCATCGATCTCGCCCAGTCTGTGCCGATGCTGCATCAGGCGCTGAAGGCCGTTTCCGATACGGTCGCCAAGGGTGGTCGCGTGCTGTTCGTTGGCACCAAGCGTCAGGCTGCTGACCAGATTGCTGATGCTGCCAAGCGTTCGGCTCAGTATTACATCAATTCACGTTGGCTCGGCGGCATGCTGACCAACTGGAAGACCATTTCCGGCTCAATCAGCCGTCTGCGCAAGCTGGACGAAATGCTTTCGTCGGGCGCTGCTGGTCTGACCAAGAAAGAACGCCTTCTGCTGACGCGTGAACGCGAGAAGCTGGAAAAGGCTCTTGGCGGTATCAAGGACATGGGCGGCACGCCCGACCTGATCTTCGTCATCGACACCAACAAAGAACAGCTTGCCATCAAGGAAGCCAACCGCCTGAACATTCCGGTGGCGGCGATCCTCGACACCAATTGCGATCCAGCTGGCATCACCTTCCCGGTTCCTGGCAATGATGACGCGGGCCGCGCAATTGCTATGTATTGCGATCTCGTTGCACGCGCTGCCATCGACGGCATTTCGCGCAGTCAGGGTTCGGCTGGTGTTGATCTGGGCGCCCAGTTTGATCCGGTTGAGCCTGCACTTGCTGCGGCTCCTGCAGCCGGCAATAGCGAAGCTTTCGAACTGCTCACAGCTCCGCGCGGTGCACCCGATGATTTGGCTAAGCTCTCGGGCGTTGGTCCTCAGATCGTCAAGAAGCTCAATGATGCTGGCGTCTATCACTTCTGGCAGCTGGCTGCCATGTCGGATGCCGAAGTCGCAAAGCTGGATGCTGATCTGAAACTGTCGGGACGCATTGCGCGCGACGGTTGGGTCGATCAGGCCCGCACGCTTGTTGCTGCCTGATTTTTTAGGCTGAACCAGCACGAGATAGCGGCGGGCATGAGTCCCGCCGTTGTCATTTCGTCATATAATTCCGGTTTGAACCATTTCGATCGCGTTGTGCGTCATGCAGCGATCGGCAAAAGAGGATGACACTCATGTCCAATATCACCGCTGCCTTGGTGAAAGACCTGCGCGAAAAGACTGGCGCTGGCATGATGGATTGCAAGAACGCGCTCAATGAAACCAATGGTGACATTGAAGCCGCGATTGACTGGTTGCGCACAAAGGGCTTGTCCAAGGCTGCCAAGAAGTCTGACCGCGTTGCTGCTGAAGGTCTTGTTGCGGTTGCCGTTAAGGGCACACGCGGCGTGATCGTTGAAGTCAATTCGGAAACCGACTTTGTGGCGCGCAACAGTGACTTCCAGGTGTTGGCCAAGAACATCACCTCTGTTGCTATTTCGACTGGCAACGCCGATGTCGAAGCTTTGAAGAACGCAGCTTATCCGGCTGGCGGAACCGTTGTTGATGCAATCTCGAACGCGATTGCCACTATCGGCGAAAACATGACGCTGCGTCGTGCATCGGTCATCGATGTCACAGCTGGTGCGATCGGGTCCTACGTGCACAATGCGATCACAGATGGTCTGGGTAAGATCGGTGTGCTGGTTGCACTGGAATCAACCGGCAATGCCGAGGTGTTGGCTGATTTGGGTCGCAAGATTGCAATGCATGTTGCCGCTGCTTCTCCGCTCGCTCTTGAAGCTGCCCAGCTCGACAAGGCTGTGCTGGAACGTGAAGCCAATGTGTTGCGCGAAAAGAATGCCGGCAAGTCTGCCAATGTCATGGACAAGATCGTCGAGTCCGGTCTCAAGTCCTATTACAAGGAAGCCTGCTTGCTTGATCAGGCTTTCATTCATGATCCGTCCAAGTCTGTGGCGCAGGTTGTTGCTGAAGCTGCCAAGACCGCTGGCGCTCCGGTGACCCTGAAGGGTTTTTTCCGCTATGGTCTGGGCGAAGGCATTGAAAAGCAGGAAAGCGATTTCGCTGCCGAAGTGGCCTCGATGAGCAAGTCCTGAGCCCTGTTCGCGGCTTGTGATTTTGGAAAGGCGGTCTTCGGGCCGCCTTTTCTTTTGGGGGGCGGGCGGTTTCTTAGGGTCGCCGCGCTGGCGGTGAGGGCCGACTCGCACTAGAGATTGCGTTTCTAGATAAGTATTTTGGCTGGATATCTGTGTCCGAGCCCTTGGGAGGTCCTATGTCCGTTTCCGCCGCCAAACCCAGATGGAAACGCGTCATCGTCAAGCTTTCGGGCGAGGCGCTGATGGGGCCTTTGACCCACGGTCTGCATGAAGAAACCGTGGCTCGCATTGCCAAAGATCTGGCCGATGCCCAGAAGCTTGGCGTTGAAGTCGGAGTTGTGGTGGGCGGGGGCAATTTCTTCCGTGGCATTCAAGGCGCTGACAAAGGCATTGAACGGGCACGCGCTGATTCCATCGGTATGCTGGCAACAGTGATGAATGCGCTGGCTCTCGAACAGGCCATTGAGGCCGAAGGCCAGTCGGCCCGCGCGCTGTCGGCTGTGCCTATGCCCTCCGTTTGCCAGCCCTTTTCGCGTCAGGCGGCGCTAAACCATCTCGCAAAAAATCGCGTCGTCATTTTGGCAGGTGGCACGGGCAATCCGTTTTTTACCACTGATACGGGGGCTGTGCTGCGCGCGGCCGAACTATCGGCTGATGCTGTTATGAAGGCCACTCAGGTTGATGGTGTCTATTCAGCTGATCCCAAGAAAGATCCCACGGCCACCCGTTATGAGACCCTGACGCATAGTGAGGCCATTGCGCGCAATCTGGCGGTGATGGACACGGCTGCTTTCGCCCTTGCTCGTGATAATAAGATCCCGATAATCGTCTTCTCGATTGCGGAAGCAGGTGCCATCCAGGGTGCCCTGGTGGGGGATGGTCGTGCGACCATCGTGACCCCCTGAAGTTAGGCGCCTGTCGAGACAGGCGACAAATGTCTCCGTATGTGAGACAGTTCAAGTTAAGGATTAGACATGAGCACTCAATTTGATCTGGCCGACATCAAACGGCGCATGCAGGGCTCGATTGCCTCACTGACGCATGAATTGAATGGCCTGCGCACAGGTCGCGCCTCGGCGTCCATCCTTGATCCGATCATGGTCAATGCCTATGGCTCCATGGTGCCATTGCAACAGGTGGCCAGCGTGACCGTGCCCGAGCCGCGCATGATTGCGGTGAGCGTCTGGGACAAAGGCACTGTGGCAGCCGTTGAAAAGGCTATCCGTGATTCAAATCTCGGTCTCTCGCCCAATGTTGAAGGTCAGGTCTTGCGCATCCGCATCCCTGAGCTCAACGAACAGCGCCGTAAGGAGCTGGTGAAGGTTGCCCATAAATATGCGGAAGAAGCCCGTGTGGCCGTGCGCCATGTGCGCCGCGATGGCATCGACATTCTCAAGAAGCTCGTGAAGGACAAGTCCATTAGCGAAGACGATGAAAAACGTCAGGCTGAAGATGTGCAGAAGGCAACCGATACACATATTAAAGACATCGATACTGTTCTCGCATCGAAAGAAAAAGAGATTATGCAGATCTGAGTGGGGCGAAACGCGACTGGAGTAAGCCCAGCATGACACCCGTCACCGACCCGCGCACACTGACGTCCAGTATCGATCTGCCGCGCCATGTCGGGATTATCATGGATGGCAATGGTCGCTGGGCCTCCGCGCGCTCCCTGCCACGCTTCGAGGGGCACCGTCGAGGCGTGGATGCTGTGCGTCGCGCAGTGCGGGCCGCGGGTGATTTGGGTATCGGCTATCTATCTCTCTATGCCTTCAGTTCCGAAAACTGGTCGCGCCCTCCTCAGGAGGTGGATGATCTGATGGGGCTGCTCAAGCGCTTCATCCGCATCGATCTGGCAGATTTGCACAAGCGGAATGTCCGCGTGCGCATTATCGGTTCTCGCATTGATTTAGCGAATGATCTAAATGATTTGCTGAATGAAGCTGAGGTGATCACGCAGGACAATACGGGTCTGACCCTGGTCATTGCTTTCAATTATGGTGCACGGCAGGAGATTGTTGATGCCGTGCGCAAAATTGCCTTACAGGTGGCCAGTGGCGAGATCGATCCGCGCGTGATCGACAAGCACTTGATTGCCCAAAACCTCTACACAGCCGACATTCCTGATCCCGATCTGATCATCCGGACATCCGGTGAGCAACGTTTGTCGAATTTCATGATGTGGCAGGCTGCCTATGCCGAGCTCGTCTTCTTGCCTCTTCAATGGCCAGAATTTGACGCCGCTGCCTTTGACGAGGCCTTGCGCCAATATGGCCAGCGTGAGCGCCGTTTCGGTGGGCTTGCGAATGTGCCGAACAAGTGATGACAGGCTCATGAGCCTGCCTCCCCCCATTGTAGAAAAGGCGACGAGACCGGCCACTCTGCTCGGTGATCTGGGTCCACGGCTTTTGTCCGCCATTGCCATGATCGCAGCCGCATTGGCATCTCTTTATCAGGGTGGTTTTGTCTTTGTGGTATTCTGGACGGTTGCCTCGGTAGCCGTTCACTGGGAATGGCAGCGCATCACTGGCGGACCGCAAACGCAATTACGGATCATGGGCGGCGGTCTCGCCGTGGCCTTGGCAGGCGGATTGATGGCGGTCGGCCAGCGTGATGCGTCCCTGGTGGTAATGACCCTCACGGCGCTGATTGTTTTTGCCTTCGTGCCGGGGCCGACGCGCCTGTGGAATGCCATGGGCATTCTCTATGCCGGGGCTTTGTTGCTCTCAGTCACTGTTTTGCGCCTGTCGATCCTCTCTGGTCTTGAATCCATTCTCTGGCTCTTTGCCATTGTCTGGGGCACTGACATCATGGCCTATTTTGGTGGCCGTTTAATTGGTGGCCCCAAGCTTTGGCCGCGCGTGTCGCCCTCCAAAACATGGTCCGGTTTTTTGATCGGTGTGGGATCAGGCGCAATTTTTGGACTTCTTGCTTTATTGGCCTTGGGTGGCACAGTTGAGCCGGTTCCTGTTATTGTATTGGGCTTGGTGACGGGGGCTATTTCGCAAGGCGGGGACCTGTTGGAATCCTCCATCAAACGGCATTATGGCGTGAAGGATTCCAGCCATCTGATCCCCGGTCATGGCGGGGCGATGGATCGTCTCGATGGCTTTATTGCCGCCGCTGTCTTTGCTGCCATTTTTGGGACTTTGCATGCTGGTGCAGCTGCGGCCGCGCATGGTCTCTTTGTCTGGTAATGAAAGAAAAACAATTATATGGGTTCGCTTGTTCAATCAAAACATGAGGTTAGGGGGGGCTCGAAGCCGCGCCGACTGGTTATCCTAGGGGCAACGGGATCGATCGGTCGCTCGACCGCTGATGTGATTGAAGGCGCGCCCGGTGCTTTTAAGGTTGAAGCCATTGCGGGCGGGCGTGATGGTGCCGGTCTGGCACGAATGGCGATCAGGCTCCGCGCGCGCTTTGCAGCAGTGGCTGATGAGGCTGCCTATGATGAGCTGAAGGTGGGTCTGGCCGGCACGGATATTCGCGCTGGCGCTGGCGCTTCCGCGGTCAAGGAGGCCGCGCTCTTCGAGAGTGATCTTGTGGTGGGGGCTATATCGGGTGCGGCAGGTGTCGAGCCAACCCATGCCGCTCTGGCGGCTGGCCGTCAGGTGGCACTGGCCAATAAGGAATGTCTCGTCTGCGCTGGCGATTTGTTCATGCGCACGGCCAAGGCTGCAGGAACCAAACTGCTCCCCATGGATTCCGAGCACAATGCCATTTTCCAGGCGATGGGTGCGAGCCGTGTGGATGAGGTCGAGGAGATGATCTTGACCGCGTCTGGCGGTCCATTCAGGACTTGGGAAGCGGGGCTTATTGCCAAGGCCACACCAGCGGAAGCTTTGGCCCATCCTAATTGGTCGATGGGTCCGAAAGTGACCATCGACTCGGCAAGTTTAATGAACAAAGGCCTCGAACTTATTGAAGCGCATCATATTTTTGACATTCCAGCCAAGCGGTTGGGTGTCTTGGTTCATCCGCAAAGCATCGTCCATGGTCTGGTGACTTTTGCTGATGGTTCGGTTGTTGCCGGTATGGCGTGCCCGGATATGAAAGTGCCGATCGCGCATTGTCTTGGCTTTCCCGAGCGCGTGACAACGGTCGCACGTCGCCTTGATCTGGCCGCGATTGGATCGCTTACTTTCGAAAAGCCCGATTTCGATCGTTTCCCTGCTTTGCGGGTGGCGATGGCGGCGCTTGAGCATGGGGGTGCAATGCCGACTGTTCTGAACGCAGCCAATGAAGTGGCTGTTGCAGCTTTTCTAGAAGGGCAAATCAGCTTTATGGACATTGCCCGATTGGTGGAGACCTGCTGTGAGGCCGCGGCTCGCGATAGCAATGGTCACGCGCCCACCTCAGTTGCGGAGGCGCTCGAGATTGATCATATGTCACGGGAACGGGCACGCTCGCTTCTCGCTTGAAGTGCGGGCTGTGGTCTTGAGGAGACTTTATGGCTATTTTTGAATCTCTATATTTTTACGCTACTTACATCGTTCCGTTCATCTTCATTCTGAGCATCGTGGTGTTTTTCCATGAACTTGGACATTTTCTGGTCGGGCGCTGGTGTGGGGTAAGGGTGGATGTCTTCTCCATCGGCTTCGGTCCCGAACTGTTCTCTCGCATTGATCAGCACGGCACGCGTTGGCGTGTTGCGGCGGTTCCGCTGGGTGGTTTTGTCAAGTTTCATGGCGATGTGAACGCTGCCTCGGTGGCTGATCATGATCTGATTGCGACCATGCCCGCAGAAGAGCGCGCCCTTTCTTTCTACACCCAGAAGGTGTGGAAACGGGCTGCCATTGTTGCTGCAGGTCCGATCGCTAACTTTCTGCTAGCTATAGTGATTTTTACAGCCGTCTTCTTTGCCTTCGGGCGTGAAGTGCTCAATCCGCGGGTCCAAGATGTTCGGCCAGGTGAGGCTGGCGCCACGGCTGGTTTTGAGCCGGGCGATCTTGTGGTGGCCATTGATGGCACCCCGATTGCGAGCTGGGCTGCCATGCAGCGTGTGATCCAATCATCTGCGGGCGTGCCTTTGAATTTTACTATCAATCGGGGCAGTAATCAGGTCAATCTGACTGCAACGCCCACGCTACGCGAGATCAAAACGGCTTTCGGGACGCAACGGATTGGCATGATTGGTCTCTCAGCCGCCGCCGCTCCCTCAGAATGGCGCCTTGAGCGTTATTCACTCGTGGAATCACTCAAGCTCGGCCTGAGCGAGACGTGGTTTGTCGTCGAGCGGACGGCAGCCTTTGTGGTAGGCTTGGTGGCTGGTCGAGAGGCGGCTGACAATATATCCGGCCCCATTGGTATCGCCTATATGGCAGGCGAGGTGGCTAAGGTAGGGATCGTTCCCCTGTTCAGCTTTGCAGCATTGCTGTCGGTGTCCATCGGGCTGATGAACCTGTTGCCGGTGCCCCTGTTAGATGGTGGCCATCTGCTTTATTACGCTGTCGAATTCGTGCGCGGGCGGCCCTTAAGCGAGAAGACCCAGGAGGTCGGTTTCCGGATTGGCCTGGCGATGGTTGGGGCCTTGATGCTGTTTGCCACGGCGAATGATATCTTTCGGAAAATGCTTGGTTAACTCGCTATTTACCATGTTTCGTGGCAGGGGAGCCACGGGTCATCTAAAAGCATGTTTTTCAGTCATTTCGGGATTTGCTTAGGCGGTTAAAGAGGGTAGAAGAAGACTCACGATTTAGTGGCGCTGTGGCTAGCTCGGCGTCTATGTCCGGATTTGGTCCGGATTGTCTGGTGCCATTTGGTGCCTTGGTTATAGTGGGAACGGTTGCTCATGCAGTTCACTCGCGGTCTCAACAATCGCCTCGCCTCCGCGCTCTTGGGAGCAGCTGCTGTCTTGGCATTGTCTGTTCCAGCTTACGCGCAGGTTGTTTCCGTCAAGGGCAATAGTCGCGTTGATGCTGAGACCATTCGTTCTTATTTCCCAGGCACAGATGCGGCAGGTGTTGCTGAAGGCATCAAGAGTCTGAATGCAACCGGGCTCTTCTCCACTGTGAACGTGAGCCGTCAAGGTTCCAATGTTCTGGTAACGGTTGTCGAGAACAATGTCATTAACCGCGTCGCTTTCGAGGGTAACTCGAAGCTGAAGTCTGATCAGCTGTCGACAGAGCTTCAGACGAAATCGCGTGGCGCTTACAGCCCGTCGGTTGCCGAGTCTGATGTTGAGCGCATCAAGGAAATTTATCGTCGTGGTGGTCGTGGTGATGCCAGCGTCAAGGTACGCACGGTTGATCTGCCCAATGGCCGCATCGACGTTGTCTTCACGATTGACGAAGGTTCCAAGACTGGCGTCTATGCAATTAACTTTGCCGGCAACTCGGCATTTTCTGCAGGTCGCTTGCGCAACCTGATGCAGACGACCGAGATGAACTATTTGTCCTGGTTGAAGACCAGCGATGTTTATGATCCCGACAAAATTTCGGCTGACCAGGAGCTCATTCGTCGTTTTTACTTGAAGAATGGCTATGCAGACTTCCGCGTTATTTCTTCTGACGCGGTCTATGATGACGCCAAGAAGGGTTGGGTTCTGACGATTGCCGTTGAGGAAGGTGCGCAATATCGCGTCGGTTCCATCAATGTTGAATCGCGTCTGCCTGATGTGAGCTCAGAAAGCCTGCGTAAGGTTGTCACCATTCGCGAAGGTGAAGTTTATAATGGCGACAAGGTTGAGAAGACCGTCGATGCGCTGACCCGTGAAGTGGCGCGCAGTGGTTATGCATTCTCCTCCGCTCGCCCGCGTGGCGACCGCGATCCGGTTTCGCGCACCATTGCTTTGGGCTTCGTGCTTGAGGATGGTCCGCGCGTCTATGTCGAGCGCATCAACATTCGTGGCAATACCCGCACACGTGAATATGTTGTCCGTCGTGAATTCGATCTGGGCGAGGGCGATGCCTACAACCGTGTTCTCGTGGATCGCGCGGAGCGCCGCCTGAAGAGCCTCGGTTACTTTAAGAATGTCCGCATTACCAACGAGCCGGGCTCTGCAGCCGACCGCGTCGTTGTGAATGTCGATGTGGAAGATCAGCCCACCGGTTCATTTTCCATCTCGGGTGGTTATTCCACAGTTGATGGCATCATCGGCGAAGTGGCGATCACAGAGCAGAACTTCCTAGGCCGTGGACAGTTCGTTCGTGCAGCTTTGTCAATGGGCCAGCGCACACGCGGTATCGATCTTTCCTTCACCGAGCCCTATCTCTGGGGTCGTGTGGCTGGTGGTGTTGATCTGTTTGCCAAGCGCAACATCAATTCGCGCTACTCCCTCTATGATACGACGACGGTGGGTACATCGCTCCGTTTGGGCTTCCCGTTGACGGAAGAAATCTCCTTCTCGCCGCGTTACTCTGTTTACCAGTCGAAGATCACCATTCCGAATGACAGCAGTCGTCCATACAATGATTGTACGGATCCGATTTCGGGTCTCACGCCAACTGTTGGCGGTGGTGGTAATCTTGAAGCCAGTGCGATCAACAGTTGCTTGACCAATGGTGAAGCATCCTTGGCGATCAAAGAGGCCGCTGGTCGTCGTCTGACGTCCTTGGTTGGCTATACATTGGCCTATAATACGCTCGACAATGCCAAGAACCCGACTGACGGGCTCTACTCCGAGATGCGTCAGGATCTGGCTGGCGTTGGCGGCAATGCCAAGTTCATTCGCACCACTGGCGATGTTCGCTTCTATTATCCGCTCTATGAAGACATTATCGGCCTTGCCCGCATGCAGGGTGGTAACATGTTTGCTTGGGGTGGTGGTGATCTGCGCATCATCGATAATTTCAATATGGGCCCGGCACTTGTTCGTGGCTTCGCGCCGGGCGGTATCGGCCCTCGTGACATTACGGACCAGAACAACCTGATCGCAAGTGGTCTTGGCGGCACCAATTATATTGGTGGCACTTTGGAAACGCAGTTTCCGATTTTCGGTCTGCCTAAGGAAGTTGGTCTGAAGGGCGCGCTCTTCGCTGATGCCGGCACCATTTTTGGATACAAAGGTAAGACAGACTTCTCGGAACTCGTTGGTGGTTCGTCCGTCTCCCCTTGCGTCTCTACATCAGCGACTTCGCCTTACACGCAGGCAAATTGCATCACGGTTCGCGATTCACATATGATCCGCACGTCTGTTGGTGCCTCGCTGCTCTGGGCTTCTCCGCTTGGTCCGATCCGCTTTGACTTCGCCAAAGCGATCACCAAGGACCAGTTTGACCGTACGCAGTTCTTCCGCTTCTCGGGTGGCACGACTTTCTGATGAGCTTTCCGGTCTGATCCGGGTCACTTTGACAAGCCTGCGCCGCAATCACGGCGCAGGCTCTTTTTGCAAAAGGCGCCTGCTTTTTGTGAGCCAGTCACATCTTGGGCGTGAGGGTAGGGCGGCATGAGCGATCCGGTTTTCTTCCGGCGCGCGGTATCGGTGAGCGTCAGTGAAATCATAGAGCTGACAGGTGCAAAGCCGCTGCGTGATGGAGATCTGACAGCGCGGATCGATGCTGTGTCGCCTCTTGATCAGGGGGTGCCTGGAACCCTCGTTTTTCTCGACAACCCCAAATATGCCGATGATGTGCGTGTAACACGCGCGACAGCCTGCTTTGTCTCTCAGCGTTATGCTGATCGGGTTCCAGAGACCACCATCGCTCTTGTGACACCTGAGCCTTATGCGGCTTGCGCCAAAGTGAGCGCGCGGCTGTTTCCAGACGCCCTGCGTCCTGGCTCGGCCTTTGGCAATATGGGCATTTCTCCAGGAGCCTATATTCACCCTGAGGCGCGGCTTGAAGATGGTGTCAGCGTTG
Source organism: uncultured Hyphomicrobiales bacterium (assembly GCA_903851305.1). Lineage (GTDB taxonomy): Bacteria > Pseudomonadota > Alphaproteobacteria > Rhizobiales > Beijerinckiaceae > Terripilifer. The sequence continues at coordinate 3,256 of CAINNX010000147.1, read as the reverse complement.
ATCCTGGTGCTGTCATTGGTCCGCGCGCCGAGATTGGTGAAGGTTCTTTTATTGGTGCCAATGCCGTGATTGGACCGGATGTGCGAATTGGCCGTCAGTGTTCGATTGGTCCGCAATCAACCGTTCTTTATGCCTTGATCGGCGACCGTGTGATTATTCACCCCGGCGCACGCATCGGACAGGATGGTTTTGGTTTTGCCATGTCGCCACGCGGCCATTTGAAAGTGCCTCAAATTGGACGCGTCATCGTGCAAAATGATGTCGAGATCGGTGCCAACACGACGATTGATCGCGGTGCCAATCGTGACACGGTGATTGGTGAGGGTACAAAGATCGATAATCTTGTCCAGATTGGGCATAACGTTACCATTGGTCGCCATTGCGTAATCGTCTCGCAAGTTGGCATTTCGGGTTCCACTGACATTGCCGATTTTGTCGCAATCGGCGGCCAAGCGGGTATCACGGGTCATATGAAAATTGGCATGGGCGCGCAGGTTGGTGCACAAGCGGGCGTTATGACGGATGTCCCAGCGGGCGCTAAATTTGGTGGGTCGCCCGCCAAGCCTATGCGTGAACATATGCGTGAAGTAGCAACCTTGACCAAATTGTCAGAACGCAAGGCTGGTTCTGACAACAAAGAATAATGCGTTGGCGCTGTTGCGTAGCACGCATGACAGGGAATTAAAAAATGACCGAAGCTACAGCAAAAGCGCTTGAGACCGTTGATATTATCAAGCTCATGGCCTCTCTGCCGCATCGCTATCCATTCTTACTCGTGGATCGCATCATCGAATGCAACGGTGATGAAAGCGGCATCGGCATCAAAAACGTCACCTATAACGAGCCCCAATTCCAGGGACATTTTCCTGACCAGCCGGTAATGCCTGGCGTCTTGTTGATCGAGGGAATGGCCCAGACAGCAGGTGCGCTTTGCGTACATGCCGCAACGATTGGTAAGCCGAAGCTCGTCTATTTCATGACGATCAATAATGCGAAATTCCGCAAGCCTGTTGTGCCTGGTGATCGCGTTGAGTTTCATATGACCAAAACCAACCAGCGTCGCAATATTTGGTGGTACAAAGGTATCGCTAAAGTCGATGGTCATATTGTCTGTGAGGCAGAAGTCTCGGCAATGTTGATTGTTGAAGACAATAAGGGGGCTTGATTTTGGCTGAGATCTCGAAACAGCGTCCTCCGCGCATTACACCTCTGGGCATTCATCCAAGTTCTGTTGTGGAGGTTGGAGCCAAAATAGGTGAAGGTGTCTCGATTGGCCCGTTTTGTCATGTTGGCGCTCATGTCACTGTGGGTGATGGCGTTGAGCTGATCTCGCATGTGGCGCTGGCTGGTCATACGAGTGTGGGGGCGCGCACGCGCATCTTCCCCTTTGCTTCCATTGGTCACGAGCCACAAGATCTAAAATTCCACGGCGAAGAAAACTCACTCACCATTGGTTCTGATTGCATGATCCGCGAAGGCGTGACCATGAATCCGGGAACCGAGGGCGGTGGCGGCAAGACGATTGTTGGTAATCACTGCACGTTCCTCGCAAATTCGCATATCGCCCATGACGTGCATTGTGGCAATCACGTTATCTTGTCGAACAATGTCATGATTGCGGGTCATTGTTCGCTTGGTGATTACGTCATCGCGGGTGGTGGTGCGGCCGTTCATCAATTTGTTCGCATCGGCTCGCATGCATTTATTGCGGCCATGGCGGCGGCAGAGAATGATGTCATTCCGTACGGGATGGCCATCGGCAACCGCGCCAATCTCGCAGGCCTCAATCTCGTTGGCTTGAAGCGTCGTGGATTTGAGCGGGACGAGATTCATTCGCTGCGCCGCGCTTATCGTTTGCTCTTCGCTCATGAAGGCACGTTGAAAGAGCGCGTTGAGGATGTGGCGGAAGAATTTTCCAACCATGTTCAGGTCATGGAAATTCTGAACTTCATTCGCGAGGGCGGAGATCGCGCGATCTGCACGCCGCGCGAGGCGCGAGATTCGGCTGCGTGAGCGGGCTGGCTCGCACGAATATTTTTATCGTTGCGGGTGAAGAATCCGGCGACCAACTCGGGTTTAAGCTGATGCGTGCTGTGCGCGCTCGCGCACCCGATGTGTGTTTCTCCGGCATTGGCGGAAAAGCCATGATGGGGGAGGGGCTCAGCCCGCTCTTTCCAATGGATGATATTGCCGTCATGGGTTTCTTGCCGGTGCTGGCGCGTTTGCCGTTGCTGTTCAAGCGCATTGCGCAAACGGCCGAAGCCATCATTGCCCAGAAGCCTGATGTGCTTGTCATTATCGACAGCCCAGATTTCACACATCGCGTGGCGCGGATTGTGCGCAAGGCTGATCCCAAAATTCCGATCATCAATTATGTTTCGCCGACAGTCTGGGCATGGCGGCCCGGGCGCGCCAAGAAGATGCGTGCATATGTTGATCATCTGTTGGCGCTGTTGCCGTTCGAGCCTCAAGCGCATTTGGGATTAGGTGGCCCGCTCTGCACCTATGTGGGACATCCGCTGATTGAGCGTCTTGGCGATCTGCGCCCCAATGCTGCAGAAACCGCGCAACGCGCACTGCCGCGTCTGCTGCTATTGCCGGGCTCGCGGCGTTCCGAAGTCGCACGCCTCATGCCGATTTTTCGCCAGACCGTGGCTCTGCTGGTCAATACAATTGGGCCAGTGGAAGTTTTGTTGCCAGCGGTTGATCGTCTTGCCGATGTCATCACCAAACAGGTGCGCGATTGGCCTGTGCCCGTGAAAGTTCTGCGTGGTGAAACTGAGAAATATGCTGCCTTCCGTTCAAGCCGCGCGGCGCTTGCAGCATCCGGCACGGTGACACTGGAGCTGGCACTCGCGCAGGTGCCGTTTGTCGCGGCTTATAAGGTCAATCCGGTTGAAGCGATGATCACACGGCGCGTTGTGCGTCTCAGCTCGGTCATCTTGCCCAATATTATTTTGGGCGAAAATGTCGTGCCGGAGTTTTTGCAAGAGGATTGCACCGCGGTCAATTTAAGCTCAGCACTTGTGCCCCTTATGCGTGGTGATGTTGCGCGCGATGTTCAACTCACCGCTTTTGACCATGTGAACGAGCTGATGCAAGTGCCAGCAGGTGAGAGCCCAAGCGGGCTGGCAGCCAAAATTGTTTTAGCTGCTGTGTAAAAAGCGTTCATAGAACACGCGATATGGCGTGGATGGCTCGTCGCTGTGCTCCTCGCAATAACGAGCACAAAAAAAGCGCCCCGAAGGGCGCCTTT
>CAINNX010000146.1 GCA_903851305.1 uncultured Hyphomicrobiales bacterium | reverse complement strand
CTGCGCAGCAAGACCCGGATCAAGGAATTCGACGCTTTCCCTAAGCTCGAGCAATTGCCGCTCTGGGGCTTCGATGGCAGCTCGACCATGCAGGCCGAAGGCCATAATTCGGATTGCGTGCTGAAGCCCGTCGCCGTTTATCCTGACGCCGCCCGCGAAAATGGCGCTCTGGTGATGTGCGAAGTCATGATGCCCGATGGCAAGACCCCGCATCCGTCCAACCATCGCTCGACGATTCTGGACGCGCCCGACGCCTGGTTCGGCTTCGAGCAGGAATATTTCATGTACCAGGACGGCCGTCCGCTCGGCTTCCCGGAAAATGGCTACCCCGCTCCGCAGGGCCCCTATTACACCGGCGTCGGCTACAAGAACGTCGGCTCGATTGCCCGCGAGATCGTAGAAGAACATCTCGACCTCTGCCTGGCAGCTGGCATCAACCATGAAGGCATCAATGCTGAAGTGGCCAAGGGCCAGTGGGAATTCCAGATTTTCGGCAAGGGCTCACGCACCGCTGCCGATCAGATCTGGGTTGCGCGCTACATCCTGCTGCGTCTGTGCGAAAGCTACGGCGTCGACATTGAATGGCATTGCAAGCCGCTCGGCGATACCGACTGGAACGGCTCGGGCATGCATTGCAACTTCTCGACCGGCCATATGCGCGATGTCGGCGGAAAGGATTATTTTGAACGCCTGATGAAGCAGTTCGAAAATAATCTGCATGACCACATCAAGGTTTATGGCCCAGACAACCATTTGCGCCTAACCGGCAAGCATGAAACAGCACCGTGGAACAAGTTCAGCCATGGCGTGGCCGACCGAGGCGCCTCGATCCGCGTGCCGCATTCCTTCGTCAACAATGGCTATAAGGGCTATCTGGAAGATCGCCGCCCCAACTCACAGGGCTGCCCTTACCAGATCGCTTCGCAGGTTCTGAAGACGATTTCGGAAGTTTCGAAGTAAGCCCTACGCCTTACGGCAATAAAGAATGGCGCAGCGAAATACTTGCTGCGCCATTTTTATTTGTGACTTTTGAAATCAGGGATGCACGGTTTCCGTGAACCAGTCGGTGGGCAGTTGATGCCCCACGCCCTGCTCGCAGGCACGTTTGTAGATCACAGATCCGGCGGCAGCGAATTGATAGCCCAAACCCAGATTGTTCAAGAAACACGTCACCTGATCATCGCTGTCGCGGCCAATAAAACGACCAGCGATCATATCGGGCAGCGTCGGATAGGATTTGAAATCGAGCTGACGGGCCGTATTCCAGCCTGCTTGCTTGCTGGTTTCTTTGAACTTCGCATCTTTGGCGACGATCAACACCGGATCTGTGTCATGCGTATGCACGGCGATTTTGTCGGCCGCGCGGATGGCAGAGGGCTCAATCTCGGGCTTCTTGATCGAGGACAAGTGCATACCCGGCTCAATCCATTGCTGGAAGAAAATCGGATCAATGGAATTAGACGCGCACATGACAATGTCTGCGCCGGCAATCGCATCTTCGGGCTGGGCCACAGGGCGCACTTCGATACCCAGCATCTCGCTCATGCGTGTGGCAAAAGCCTCGCGGTTCTCTTGCTTGGGGGAGAAACAGCGAATGGAGGTGATGTCACGTACGGAGCATGCGGCGGTGAGCTGCGTCTCCGCTTGCCAACCAGAGCCCAATATGCCGATCGAGCAGGCATTCTCGCGCGCCATATATTTCACGCCAAGCCCATTGGTCGCGCCAACGCGAATATGCTGCAACACGCCATCGGGAAAGATGGCCAGCGGCTCGCCATTATGGGTTGAGAACAGCAGCACCAGACCGACATAGCGTTCATTGGGTGCGGCTGGCACTTTGACGCGGCGGCGGGAATTGCCAACCAGCGGATTCGTGATGATGTCTGAATTGATGCGAATGGCGCTGACACCTAACGCTGGCACAACACCATCCATGGATTTCAATCCATAGACGGCATCTTCATGCCATGTGGTCGGCGTGATGCAATCCGAGCGCTGACGTGAAACGCCGCGCCCTTCGGCAAGATCAAGATAGGCTGTTTCCAGCGCCTCAATGCAATCGGGCATGGTGAGGAGCTTCTCGACATCATCATTGGAGAGGATCAGCGTCATGGTTTTACCCGATGTTTCTATTGAAAGCCGAAGCGCGCCTCTAGCACAAGTCCGCCCACCACACAGGCCAGAATAACAAGCGTTGTGCCCGACACGACAAGCACATGACGCAGGCCAAGCTTGGCAATCGATTCAAACGATGTATTCAAACCCAGCGCCGCAATGGCGACAAGAAGACCCCAGGCCGAGACCTCACTCAGAAAAGCTTTGATTGGCACATAGAGCGGCTGCACAGGTGGCAACCATGCCATGGCGCTATTGACCACGCACAGGCCCAGAAATGCAAAAGCAAAAACCGGCACAGGCACTTTGGCACCTTCGGCAGAGCCGACAAACATGCGCCCGATGATGAGGATCGCTGGCAACAGGAGCAGCACACGAAAGAGCTTCACGATCACCGCCGTAGCACCCGCGGTCTCGGAGACGGCATAACCAGCTCCCACCACTTGTGCGACATCATGAATGGACCCACCCAGCAAAATACCCGTGTGCAGATCATCAAACCCCAACAGGCGTGCCAGCGGCGGATAGGCGAGCATGGCAACAGTCGAAAGCAAATTGACAGCGACAATCACAAAAACCGTGTCGGCATCGCGGGCGGGCGATGGTGGCAAGACACTCGAAGTCGCCAGTGCCGCTGACGCGCCACAAATAGCTGTGGCCGAGCCCGCCAGCGCGCCAAAACTACGCGACAAGCCCAACAGGCGTGCCAGAGCAAAACCCGCCGCAATGGTGACCACCATGGCCACAACAACCAGCAGGCCGGTTATGGGGCCAAGGGCCGCTATTTCCGACAGGCTGACCTTGAGACCCAACAGAGCCACGGCAATACGCAAAAGGCGTGAGACGCAAAAGCGCAGGCCAGGCTGAAAGCGTGCGCCCATAGCGGGCTGCAAGGCAATGCCAACCAGCAGTGCGATGAGCAGGGCCGGCAAAGGCGCCAAGCGCGCGACCAATGGCGCAGCGGCCTGTGCACCCACCGCCAAAGCCAGCGCCAAAGCCAATCCGGGCGCCAGTTCAGCCAAGCCTTGCGGCGCGCCCGCGCGATGATCTCCCGCCATTGTTCTTTTTGCTTTCAGAGGCCTCAGTCGGGAGAACCATGACAATCAGGGCTTCATAAGGCAATTCTCGGGCGACCCCTTTTGAAGAAAAACCTCTCTCTAAACCCAGAATAAGAGGATTTTCTTCCACCCCCCCCGCATTGGCGACCTAAGCGGCCCAGCCGATACTGCGGCTATTCGGCCCTCCTGTCAGGACGTTCCCATGCTGGACATTGCGTCCACCCGCAGCCCCCTCGACCGTGCGTGGCAGCGGCCGCTGGCGCGGCTTGTGGCGATTTCGGCACTGGTGGGCCTTCTCACAGCCCTCTGGGCCCAGAGCCTGGGGCTGGGCCTGTTCTTTTTTCTGCTTAATTTCAGTGTCCGGCTGGTGATAGATTACACCCGACCGAAAATTTCAGGGCACAAGGCGGATTAACGAATGACGACGGCAACTGATCGCGCGACTGCGCGACCGGCTTCGGGTGCTTTTCTTGAGGAGCAGGTTCTCTCGGTCCATCACTGGACGGACACCTTGTTCAGCTTCACCACAACCCGCGACCCGGGCTTTCGCTTTCGCAGCGGGCAATTTGTCATGATTGGCCTGCAGGTCGAGGGCAAGCCACTGTTGCGCGCCTATTCCGTGGCGTCCGCCTTTTATGCCGAGCATCTCGAATTTTTCTCGATCAAAGTGCAGAACGGCCCGCTCACCTCACGGCTGCAGCACTTGAAAGTCGGCGACACGGTGCTGGTTGGTCGCAAGCCGACCGGCACGCTGGTGCTCGATAATCTGCGCGATGGCCGCAATCTTTATCTGCTCGCCACCGGCACGGGGCTGGCACCCTTCCTGTCGACCATTCGCGACCCGGAAACCTATGAGCGTTTCGACAAGGTAATTGTGACGCATGGCGTGCGCACAGTCGCTGAACTCGCTTATCGCGAGCTCATCGAAAACGAATTGCCCAATGACGAATTGCTCGGCGAATATATCAAGCCCAAGCTCGTCTATTACCCAACTGTAACGCGCGAACCATTCCGCAATCAGGGACGCCTAACAGACCTCATCACATCAGGAAAACTGTTCACTGATCTGGGCCTGCCTGCTTTCGACAAGGCGCAGGATCGCGTCATGCTATGTGGCAATCCGGGCATTATTGCTGACGTGCCAAAATATCTCGAAAGCATCGGCTTAGAAGAAGGCAATACGGGTGAACCCGGCGATTATGTGATCGAGAAAGCCTTCGTCGAAAAGTAAGCCTCAGCTGCGCGGTGCGGGCTTGCGCAGCACGGGGCTTTCGAGCGCTAGACCCGCAGCCACTTGCGGGGGCAGCGCCGGATTCCACAGGCTGCCATTGTAACGCTCGCCGCTATGGCCATCGGAGTCTGGTGAGCAGAGCCAAAGCAACGCGCCATTCATGACATCCACCGACAAGGTCTTGCGGGTCGCTGTTGAAGGACGCGTGCCATCCGTATCGACCATGCCGCCGGGCAAAAGAATGTTGCAGGTGACGCCTGTGCCCTCAAGATCGCCCGACCAGATCAATGAGGCAGCATCAATCGCCGCCTTGGTGACACCATAGGGCGAATTGTTGCGCCGCTGCATGGTGTCGAGCGACGTTGAAATATTGATGATGCGACCCCAGCCGCGCTTGATGAGATGGGGAGCAGCTTCGCGCGACATGAGAAATGTGCCTGACACATTCACATTGACGGCCTGCACCCAAATATCGGGGTTCGATTCCCAGAAAGGAAAATTGTTTCCCGCAACCGGCAGATCCGGCCCGCGCTGTTCGCGTCGGGCATTGTTGATGAGAATGGACAGATCGCCAAAGGTGGCCAGCGTCTGCGCCACCACACGTGCACAATCTTCGCGCTTTGTGATGTCAGCAGACACAGCCAGCACGCGTATCGCACCGCAAGCCTGATTGATCTCAGCCGCCGCCTCTTCCAGCAATTGCGTCTGCGGCGAGGCAATGGTGACGCAAGCGCCATTTTGCGCCAGCGCCTGCGCCATCGAGCGACCAAGCCCAACGCTGCCGCCCGTGACAATCGCGACTTGCCCTTTCAACATGATTCAGGCTCCCCGCGCAGTGCGTGTGGCAAGTTCATCGACGACGCCTTTTGCATCAAGCATGACTTTATAAAGATCGCGGGCCGCTTCTTGCGAGACGTAGCCCATAGCGACATCGCGCAGCACCGCTTGCGGATCACGCTTCAGAGGATCGCCCAAGCCACCACCACCCGGCATCTCCACGACCAAGCGCTCGCCTGTCGGAATGACCTGTGTGCCACGCGGCAGGACGGGTGCGCCCGACAACAGATTCAACGTGCCAGCTGCACCATCAGCACCACCGCCACGACCAGCGGCGGGATATTTGACGCGCTGGAACCGCGCAAAAATGGCAAAGGGTTCATCTTCGCGCGAGCCCACTTCAATGGTTTGACCCAGACCACCGCGATAAAAACCAGCACCTCCGGAATCGCGCCGCAATTCCTTGCGCCAGAAGACGAGCGGCGTCATGGCCTCGGTAATCTCAATCGCAATGGCTTTGACGCCTGATGGAT
>CAINNX010000145.1 GCA_903851305.1 uncultured Hyphomicrobiales bacterium | reverse complement strand
GAGATATCAACCACCTGCACCAGAAGTTCTACAGTGGCCGGCTGCGCAACCCCAACCAGCTTCGCCGGCCACCCCAGCGCTAGCGTCAAACCAAATCGTCAACTAACATAACCACCGGATCACCTCGTGGGGGCTGGCCACTTTTGCTGGCTGCTGAGCGAGTGCCTCGCTGGAGTTGGCAACACTTGCTGCTGCCATCGCAGACAATCCGCCACCAAGAAAGCCGCGACGCCCAATTCTCAGGTCTTTGCTCATGTCGTATTCCTCCGCAATGGCGATGCTTTTCATTATTTGTTGAGGATAGCAGAGGCCTGCAAACCTACAAGGAGGCACATTTCCAGCGACCCCGGTCTTTTACCCGATTATACGGACAGTTTTGTGGTCTATTTAAATCTTTGAGGTAACTGCCGGGTGAGGTGGTGGCTAAGCCGCCTGTTAAATCTCCCGATCTAACCTTCTGACCTTGGAAAGTTCCGGGAACAGCTTCGGCATGCTGATTGCTGCTAGTAGTACCACCAGCCCACCGATTGCCACTGCTGGGACCGCGCCGACGAAGGCCGCCATGGTTCCGGCTCGAAATCCGCCGATCTCGGTGCCTATACTGGATGAGATCGAGCTGACAGCTCCGACCCGGCCGCGTAGATGATCGGGTGTCGCCATCTGCATCAGCGTCTGGCGCACATTGGCGTGGACCACCTCGACGCAGCCGACGATCGCCAGCATGGCGACCGACAGCGGAAACGAAGTAGAGTAGGAGAATATTATAACCGCCGCGCCGTAGAGGGCGCAGGCCATCACCATGGTCAGGCCGGCGTAGGTGACCCGGATATGGGTAAAGATGAGCGCTGCGCCAAGACCGCCTAGGGCCATGGAACTGCGCAGGATGCCGGCGCCGTCGGCACCGACGTCTAGAATGTCCTTGGCGAAGATCGGCAGCATTGCCTGAACGCCGCCCATCAGGGCGGCAATCAGGTCGATGGCTATGGCGCCCAGCAGGATACGCTTACCAAAGACGAAGCGGACGCCTTCGAGTAGCGTCTTCCAATCCAGAGAACCACGTTTGTGCACTGCCTCGCGGGGCTTGATCATGTAGGTCGAGGCAACGCCGAAGAAGAAAGTTAGCGCCGCCGTGCCGTAGACTACCTCTGGCCCCAGTAGATAGAGGAACCCGCCTGCTGCCGGCCCGCAAATCTGCGCCGTCTTGCTCGCCGTCTGGTTCCAGGCTACGGCGTTGAGGTAGATGTCGCGCGGCACCAGGTTTGGGATCAACGAATTGGTGGTCGGCCCCTGGAAAGCCCTTGCAGTACCAATGCAGGTCAGCAGCAAGTAGATCAGCCAAAGCTTGGTGATCCCCAGATAGGATTCAATGCTGAGGCCAAGCGCGCCCACACACAGGATCGAGTAGCACGCGAGCAGCACATTCCGCCGGTCGAAACTGTCGGCGACATAGCCCGTGAACAGCGCGAAGCCGAAAACCGGCACGATCATGCAGAGGTTGATGAAGGCGACGTTCATTGGGTCGCCCGTCAGGTCGTAGATCTGATAGAGCACCGCTACTAGGATCATATGATAGGTGCCGGCGGCGAAGAATTTGGCGAAGAAGAAAAGGCAGAAATCCCTATGACGGAAGGCGGCAAAGCCAGTGACCTTCCCATCAGGTTCCTTTGACCGAGAGGCCGCGTCTTCGCTCAAACTCTGCTCTTGGTTGGCCGCCATGCGTCCTCTCCGGTCCGGGGGGACGCGATATGTTTTTCTAGGATCAAGGCTTGCCCTTGTTGTAGAGGAGCTGTGCGAGGGGGCAAGGAGCAATTGAAGCGCTCGGACTTGCTAGCCCACATTCAGCGTCGGTCTTCGGACGTTTTTTCAATAGCCCACACTTAGGTAGCATATAGCTAGATTATGTATCAAATTCAATTAGATAGGAGTTCCTTAGTTCATCCTCCTCGGCGCGCCATTCCTTCTCCCCCGTTTCTAATGAACATGTTTGGACCCACTCGGCCCCGCACCATTGGGTCTGGGTCAGCTGACACATGCTGTTGTCTTGCTATACTGCGCCCCAACACAGTGCCTCGAGACGCTGGATTTGGGAGGAGTTTTGCAGTTGGTCTGTCATCCCCCCCAGATTTCGTCTGTCACGACTGGCATTCTTGCCAAACTTTCGGCGCGTGAGGATTCTGAAAGACAATAAGAATGGAGAACAGTCATGCTCATCATTGACAATGCCACGGTCAGCGAAATCCTTTCGATGAAAGATTGCATCCGCGTGCAGGAAGATGCTTTCCGTAAATTACCGGAGGGCGGTGCCATTCATCGTCCCCGCATCGACATGTATTTTCCTTGTGATCGCGAGGATGGCTATTTCCGTTGGGGTTCGATGGAAGGCGCCAATGATGGCTATTTTGCCATTCGTATGAAGTCCGACATTATCACATGGCCCAAGACCGCCGATGGCGGGTGGACCGAAGACAAATGGTGCGGGGAGCCTGGCACCTATTGCGGTGTGATCTATCTCATCTCGACCAAAAATGCCTTGCCGCTCGCCTTCATCAATGATGGCGTATTGCAACATATGCGTGTGGGTGGTGGCGCAGGCATTGGCGTGAAATATCTTTCGCGTGAAGATTCCCATGTGGTGGGCATGTTGGGCTCTGGCGGCATGGCGCGCACCTTTCTGGAGGCATTTTCCTGCGTGCGCGATATCAAACAGTGCAAAGTCTACAGCCCCAATCCGAAGAACCGTGAAGCTTATGCGGAAGAAATGTCGAAAAAACTCGGCATTGAAGTGATCGCCGTCGATAATCCCCGCGCTGCTCTTGAAGGCGTAGATATTGTCTCATCTGCCACAGACAGCATGTCGCCGGTCTATGATGCCGATTGGCTACGCCCGGGTCAGCATGTGACAAATCTTGGGCGGCGCGAAATGCCCGATACTGCGATGAACAAATTCGATGTTGTCGTGCGTCAAGGCACGGCTGGTTTACAGATGAAACAGACAGAACGTTTTCAGGCTGAACGTGGTCTGTCGCCAGCCGCTTTTATTGGCGGCTCGAGCGAACAGATGAAGCGTATTCCCGAGAAAAATCCGCAGCCCGGTTTTGGTGGTGATAATCCGGAGTTCATGGATCGCGGCAAGGGTGGCGATAAACCTGATTTTGCTGATCTAGTGACGGGCAAATGCAAAGGACGCACAAGCCGTGACCAAATCACTTTTTATCGCAATGTCGGCAATCAAGGCCTGCAATTCTCGTCCGTCGGTGGTCTTGTCTATGAGGAAGCGACGCGCTTGAAAAAGGGACGGCAAATTCCAACCGAATGGTTTTTGCAAGATATTCGTGATTGAGGCCTAGCCGAGCGCCGTGTGGGCGCAGAGCGATGCTGTGAAAGTCATTGGTTGAAGGAATGTAGAGATGAACATGTCTTTCGCGGTCCTTTTGCTTGGCTATGTGCTGAGCCAGTTCTACCGCGCATTTCTTGCGGTCATTGCTTATGATCTGTCTTCAGATCTGGGTTTGGGGCCGGGGTCTTTGGGCAATGTCTCGGCGATCTGGTTTACGGCTTTTGCTTTGGCGCAATTTCCAGTGGGTATAGCATTGGATCGGTTGGGGCCGCGACGCACTATGTCGGGTCTGTTTCTGGTGGCGGTCGCAGGTGCGCTTTTGTTTGCACGCGCCACCGGCTTTGTTGAAGCAGCAGTCGCCATGGCGCTGATTGGAATTGGCTGCTCGCCCATTCTGATGGGGGCCATGTATTATTTTGGTCGCACAGCGCCACCCGAAAAATTTGCACTGCTTGGTTCCATGATTGTCGGCTTTGGCTCCTTGGGCAATCTTTTGGGCGCCGCACCGCTGACTTATGTCGCGGGAGAGATTGGCTGGCGCGCCAGCATGGTCGTGATTGCGGCATTAACCGCCCTGTCATCGCTCGCCATTCACCTCGTGATTAAAGATCCACCAAAATTGACACAGGCCAATCATCAGGAGGATGGATTTTTCTCAGGACTGTTCACCATCTGCCGTATGCCCGCGATTCTTCTGATGGCCCCATTTGCACTCATCAGTTATGCGGCGGTTGCCTCTTTGCGCAGTCTGTGGGTCGCCTCTTTTTTTGGCTCAGTACATGGCTTTGATGCCACGCAACGCGGACATGCAGCTCTTCTTATGGCAGCCGCCATGTCGTTGGGTGCTTTGGCTTATGGGCCGCTTGCGCAAAAATTTGGCGATGTGAAACGCGTCATCATTGGCGGGTGCTGCATTTCGCTTGCTGTGCTGTTTGGTCTTTATGCTTTTGGTGCAGCTTCTGCGTCCTTGTCATTGGTGCTTTACACCTTGCTTGGCTTTTTTGGCATGTCCTATGCAATTTTGTTGGCCCATGCGCGCATGTTCTTTCCTGCGCATTTGCTTGGCCGCGGTGTGACGACCATGAACTTTTTGTCAATCGGTGGGGCCGGGTTGTTGCAATTTGTCTCGGGCGCTTTTGTTGAGCAACGCTTGGCCGCAGGTGTTGGACCCGATCAGG
>CAINNX010000144.1 GCA_903851305.1 uncultured Hyphomicrobiales bacterium | reverse complement strand
TATCCGGGCATCACCATCGGTCTTGTCGGGTTGGGGCGCATTGCCACCCGCGTCTCGCAATTGCTGGCACCTTGACGCGTCAAGGTGATTGCCTATGATCCTTATGCCGAGCCATCCCGCTTTCAGCTGACCGGCGTGAAGCGGGTGGATTATGAAACGCTGTTGCGTGAATCCGATGTCGTCTCATTCCATGTCGTGCTGACCAAAGAAACGCGTTTCATGCTGCGCGAGGAACAGATCCGACTGATGAAGCCCTCAGCCGTCATCATCAACACGGCACGCGGCAAGGTGATCGACGAGGCCGCTGTCGCCAAAGCAATTGCGGAAGGCCGCCTGCGCGGCGCCGCCATTGACGCCTTTGAAGAAGAGCCGCTAGGCATGGATTCACCTCTGCGCCAGCTCGGCGACAAGGTTCTCATGTCCCCCCATTCGGCCTCGTTCAATGAAGGTGGTGAATTGGCCCCTGGCATCCAATGGGCGCTGCGCGCTGTCCTCTGCGCGCTGCGTGGCGAAGTGCCGGACAATGTCTACAACAAGGAAGTCATTCCGCGCTGGCGTGAAAAATTCGGCGGCGCAAGCCTGATCGGCTAAACACAAGGCGCCGGGCAACAGGCGCGACACAAGAAAGAGCAATGTGACATGAGCAATCCGGAATTTGATTACATCATCGTGGGCGCGGGCTCGGCCGGTTGCGTTCTGGCCAATCGCCTGTCGGGCAGCGGCGCCAGTGTGCTGCTGCTGGAAGCAGGCGGTCGCGATCTCAATCCGCTCATTCATATTCCGCTCGGCATGGGCAAGATGCATGAATATCACATGCACGACTGGGGCTTTGAGACAGAGCCGGAAGCCAATCTAAATGGACGCCGCATCGAAGCCGCACGCGGCAAAGTTTTGGGCGGCTCATCCTCGATCAATGTCATGGCCTATACGCGCGGAAACCGCGGCGATTATGATCGCTGGGCACAGAATGGCGCGGCCGGCTGGAGCTACAAAGAGATTTTGCCCTATTTCAAACGCGCCGAACGCTGGGAAGGTGGCGAAGATACCTGGCGCGGCGGCGATGGCCCGCTCGGCACGGAATTCGCCAAGACAGATGATCCGCTTTACGAGGCCTGGCTGGACTCAGCGCGTGCCTGTCAGTTCTCCGTGACCGATGATTACAATGGACAGCAGGGCGAAGGCTTTGGCCGTTCGCAATATACGATCCGCAACGGTCGTCGTTCGTCCACCGCCAACGCCTATCTGAAGCCCGTGCGCAAGCGCCGCAATCTGAAGGTCGAAACGCATGCCCATGCGCGCAAGATCATCATGGAAGGCAAAGTCGTGCGCGGTGTGGAATATGAACATCATGGCATGATCATCAAAGCCTATGCGGCACGTGAAGTGATCGTGGCGGCTGGCACTTTCAAATCACCGCACTTGCTGATGCTGTCTGGCATCGGACCAGCCGCGCATCTGCGCGACAAAGGCATTTCGGTGATCGAGAATCTTGAGGTTGGCAAAAACCTGCAGGACCATCTCGCCTGCCTGATCATGTGGAGCCGTGCCAACTCTGTGTCGCCGTTCCGCAATCATATGCGTTTCGACCGCATGGCGCTGTCCATGTTGCAGGCCTATTTCTTTGGCACTGGTCCTGGCACGATTGTCCCGGGTGGTCTGCATGCCTTCGTCAAGACCAACCCATCGCTTGATGTCCCCGACATTGAATTCATGTTCCGTGGCTTGCCGACGAATGCGCATCTGTGGTTCCCGCTGCTGCGCCCGGCCTATCAGGATGGCTATGGCATTCGCCCGACGCTGCTCCATCCCAAGAGCCGTGGCGAGATCCTGCTTGGGTCCAATGATCCCAATGAGCCGATGCGCATCCATTATAATTTCTTCACCGATCCGCACGATCTACCTGCCTTGCGCAACGGCTTCAAACGCGCGCGTGAAGTGGGTTATGCGGAACCGCTTGCCAAATTCCGCGGTCAGGAACGCACCCCGGGCGAGAAGGTCACCACAGATGATGAGATCGATGCTTACATCAAGCGTGCGGCTGTGACGGCGCATCATCCGGCTGGCACCTGTAAAATGGGCACGGATGAAAGTGCTGTGCTCGATCCGCAGCTGCGCGTGCGCGGCATTGACAATTTACGCGTGGTGGATGCCTCTGCCATGCCCGATATGGTTGGCGCTCACATCAATGCCTGCGTGATCATGATGGCTGAAAAAGCCTCCGACATGATCCTTGGGCATGCACCTGCAGCGCCGATCCAGACTGCGTAAACTCAGCATGGTGCGATGATCTTTTACAGCGCGCCGCCCCTCTTTTGTACGAAAGGCTCATTCGATGATTGACCTTCACTATTGGCCTACGCCCAACGGGCATAAAATTACGATTTTTCTGGAAGAAAGCGGCCTTGCCTACAAATTGTTCCCAGTGAACATCGGCAAAGGTGAGCAGTTCAAGTCAGAGTTTTTGAAAATCGGCCCCAACAATCGCATGCCAGCGATTGTTGATCATCAGCCCGCTGATGCGGGTGCGCCTGTTTCTGTCTTCGAGTCCGGCGCCATTCTGCTTTATCTCGCCGAGAAAACAGCGAAATTCATTTCAAGTGACTTACGCATACGCGTGCAGACACTCGAATGGCTGTTCTGGCAAATGGGTGGCCTTGGCCCGATGGCGGGACAAAACCATCATTTCTCACAATATGCGCCCGAGAAAATTCCCTATGCGATTGATCGCTATGTGAAGGAAACCAACCGCCTCTATGGCGTGCTCGACCGCCAATTGGCCAAGCATGAATTTATCGCGGGTGATTATTCGATCGCGGATATGGCCTGCTACCCTTGGGTCGTGCCCCATGAGCGCCAAGGCCAGAAGCTCGAAGACTTCCCGCATGTGAAGCGCTGGTTCGAAGCTATCGCCAAACGGCCGGCCGTGATCCGCGCCTATGACAAGGGCGAAGGCTTGCGCAAGGAAGCCACCATGACGGATGAGGAGAAGAAAGTCCTCTTCGGACAAACAGCGCAAAACACGCAGCGCTAAAAGATAGGCCCTCCGCCCCCAGCCCCCTGTCGGGCATGCCCCCATAAAGAAAATGCCCGCCTCACGGAGAGGCGGGCAAGTCAAGGGAGGAGTAGCCCTGGGGAGCGATGCCCCTCTGGGGGACGGACATCGCAGGCTATCCACAAATTCATACGTAGTGAATTTTGGTCGGATCACCAGACCTGAGCAGCCAAGATCAAGAAAATGTGCAGGAATTTTCACTGCTATCCCGTCCGAACCGCATTCGGAGGGCTCTGCCCAACTTATTAACTCCAGTACGGAAATTGACACAGAAGGCGCGCTCCCTGCGCGCCAGAGCGATCGACTTGGAGGTGCCACACAACTGACTGGCGCTCCGGAGAATATTATTCTATTTTTTATTTGGTTTTGAGAATAACACGCTATCTCTCGTGAATTGTCGCCGGCTTGGGGCTGATCTAAACCTTCCATCGGAGATTAATGCTCTGCTGCCAGCCTTCTGGGGGAGCGAGCGACTGAAAGCAGGGTCTGTGATGTCGACCGCCAAGCGCCCGCCCCTCCCCGTGATCTTGCTGGCCAACGACCTGCTGGATGGCGAGGTCGTGTTCTGGACGGGGACCCACTGGTCACCCGAGCCTAAGGATGCGCGCATCGCGCATGACGACGCCTCCGCCACCGCGCTCGAAGGCGCTGCCGCCAAGGCCCTGTCGGCCAATGTCGTTGTCGATGCCTATCTGGTCGACATCACCACCGACGCGAACGGGCACGGCGTGCCCAATCATTATCGCGAAAAGATCAAGACAGAGGGACCAAGTGTGCGCCGCGATCTTGGCAAACAGGCGGGCCTTTACAACATCGTGCGAAGCGGAACCTGAACCATGTATCGCTATGATGAATTCGATGCCCGTTTGGTGCGCGAGCGCGTGGCGCAATTCCGCGATCAGGTCGCGCGCCGGCTGGATGGCTCGCTGAGCGAAGACGAATTCAAGCCGCTGCGCCTGAAGAATGGCGTCTATCTGCAATTACACGCCTATATGCTGCGCATTGCTGTGCCCTATGGCACGCTGTCATCGCGTCAATTGCGCCAGCTCGCCTTGATTGGCGAAAAATATGATCGCGGCTACGGCCATTTTACCACACGCACCAATATGCAATTCAATTGGCCGCGCTTGCGCGACGTGCCGGAGATTCTTGATCTGCTGGCCGATGTCGAGATGCATTGCATCCAGACCTCTGGCAATTGCATCCGCAATGTCACAGCCGATCATTTTGCTGGCATTGCAGCCGATGAGATTGAAGACCCCCGCCCGACCGCTGAGCTGATCCGGCAATGGTCGAGCTTGCATCCGGAATTTGATTATCTGCCACGCAAATTCAAAATTGCCGTTACAGGTGCCGAGCACGACCGCGCGGTGGTGCGCGCACATGACATTGGTCTGCGCATCTTGCGCAATGCCAAGGGCGAGATTGGCTATGAAGTCATGGTGGGTGGTGGCCTTGGCCGCACGCCGATGATTGCCAAAACCATCCGGAGCTTCTTGCCAAAGGCAGATCTGCTCGCCTATCTCGAAGCCGTTTTGCGCGTCTATAATCTCGAAGGCCGCCGCGACAATAAATATAAAGCCCGCGTCAAAATCATGGTGCATGAAATTGGCGCCGAGGAATTTGCGCGCCGTGTGGAAGCAGAATTCGCCCGCCTTGACGGCCCAGCCATCGCCGCTGATCCGGAAGAAGTCGCGCGCATTGCCGCCTATTTTGCGTCCCCCGCTTACGAGACCCTGCCCGCACGCGCGTCAGGCTTTGAGGCCGCAAAGGCAGAGAACCGCGCTTTTGCGACATGGGCGTCCGTCAATCTCTTCACGCATAAAGTGCCCGGCTATGCGGCCGCCGTGATTTCGCTCAAAGGCATTGGCGATGCGCCGGGCGACATCACATCGGCGCAAATGCGCGTGGTGGCTGATCTGGCAGAAACCTATTCCTTGGATGAATTGCGCATCACGCATGCTCAAAATATTGTTCTTCCCTATGTGAAAAAAGACGATCTTTTTGTCGTCTCGCAGACGCTCGTTGAAGTAGGCCTCGCCACTGCCAATGCGGGGCTGATCACCGACATTATCGCCTGCCCAGGTCTTGATTATTGCTCGCTGGCCACTGCGCGCTCGATTCCCATCGCGCAAGCACTCGCCCATCGCTTTGCTGATGAAAAGCGCCAACTTGAAATCGGCGAGCTCAACATCAAGATTTCGGGCTGCATCAATGCCTGCGGGCACCACCATGTCGGACACATCGGCATTCTGGGCCTCGAGAAGAGCGGACAGGAAAGTTATCAGATCACGCTCGGGGGTGATGCGACGGAAACAGCAGCCATTGGCGAGATTCTCGGGCCCGGTGTTCCCGCCGATGATGTGCCCGATGCGATTGAACGCATCGTGAGTGTGTATCTGGCGCAGCGCACGTCTGGTGAGACCTTTATTGAAGCGGTGCGCCGCTTGGGGCTGGCACCGTTCAAGGCCGCCTTTCTGGAGAAGACCCATGCCCCTGCTTGATCGCAACGGATCGAAGCTTGATGACTGGACCATCTCGGAGGATGGCACAGCAGACGCGCCACGCATTCTTGTTGCCTTTGAACATTTGAAAGATGCGCTGGCTGGCAATGGACGTGGACGACGCATCGGTGTGGCGATTGCCAACACGGTCAAAGCTGATGCGCTGGCGCCCTTTCTCAATGACATCGACCTCGTGTCGATTGCCTTTCCCGCCTATGGCGATGGCCGTGGCTTTTCGATTGCCAAGCAATTGCGCCATGCCGGTTTCAAAGGAACTCTGCGCGCCGCTGGGCCGCTGATCGCTGACCAATTTGCCTATGCTCTGGCCTGCGGGTTTGACGAGATCGACCTGCCGCAAGCCCAAGCTGCGCGCCAGCCTGTTGAGCAATGGGTCCATGCGGCGGCTTCCATTTCAAACACCTATCAGCGCGGTTTTGGCGCAGAAAATATTTTGGACGCGCGCCATGCGGCGCGCTTGGCGCGGAAGTAATTGCACATGGATTCGATTGATCGCAAAATCCTCACCGCCTTGCAGGCCGATGCGACGATCTCCATTGCCGAGCTGGCCGATAAGGTTGGTCTGTCGCAGACGCCATGTTGGAAACGCATCCAGCGCCTTGAGCAGCAAGGCGTCATTCTGGGCCGCGTGGCACTGATCTCGCCAGAAAAGATCGGTCTGGGCCTGACCGTTTTCGTCGAGGTCCAGATCCCCGACCATTCGGTGCATTGGCTCGACCGCTTCGCCCGCGCCATTACCTCCATGCCTGAAGTGATCGAATTTTACCGCATGGCGGGCGACGTCGACTACCTGCTGCGCGTGGTGGTGGCGGATATGGCTGACTATGATCGCTTCTATAAAAAGCTGATCGAGGAGTTTCAGCTGAAAAACGTGACCTCGCGTTTTGCCATGGAGCGGATCAAATCCACGACTGCTTATCGTGTCCCTGAACCAACCACGTGATTTTTGGATCAAAGTGAGGCAGACTTGCCCCCAAGGGCGCGTCGCAAGCGCTCCATGGGAGGACAGATATGAAACTCATTCAATCACTGGCGCTTGGCTTAGGCCTGGGCATGGGCCTGGCGCTGCTCGCGCAAGGCGCTCAGGCACAAGACAAGCTTAAGGTCGCCATCGGCCAGCGTGGCGTCTACGAAAATTCGATTTCTGAACTTGGCCAAGACAAGGGCTTCTTCAAGAAGCATGGCCTTGTGTTGGAGCTGCTCTATACACAGGGCTCTGGCGAGACACAGCAAGCCGTGATCTCGGGCTCGGTCGATATCGGCATTGGTGTGGGCACACATTCCGTCATGGGCGCCTTCTCGAAAGGTGCACCAATCCGCGCCATCGGTTCGACCATCACGGGCGCGTATGAATTCTGGTATGTGCGCGCGGACTCACCCATCAAGTCGTTCAAAGATGTCGGCGAGAAGACAGTCGCTTATTCCACCGCTGGCTCATCGACCATGATGATGGTCGCAGCGATGCAGAAGCAGTTTGATGTGAAGGCAAAACCCACCGCCACAGGCAGCCCGCCTGCGACCTACACGCAAGTCATGAGCGGCCAGATTGATGTGGGCTGGTCAGCACCCCCGCTCGCTTATCAGGCGGTGATGGAGGGCAAAACACGCGTGCTGGTGCCAGGCCGCGATATTGTCGCCTTCCGCAGCCAGTCGATTCGTGTGGTCGCAGCCAATGCGGGCGATCTCGATAAACGTCGCGATGTCTACAAGCGCTATATGGACGCCTATCGCGAGACGATTGAATGGATGTATTCCGACCCGACCTCAATTGAGGCCTATGCGAAATGGGCGGAAGTGACGCCGGAACTGGCGAAGAAAGTGCGTGATGAATTCTTGCCGCGTGAACTGGTCAATCCAGATCGCGTCGATGGACTTGATGCGATGGTGGAAGACGCCGTGGCCTACAAGCTCCTAGCCGCACCGCTCAGCAAGGAACAGCTGTCGACCCTGTTTGTGAAGCCGTAAGCGCAATCAAACATTGCCGTCATTGCGAGCGTAGCGAAGCAATCCAGAGGCCTCACGCGGTGCTTTCTGGTTTGCTTTGCCTGCGGCTCCTAATGAGAATTCTAACTCAAACTTTCACATCCTTCGCGCTCATCGGCGTGAAGAAGACAAAGACATTGGCCAGCACGATGGTGAAAGCCAGGAAGTAAAAGGCCGTCATAATGCCGTAGCTGTCAGCCAACACGCCGGCCGTATAGGGCCCAATAGCCTGTGCCACAGCTTGTGATCCGAACATGATGCCAATCGCACTGCCGCCCATGTGCTTGGGTGTTGCATCGAGCAACCAGGCCTGCATGACGGCGCGGATCGAAAACAGGAAGAAGCCAAGCAGCGCGATCAGCAGCACGAAGAGATCTGTGCCACCCGCGAAGATCATGCCCAGAATCACAACAGCTGTGACCGAAAAAGATCCCATGATGATCTGGCGGCGGCCCATTTTGTCAGACAAATGGCCGGCAATGGGTGCGGCAATAAAACCAGCGGCTTGAACGGCAAACATGCAGATGCCAACCCATTTCACATCATAGCCCATATTATTGGCCAGATAGAGCGGCAGGAAAGCCATCAAGGCACCTTGCGTCAGCGAACGGAAACCCGAGCTCAGCGACAGCATGACCATGGAGCGGTTCTTCAAAAGCTGCTTGAAGCCGGCGAGCACATCGGCCTTTTCTTCTGTCTTGGCTTTCTTTTTTTCTGCAGACTGGATTCGGCCAATATAGATGAGAATGGCAATCGACATGAAAATGCCTGGGATGACATTCATCACCACAACATCACGCCAGGAAAACATGGTGAGCAAAAAGCCGACCACGAGGGGGGCAACAGCATCACCAAAATTACCGCCCATGCCGTGAAAGGACATGACCAAGCCACGACGATCCGCAAAGCGGTTGCCAAGCCATGGAATAGCCGTCGGATGCCAAAGATTATTACCGATGCCCACCATCACCGCGCAGGCGAGGAACATGGCGTAGGTGTGTGAAAAGCCCATCACCAGATAGGGAAAGCCAATCCAGAACAGGGAAAGCGCCATCAACAAGCCTTTGCGGCCCACTGAATCCACCAAAATACCGCCCGGTATGTTGGCAATCGCACCAGCGGCATATTGGAAACTGATGATGCCACCGATCTGCGAATAGCTCAGACCGAGTTCGTTGCCGATCAGCGGCATGAGCAAATAAAAGGTCGCTGGATACCAATGCGTCAGCGCATGACCGGTGCAGACCACCCAGACTTCGTTGAAGGATTTCTTGATGGGCTCGTCAGCACCAGATGTGATCGCGGACATGGATCTCTTCCCTCCTCATACGCGCGTTATGACTGGACAGCTGTCCCTCTTCACGGGGCTCACAGCGCCAGACTCGCGCTTTTGTATGGTCGAATTTAAAGGCAAAAGACGGGCTTGGCCAGAGCCCCATCGATTAAAGGGGCCAGAAAAGCAAAGCCCAAGAGGCGCATCCTACAAGGGCGGCCAATGTCAGTGCCAGGGTTGCCGTTGAACGGCGTAGCGCGGTGCCAGCATAAAGACCTGCCACCTGCCAGCCGAGTGCGACCGACCAGAGCCCTGCACCTGCAATCAATGCGGCACGCAAAACCGGCACGAAGGGAAGTGAAACGCCCTCCAAGCGCAACATGGTGACGGTGAGCGCCGAGAGACCCAGAAACACACCACAACCGGCTATGGGGATCAGCACTTGCGCATAATGATGGAATCGGCGCGCATCCCATTGGCCTGATGCGCTTGTCGCGGCTGCCAGACACAAGCATACAGCAGCACCTAACAATGCCGCTGTGCCCAAAATATACGAGACCAGCAGAATGCCATCGAGCGGCGTCAAGGTGTCATTGTTTTGCGGATAATTGGTGAGAATCCACCACGGCAGATGTGGCTCCAGGAACCAAGTGGAATCATGATCCACCAACCATTCTGCAGCGGCCTGCTTCACCTCAATGAAGAGATCACTTGAGGCCCAATGAAAAGCCCCCGCCGCAATGCCCATCAAACCGAAAATCATCAGCACTGTTTCCCAAGGCCGCATACGCAGTCCTGCTACATGAACGATCTCATGCATGGGTGAGCGGCGCGCCAAAGTGACTGCGCCACGAAAATCTGCGCAACGCCCGCACATATGGCAATCGCTGCCACCTTTCATGGTGCGGATAGGCACCAGCGGCGCACAATTGACCTGCGGCATGGGCTGATCGATCGGTTTTTCCCATTCGTTCCATGCTTCGCGATCAACGCGAAAATGCACGGGCGCCAATTTGGCTAGCAGGCCAAAAACCCCCGTCACCGGGCACATGTAGCGACACCACACACGCTTGGCCCGGCCATAGAGATAGCCGACGACTATGGCGGCCAAAGTCGAGCCACCAAGGATGAGCAAAACAGGGCCGGGATATTGGTAGACGCTGACCATTTGTCCGTAGATCGTGGTCAGCGCAAAAGCGACAAACGGCCAGCCCGCCCAAGTGAGCCAGCGCGGCACAGCCAGCATGCGCCCCTTCTCGCTGGCAAATTCTGACAGGGCGCCTTCCGGACACAAAAGCCCGCACCACACACGCCCGACCAGCACCATACTCAGCAAAACAAAGGGCCACCAAAGGCCCCAGAACATGAATTGCGCAAAGAGCGTCACATTGTTCCAGATATGCGCCGCATTGGTAGGCAGCGGCAAAACGACAGGCACGCCGATCAGCAGAATGTAAATGCCAACCACACCCCATTGCAGCGCACGAATGGCGCGCTGATGGCGCAAGAGCCATTCGCCAGTATATTTCAACCAGCGATCAATAGGTGCTTCGACCTGCCGCTGCGACAGGCTCATGCGGCTTTTCTCACCGGTGATGGAGCAAAACGCGCAAACAAAGCCCAGACCACGGCCCAATAGGTCACATAGACACCGAGCTCCAGCACATCAGGGCGAGCGCGATAGCCCGTCAAGGCTGCAATCAGGCCACCCACAGGTCCGCCATCCGGCAATATGAACGACGTGTCCCAGAGTTTCGCGCTTGGCACGTTGATATAGCCAAGGCTCGCCATATGATCGACGCCCGAGACAAACATCGAGGCCGCCAAAAACAGCAACATGATTTCAGTGATGCGGAAAAAGGTCCGCCAGTTGATCAGGCGACTGCCGATTTGCAAGACCGCATAAGTGGCGCCTGCAAGAGCAAAGCCTAAAATGATCGCCACAAGTGACGTGAACAATGCGCTGCCTGCACCTGTCGCGAGTGTGCCGTAGAGAAAGATCACCGTCTCTACGCCTTCACGCGCAACAGCAATCAGCGCCAGCACGAATACGCCCCACCAATGCGAACGATCAGCAGCGCTTTGCAAGGCGCCTTCGAGATCACGCTTCAGCGTGCGGCCGTTGCGCTTCATCCAGAGCACCATTTGCACAATGAGAACACCTGCCACCAGCATGGCAATTGTCTGCGCAAACTCTTGCGTCTCCTCATTCATGTTTTCTGAAAACAAAGCGATGATCAGACCGAAGACCAGAGCCAGAACAAAACCAAGCCCTGCGCCCGACCAGAGCCAGCGGCGCCCCGTTTGACGCAAGCCTGCATCTGCTTGATTTTGCAGCCATGCATTCAGAATACCGATAACGAGTAGCGCTTCCACGCTTTCCCGCCAGATGATGAAGATCACATTCCCGATTTGGCTCGACATTTTTTCGCCTACTTCGCGATGAGGACCGAAGGTCCGCGTCCAGGATGGAAGTCGTCAAAAAATTCATAGCGCCCCGGCGCCAGAGTGCGGATGACCAATACGGAGTTGGTGTTAGGGGCGAGAACTTTTTCCTTCTTCAATTCACGGCTTTCAAACTCAGCTGGCGTCTCGCCCACATTAAAAAAGTCAAGACGGATGCGGGTATTTGCCGGCACCACGATCTCACGAGGCGAGACTTCGCCATCGCGGAATTCGACGCTCTTACCAGCACGCCGCTCGGCGCCGTCCGCACCAAAGCCAGTTCCTACACCGGCATCGCCTTTCGCCCCGG
>CAINNX010000143.1 GCA_903851305.1 uncultured Hyphomicrobiales bacterium | reverse complement strand
TATTACGCCGATCTCGACGCTCACGCCAAAGCCGCCTGATTTAACAAAACGAGCCTCCGGTAAATCCGGGGCGGTTCAGTTCCATCTTATTGTAAATAGCGTGTTCAATGTCGGGGTCAGGTTTAACTTCTCAGCAATTTCATCCAGCATGCGCTCGCGTTCTTCGTCGATTTCTCGCAGGCGCGTATAAAGCTGGTGTTGTAGGTCATCAACCTGACGCTGAATTTGCTTGGCTTCTCGCTGAAGCGCTAGCTTGGATTCGAGATTCGGCGTAGCACGCGATTGCTTTTTCTTCTCGTTAGCTTCCTTGCTCAGAGATTTGATTTGTTGGTCGAATAGAATTTTTGCGTCGTCGCGCCATGCATCGAGACGTTCCTCCTCTTCATTTAAGAACTCGCCAAGGCACCCCTGCGCGCGCGCGACCACAGCCGTGTTTCGTACCTCCATTACGCCGGACAATTGAGTATTTGGCACGTCTCCGAGTACGGCTCCTGATTCAATTGCCGGAACCTGCAAAAGGCGCTCGATTGTCTCGGAATGAATATCTTGGCCATCGTCCCTAAAGGCAGCACAGACAATCTCGTCGTAAGTCTTTGCTGCAGTATGGAGCGTTAAGCGCGCAACCTGCATCCAACCGGACCACCCTCGCAACTCAGCCACATCCGATAGATTTCCAGGATAGGCTGCATACTCGAACTCTAGCATTACATTACCAACCGACCGATACTTGGCTTGGGTGATCAGCTTATCAGCAAGCCCGCCGTCAGCAATCCTGAAGAAGCGCCAGCCACGCTCATCCGCCTCAGGCCACTCTGTGGACCATGTTTCACCTGCATAGTCGAAGCGTTGGGCATGATCGCTATGGAAGCGGGCATCGGGCAATTCGGCCCGTACAAGACCGAGAAGAGCCCGCTTGAAATCGCCGATTGCGGAGACGACAGCCTCGCGTCGGCCAAGGAGGCGCTCGATTACCCGGTCGTCCATCTCCGCAAGCAGCTTATTGCGCGCGTCGGTCTTGGCCTCGTCGATTTCGACGCTGAACTCTGACTGAAGGCGGTCGAACGCCGCGTTGATCTCGTCATTGCTCCGGCAGGACTGCACAATATCGAGAATGCGCCGCTCGATATCGACGCCGGATTCGATGGCCCCAAGGACCTCGTCGGAGGACCCGAACACTCCCTCGAACAACTTGAACTTCTGTTCCAGCAGTTGGTGGATGCGGGCCTCGGCGTGGTTCCTGCGATTCAGGAAGTTGATGACAGTGACATCGATCTTCTGTCCGTAGCGGTGGCAGCGCCCAATCCGCTGCTCCACACGCTGCGGGTTCCAAGGCAGGTCGTAGTTGATAAGCAGAGAACAGAACTGAAGGTTGATGCCTTCGGCCCCGGACTCGGTGGCAATCAGGATGGTCCGGTCATTGCGGAAGGCATCGACGATGGCGGCCTTCATGTCGGCAGTCTTTGACCCCGACACGGCTTCGGTTCCCCGATGCTTGTCAAGCCAACCCTTGTAGATTGCGTTGCTATCCCTGTCCGAGTTGGAGCCGTTTAGGATGACCGTCTGCCCTAAGAAGCCATTCGCTTCGAGTAGATCGCGAAGATAGGATTGGGTACGAACGGATTCCGTGAAAATTACGGACTTCCGCTGCCCTCCCTTGCTGACAATTTCTGTCAAGACGTGCGGCAGGCAGTCGAGCAACGCCCGCCCCTTGGCATTATCTGATATGGATATCGCAAGATCGCGGTAGCGAGTGAGTTCGTCGATCTCCGCCTTTAGCTGTTTCGGATCGATGCGCTCGATAGCGTCGCTTTCGTGGTTTTCAACCGCGTCGGCTTCTGTGGCAGCTCCTGCGTCGCGCCAGTCTTCCGCCTCCTCGGCAAAGCCGTCAATGTCGTCAAGGGCCTCGTCATCGACGATGCGTTTCGCCTGAAGCCTCTTGACCATTTTATGGAGGGTCTGGGCCACGGCGAAGGAAGAAGAGCCGAGGATCTTTCGCAGCATCAAGGTTACAAGGTGCCGACCATTCTGGCCAAGTGCGATGGTATCGGTCCTCTGGAGATAGGCCGACATCAAGTCATATAGATCGGTTTCGAGGCGAGCGGGTGTGAAGTCGAAAGTCTTGGCGAGGCGATTGGTGTAGTTAATCAAGCCCGCCTTCTGAACTTGACGCCGGAGTGTGCGCTTGCAGATGGGCTCAAGGCGGCGGGCGAGTAGCGCTTGCGAAGCGACTTCTTCCCGCCCGCCAAATTCGGCACGAAACGCCTGCTCAGACCCAAAATATGTGTCATCTATGACGCTGATCAGCCCGAACAGCTCCATCAGGTTATTCTGGAGGGGCGTAGCGGTCAGCAAGAGCTTGCGTCGACCGACCAGGGCGTCACGTAGGATGGCAGCCCGGGATGCTTCCGCTGCTCGATAGACGTTCCGTAGCTTATGGGCTTCGTCAAAAACGACGAGATGCCATGGCACTACACGAATAGCGTCTGCCATCCGAGCCGCGAATTCGTAGGAGAGAATCACTATTCTTTCGCCACGCCCTATCGGGCTGGGGCTGCCACTCGCATTGATGTCCTTCAGGCGTTTCGAATCCAAAATCTCTGAAGGCAGCGAGAATTTCTCCTGCAATTCAGTTGCCCACTGCTTACGCAGGGATGCTGGGACGACGAGGAGGAGATTCCGCTGACGGCTCCACCAATACTGGCTGAGCACGAGAGCTGCCTCGATTGTCTTGCCAAGACCGACCTCGTCCGCCAGCAAAACTCCCTTCGAAAGTGGAGATCGCAAAGCGAACATTGCGGCATCGACCTGATGGGGATTCAGATCAACGCGCGCAGATGATAAGGATTGCGTGAGCGCATCACTGTCCTTAAAGCCTTCTCGCGTAAGGAAGTGGGCAAAATATTTCGCCTGATGCTGGCTGAAGCCCCGGTGCACCGTCTTTAGCCCCTCTGCCAGTCTGTTTTTCTTTGTGATCTCATCGGGAGGGCTTTGGGCTGTTCAGCAGAGTATTCTGACAAACTATCATCCCACCTGCCCATAGGTCTCGTCATAGATCACACGAAGCGATTTTCCGTCATAAGTCCAATAAGGACCCGGTGCGACACTGTAATCCAGACCGAGAAGCTGCCTGGTTGCTGCAGTCAATGACATTTCTTCGTCACCCAGCCTGACCTTACGCTCACCACTGACGGATACTGCGAAATCACCCTCGGTGAAATTCAAGACCGAACCGACCGCAATGCCCATCTCTCTGAAGTTTAAATTCGGACGCCGCGCGGTGTACTGCTTGCCCGCTTCGATCTCTTCCACCGGAATAGCAGTTGGCATGCCCTCGATCTCCGCTGTTGCATCCTCAACATGCAAAAGCTTCAAGATTGCAATCGCCTGATCCGGCTCAATGTTGAAAAATTCACGTCGTGGGTTAGAGCGGTTCGGAGCGAAGGCGCGATGCAGCGCGCGCTCAACCTCGTCAGCGTTTGGCACCTTGCAAGCAAAAGCGAGCTCAAATGGAAAAGGAACACCCGTCGTGTAAAGTTGCGAGAGACGCTGGTTTACATCGTTAAGGAGGGTTTTGCCTATCTTCACAAAGCCCGGCATTGCGGGATTGGTCAGCACGTAGACGACCTGCAGCGACATTCAGCTCCCCTCGAGTCTAAGAAATCACACAATCTCTGACATTTTCCCGCAGGTTCTTGAAATCATTGAGACCGCCCAAAAACCAGAATCGTTGACGCAAAGATAAGGGATATTCAGCTGGTTAGTAACTGATTTCATGTAATTTTCAGCTTGTTCACAGCTCGGCTATGGACAACATAGCCGGATAGTAGCTGCCATACGGAAATCGGGCTGTTCTCCTACCCAACTAAAAACAACACTTAAACTCACTTCCGGCCGGCTGGCTCTGCTTTCCCTGTGAGGGAGCGAACCATCAGGCTAGCGTGCGCACTTCCAGGTCAGCAGGTTTACAACCCCTATCCTGATTTAGACTAGAAATGATCATTGGCCGTGAGAAGGATTGCCTTAGCACACCATAAGCAGTTTTAGGAATTGTTACCGCACTTCTCCAGCATAAAAAGTCGATCCTTTCACCCACGCCTCTATGGGCTCATACCACCACTATTGGTTGCTACCCGTCTCAACTTCACACATCTTCTCCGGAATCAACATCTCTGGAATTTCAGAATTCCTTCCTGTGCAATCCCGCCACGATCGATGGGCCGAACACCACGACGCAAACATTCTCAGTGTAATACCATTTTCTTACAGGTATTTAGCGATTTTTCTTTCTCCGAAACTGCTCCAACGGTACAGCACGCTTCATTTCCAAGAAGCTAAACGCAGGAAGTCGTTTGGCCCCGCCAT
>CAINNX010000142.1 GCA_903851305.1 uncultured Hyphomicrobiales bacterium | reverse complement strand
GCACGAAACGCGCTGATCCATTGGTGGAGCTGCGCCCGACACTCGATACAAGTCTGCGGTCGTGTTATTCTCAGGCCTCTGACAGCGGTAAATAAACGCGCCGCTTCGTTCCCAAGATCCCGGCGATCACGCCCGCAATCACCCAGGCATAGCCCGGCATGTCATGGCCAAACGCATCGAAGCGCGTTCCGCTGCTGACTGTGGCCAAAGCGCCAATCGCTAGAAATGCAGTCGACATCAGCAGGCCCACCCAGCGCAGACGTCCACTGGGGGCAAAAACCGCCAGTTTCAGTGATGAGCCCGACCAGAAGGCAAACAATCCAGCCACCAGAAATGACAGGCCGGACCAAGGCGTGTCCATCTGGAACAGCTGGGCAATCCCGATCACGGTGGTGGCGATGAAATAGGCAACGGATACAATCAGCATGGGCTTTATCTGCCCAAGCTCGGTGCCCCAGGCAAGCGCCAGCGAGGTTGGGTCCATCAATTTTCATGTGAGGTCCAAAAAAACGCTACATGCCTCTAGGATTATGCTCGAAAAGAGTATATCAACTTGATGACAGTCGGCTCGGAAAGGGCCCGTAGGCGCCGTGGGGTTCCCTCGGCGATTTTCTTGATCCTAGATATGCTCATAATGAGTATAACTAGAGGAGGATTTCATGCAGGTTCAGTCAAACCTCGTTCAGCAGGCTGCCGTCGCCGCCCCCTTGTCGGGTGCTGCCATGCGCCTTGGCATCTTGCCGATGCCCTCGCTGGCTTGGACGCCGGAAGTCGAGCGTGAGACTGCACATCTTTATGAAAAGGTGAAGCGCGTCATTCCGCCAGTCGAATGGCCCTTCCATGCGCCTTATGTGAAGGCCATCAATGATCTCAAGCGCGAGCGCAATGCGGTCATTCTGGCGCATAATTACCAGACGCCGGAAATCTACAATTGTGTGGCCGATGTGGTGGGCGATTCTTTGCAGCTCGCACGTCTTGCGGGCGCGTCGGATGCCGACATTATCATTCAGGGCGGCGTGCATTTCATGGCGGAAACGTCAAAGCTGCTGAACCCGAATAAAACAATTCTGATCCCCGATTCCAAGGCTGGCTGCTCGCTGGCTGAAAGCATTACGGGTGCAGATGTTCGCGCTTTGCGCAAACAATATCCGGGCGTGCCGGTGGTGGCTTATGTCAACACATCGGCCGAAGTGAAGGCGGAGGTCGATATTTGCTGCACATCGTCCAATGCGGTGAAAGTGGTCGAGAGTCTGGGCGTTGATCGCGTCATCTTCTTGCCTGATCGCTATCTGGCACAGAATGTTGCCGCCCAAACCAAAGTGAAGATCATCGCTTGGACAGGTGCTTGCGAAGTGCATGAGCGTTTCACGGCGCAAGAGATTTCGGAATACCGCGCCAATGATCCGGATCTGAAAATCATCGCCCATCCCGAATGTCCGCGCGAAGTGGTGGAAGTGTCCGACTTTGCCGGTTCCACGGCGGCGATGATTGATTATGTGAAGTCGCAAGCGCCCAAGCGCGTGCTGCTCGTGACCGAATGTTCGATGGCTGACAATGTCGCCACCGAAGCACCCCATGTCGAATTTGTGCGCCCCTGCAATCTGTGCCCGCATATGAAGCGCATCACACTGCCCAAAATCTTGGACAGTCTGGTCTATCTGCGCGACGAAGTGACCATCGATCCGGCCCTCGCCGCACGTGCGCGCCTCAGCGTGCAACGGATGATTGATCTGGGGTGACGAAGGGGCGCGCGGCATCATCGTCCCCCTCCCCGCTCTGCTTCGCAGAGTCGTCCCTCCCCACAAGGGGGAGTGAAACCTGTCGTAAGGAAACCGCTTAAACATGGTCACATCTGATATTCTGATCGTTGGCGGCGGCATGGCGGGCTTGTTTTGCGCGCTGAAATTGGCGCCCAGGCGCGTGACGCTGGTCTCTCCTGTGGCGCTGGGTCAAGGTGCATCATCGACTTGGGCACAAGGCGGCATTGCTGCAGCCATCGGCGAAGGCGACAGCGCTGAAAAGCATATGCACGACACGCTGGTGGCAGGTGCCGGCATTTGCGAACGCGACATTGTGCTGGGGATGGCGCAAGAAGCCAATGCGCGTGTGCAAGATCTGCTCGAAATAGGCGTGCCCTTTGACAAGGATGCGCAGGGGCGTCTCGCCCAATCGCGTGAAGCGGCCCATAGCGAACGGCGCATTGTGCGCGTGCGTGGTGATATGGCGGGCCGCGCCATTATGGAGGCTTTGATCGCGCGCGTGCGTCGAACGCCATCTATTGAAGTGCTCGATCATCATACCGTCGAAGAGCTGATGGTGCATCATGGTCGCGTCATGGGTGTGATCTTGCGTGATGCTGAGGGGCGACGTGAAAAGCGCGCAGCGCGCGACATCATTCTGGCGACCGGCGGCATTGGTCACCTTTACAGCGTCACCACCAACCCGGAAGAGGCGCGCGGCCAAGGCATTGCGATTGCCGCGCGTGCAGGGGCGATCATTGCCGATGCAGAGTTTGTGCAATTCCACCCCACAGCCATCGATATCGGCCGCGATCCAGCGCCGCTGGCGACAGAGGCTTTGCGCGGTGAGGGTGCGCTTCTGGTCAACAAGGCGGGTGAGCGTTTCATGCAAGCGCTGCATCCCGATGCGGAATTGGCGCCCCGCGATATTGTGGCGCGCGGTGTGTTTGCACAATTGCAGGCTGGGCGCGGTGCCTTTCTCGATGGACGCAAACATCCGGGTCTGCACTTTGCCGACGAGTTTCCAAGCGTGGCAGAGATCTGCTTGTCAGCTTTTATCGATCCCTCGTTGGATCTGATCCCGATTTGTCCGGCGCAGCATTATCACATGGGCGGCGTGTGGACCGATGCACGCGGGCGCACATCGATTGGCCATCTCTGGGCGATTGGCGAAGTGGCCTCGACTGGCGTGCATGGCGCCAATCGGCTTGCGTCCAATTCGCTGCTTGAGGCTGTGGTCTTTGCAGCGCGCGTGGCTGAAGACCTTAAAAGTCAGGATCAGTCCGAACGGGACGTGTCGCAGGCGGATAATTTTTTGAAGCTGCCCGTGCTGCAACCCCCGATCATTCTTCAGCCCCATCTTGAGCAGAAGTTGCGCGAGACCATGACGCGCCAATGCGGCGTTATCCGTGATGAGCAGGGGCTGCGCCAGGCTTTGTCCACTATTGGTGTCATCGAGCAGGAAACGCGTGATCCCAATCTGCGCAATATGTGCGTGGCTGCCTTGATGGTGGTGGCCGCGGCGCTGGACCGTAAGGAAAGTCGGGGCGGGCATTTTCGCAGTGATTTTCCGGAAAATGATCCCGCTCAGGCGTACCGTTCGCGCCTTACGCTCCGCGAGGCACGGCTCATCGCCTCGGGGGTATAAACGCGCCAGCCAGCACCCTTGCCGAGCGGGCGCAAAACCGCCATGTTCAGTGTTGAAAGCTTGTTGAAATGCGGCGTCCGCGCCGTGATTCTCTCCCGTGCCCGAGATAGGCAGCGTCCTGAAGGACATGACACCTGTGCCGCACCATTTTGTTTCCACCTGTTCCGTCCGCCGCGCCCTGTTGACCGGGGTTGGGATGGTCGCATGTCTTGTCTTTGCAATCAGCCCGCAAGCGCGCGAAAGCCTCGTGCCGCCAGCTCCCCTTGAAATTACAGATAGTCCGGCGGGAAATTATCTCTCGGCCCTGTCTGCGGGTGCCCAGCATGATACGGCTGCGGCTGCGGCTTTTTTCCGCGAAGCGCTGCGCTATGATCCGCGCAATGCCGAATTGACAGAGCGCGCCTTTGTGGCTGCGCTGGCCAATGGCAATTTTGATGATGCCGGCGTCTTGGCCGAACAGCTTGCCAAGCGCGATCCGCGCAATGGTCTGGCGCATCTTGTGCTGGGCATCCGCGCCCTGAAGCAGAAAAAATATCAGCAAGCGCGAACCTATTTTGCCAATGGCGGCGGCGGTCGCCAGCGTGATGTCACAGCGACATTGCTCACGGCTTGGTCCTATGTCGGGGCCGGTGATGTGAAGCGTGCGGTCGAGACCATCGACCAGCTCAAAGATGATCGCTTTGGTCTGTTTCGTGATTATCATGCGGCTTTGATCTTGGATCTTGCAGGCAAACGAGCCGATGCGGTGCGCCGCATTGAACGCGTCTATGAGCAAGAAAAATCCACCATCCGCATTGTTGATGCTTATGCCCGAATTATGGCGCGCAGTGAGCGCAAGGATGATGCCTTGGCCGCCTATGAGGCCTTTGAAAAACTGCTGCCGCGCCATCCCGTGATGCGCGCCGGGGCTGAGGCTGTAAAATCAGGCAAGCCGGTCGCGCCTTTCGTGGCCAATGCCGAGCATGGTGCAGCCGAAGTGCTGTATGGGCTGGGCTCACTGGGTGGGCGCCAGAGCGATGATCTTGCTTCGATGATCTATCTGCGCCTCGCATTGGCGCTCGATCATCAGCATGGTTTGGCCTTGGCAACACTGGCCGATGTCTATGAGCGCATGAAGCAGAATGAACAGGCAATCCGCGCTTATGAAGCGGTGCCACCACATTCGCCGCTTTATGAAAATGCGGAAGTGCAGATCGGCCTTTTGTTGGATGCAGCAGGGCGCACGGAAGACGCACAAAAACATCTTGCAGCACTGGTCACACAACGCCCCAAAGATATGGAAGCGGTTCTGGCACTTGCCAATTTGCAGCGCTCGCGCAAGCA
The DNA here is from genome assembly GCA_903851305.1 of uncultured Hyphomicrobiales bacterium. Classification (GTDB taxonomy): domain Bacteria; phylum Pseudomonadota; class Alphaproteobacteria; order Rhizobiales; family Beijerinckiaceae; genus Terripilifer. Next base: position 24,380 of record CAINNX010000142.1, on the reverse strand, counting down.
ATTTGCAGAAGCTGCTGAAACCTACTCACGTGCGCTAGGCCTCTCGAGTGGCGGGCGCAGTGATTGGTCGACTTATTATGCGCGCGGCATTTCCTATGAGCGCGCCAAGCAATGGCCCAAAGCGGAAGCCGATTTCAAAAAGGCGCTGGAGCTGTTTCCCGATCAGCCGCTCGTGCTCAATTATCTGGGCTATTCATGGGTCGATCAGGGCTTGAATGTCGCGGAAGCTTTCAAAATGCTGCGCCGTGCAGTCGAGCTACGCCCGACCGATGGTTACATCATCGATTCATTGGGCTGGGCCTATTATCGCTTGGGACAATATCCTGAAGCCGTGCGCGAATTGGAAAAAGCCATTGAGCTGAAGTCGTCGGATCCGGTGATGAACGATCATCTGGGCGATGCTTACTGGCGTGTGGGTCGCAAGATAGAAGCTAAATTCCAGTGGAACCATGCGCGCGATCTCAATCCCGAGCCGGAAGATCTTGAGAAGATTCTCGTGAAAATCGAGAAGGGTTTGGCTGATGAGCCCACCCCCAATGCCGCCAGCAATGGCGCGGCCAAGGATGGCGGCTGAGTTTGATGTCGGGTTCTCTCGTCGAACGCGCACCAGCCAAGATCAATCTGAGCCTGCATATTCTGGGGCGTCGCGATGATGGCTTTCATGAGCTTGAAAGCCTTGTCTGTTTTTCCGCCGGCGGTGACACGCTGACGCTGGAGCCAGACGCGCTTTTATCATTGCAGGTGGACGGCCCCACCGCGGTGCAAGCGGGGGACCTGTCGGAAAATCTCGTGTTGCGCGCAACCCATGCGTTGCGTGCGCGCGTGCCGGGGCTGAAAGCAGGTCGCTTCACACTCGTTAAACGTCTGCCCGTGGCGGCAGGCATTGGCGGGGGGTCGTCCGATGCTGCGGCCGCCTTGCGCCTGCTCGCTGGGTTGAATGATCTTGCGCTGGATGATCCGCGTGTGTTCGAGGCTGCGGCCGAGATTGGCTCTGATGTGCCGGTCTGTGTCCATGCGCAAGCACGCATGATGCGCGGGCGTGGTGAGAAGCTCGGAGCCTTGATCACATTGCCGCGTCTCTTTGCGGTTTTGGTCAATCCCGGTGTGCCGGTTGAAACAAAATCTGTCTTCGCACGCATTGGTCTGAACATCGGCCAGTCGAGTGGCTTTGGTGGTCATCCGCTGATTGATGAAAATCCCTCGCGGGAGGGTCTTGTTGCGGCGATGAAAAAGGCCCGCAATGATATGGAAGATGCGGCCAGTGTGATCGCGCCTGTCATTGGACATTGTTTGGCTGTGCTGGCAGCAGCGCCCGGCGCAAAGCTGGCGCGCATGTCTGGCTCAGGTGCAACGTGTTTTGCTTTGTTTGAAGATTGCCGCGCCGCCAAAATGGCCGCCTGCGTCATCCGCCGCGATCATCCTGAATGGTGGGTCAAGTCGTCATTGCTTCGATAGTCCCGTCATTGCGAGCGAGGCGAAGCAATCCAGAGTCGCACGCATGGCCTCCGGATTTCCGCGTCGCTTCGCTCCCCGCAATGACGGCGCGTATCAAACAGACACTTGCGCGCCGATTTCCACCACACGTCCGGTCGGAATGTGGAAGTAGGAGCTCGCATCCGTTGCATTTTGGGCAAGCCGGATGAAGAGCTGGTCCTGCCACATCGGCATGGCGTGGTTGCGGGCGACTTTTAGAGTGCGGCGCGAGACGAAGAACGAGGTCGACATAATGTCGAAACGCCAACCCATTTTACGACATTGCGCAAGGGCGTGCGGGACATTCGGGTCATCCATATAGCCGAAGGTCATGAACACGCGCATGAACTGATCGTTGATCGGCTCAATGCGGATACGGTTCTCATCAGCCACACGCGGTGCATTGGAATTGACCACCGTCAGCATGACATTTTTTTCATGCAGCACTTTATAATGCTTCAACGAATGCATGAGGGCAGGTGGTGCGGACTCCGGATCGCCTGTGAGAAATATAGCCGTGCCCTTCACCGTTTGTGGCGGTTTGCGCGACAGCATGTCGATCAATTCGGTGAGTGGAATATCGTCTTTGCGGACTTTCTCGCGCAGGATTTTTGTGCCGCGCATCCAGGTCCACATGCAGATCATGAAGAAAATGCCGATGCTGAGCGGCACATAGCCACCTTCAAAAATCTTCACGAGATTGGCACCCAAAAAGACCAGATCAATGGCCAAGAACGGGGCAATCAGCAATGCCGCGGCCAACCAGTGCCAGCGCCAGCGGCGCCACACGACGATGAATGCCAGACAGGCTGTCACCACCATCGTGCCAGTCACGGCAATGCCATATGCGGTCGCGAGTTTGTCGGAGGAGCCAAACAAGACAACGAGGAAGAGAACACCCATCAACAGCATCAGATTGATCTGCGGCAGATATATCTGGCCTTCCTGTTCTTCGGATGTATGGCGCACATCAAGGCGGGGCAGCAGCCCGAGCTGGATGGCTTGGCGCGACAGTGAATAAGCGCCCGTAATCACCGCCTGGCTGGCAATGATGGTCGCCACAGTGGCAAGGATCACCATGCTGAGCAGTGCCCAATCAGGGAACAGCAGAAAGAACGGATTTTCAAGCGCGTCCTTGTCGGCCAGCACCAAAGCGCCTTGACCCAGATAATTGAGCGCAAGAGATGGAAAGACGAGCACGATCCAAGCCAGCTGGATCGGTTTGCGGCTGAAGTGTCCCATATCCGCATATAGCGCTTCAGCACCCGTCACAGCCAGAAAGACCGAGCCCAATGCAATCACACCCAGAGAGCCGTTTTGCGCCAGAAAGCGCACGGCATAAATAGGGTTGATCGCTTGCAGAATTTGCGGATCGTCCGAAATGTGGCGCAAGCCACCATAGGCGAGCAACGCAAACCAGAGCATCATGATTGGTCCGAAGAAGGCCGCCACAGCTGCTGTGCCGCGTTTTTGTACGAGGAACAACCCGATGATGATGCCAATCGTAATCGCCAACACATAAGGCGTGAAAGCAGGCGTGACGAGCTTCAAACCTTCCACCGCCGAGAGAACGGAGATGGCCGGCGTGATCATGCTGTCGCCGAAAAACAAAGATGCACCGGTGACGCCGAGCAAAAAGACAGTCGTGGAATGACGTCCAATGGCGCGTTGAGCAAGCGCCATCAAAGACAATGTGCCGCCTTCGCCATCATTGTCGGCACGCAACAGAATGACGACATATTTCAGTGTCACGATGATCATCAGCGACCAGAGTATGAGCGACAAAATGCCGATCACATCCGCACGCTGCACGCCGGCATGGGCCGCGCCGGCCGCCAACATGGCTTCGCGAAAGGCGTACAGCGGGCTGGTGCCAATGTCGCCATAAACCACGCCTATACAGCCGATGAACAGCGGCCAGAAACCGCTTTTCAAATGTTGTTGATCCTGAGGGGATTCTTCAGCTGAAAGGGACGGCTGACGGACGTCTATATTCTCAAAGCTCATAGGAGCGCACCACGTAAGGACCGCGATACCACGGCCGGGCGGCGTGGCTTCTACGCCTGTGTTGCAGTGCAATCAACCCTTAAAGCGACACCATACCCAGATTGATTGGTGTTTTTTTAGGCATTTTTACTTTCTTAGTGGGCGCGGGCGATACAGAAATCGACGACATCGAGCATAGCCTGTTTCCACTCGGAGGCCGGAAAGATCTCCAGCGCATCGCGCGCCATCGCGCCATAATGTTTGGCGCGTTCCACCGTGTCATCCAGCGCGCGGTGCTTGCGCATCGTGGCCAGGGCCAGTTCCAGATCGCCGTCCTGAATATCGCCCTTTTCGAGCGTCCGGCGCCAGAAATTGCGTTCTTCTTCCGAGCCACGACGGAAAGACAGAACCACCGGCAAAGTGATTTTGCCCTCGCGGAAATCATCGCCGACATTTTTGCCGAGTTTGGCCGACGTGCCGCCGTAATCGAGCGCATCATCGATGAGCTGGAAGGCAACGCCCAGATTCATGCCATAGCTGCGGCAGGCTTCCACATGTTCGCGTGATTGGCCCGCCAGCACAGGGCCCACTTCACAAGCGGCGGCAAACAGAGCGGCAGTCTTTGAGCGGATCACAGCGAGATAAGCGTCTTCAGTGGTCGCCGTATCTTTGGCAGCCGAGAGCTGCATCACTTCGCCTTCCGCAATGACGGCTGCGGCAGTGGAGAGAATATCAAGGCAGATGAGCGAGCCCACTTCCACCATCATCTTGAAAGCTTGGCCCAGCAGGAAATCGCCCACCAGCACGCTGGCTTCATTGCCCCACAACATGCGGGCTGCCAGCTTGCCGCGGCGCATGTCGCTCTGGTCAACGACATCATCATGCAGCAACGTCGCCGTGTGCATGAATTCGACGGAAGCCGCGAGCTTGATCTGGCCATCGCCCTTGTAATGGTTGAGCGCAGCGGTCGCGATGGTCAGCATCGGGCGCAGGCGTTTGCCGCCTGACGAGATCAGGTGGTTGGCCACTTCGGGGATCATCGTCACATCCGAGCCTGTGCGCGACAGGATCATCGCATTGACGCGCTCCATATCGGCCTGAACCAGACCGAGCAGGCGGGCAATGCCGGCTTCGGCCGACTTTTCTTCAAGCGGAATGACGACGCCCACGGGGAGGCCCTTCTGTTTACTCTTCAGACGCGGCAAACTAGGGAGATCGTCGGGGCTCGGCAAGGGCCCAAGAGCCCAGAGCCTTGGAGGCGCCTATCTTTTCCGCTGCTTGCTCCCTGAATCGTGGTCGCATGGTCGAATTGTTTCGCACCAATGACCTTGTCTTGATCTCGGCCGTCGAGGCCTTTTTGACCTCGGCCGGGGTTCGATTCACCGTGGCGGACGCGCATATGAGCGCCATGGAAGGGTCCCTTGGCTTTTTGCCACGCCGTTTCATGGTGGAGGGGAGCCAAGCCGCACGCGCCCGAGAGCTGGTGCGGGGCGCGGGCTTCGACTGCGATTTTTCTGATGTCTGAGACAGCCATCGATCATCTGCTGGGTGGGCGACTGGCGCTGGAACAGCCTCTGGGTGGGCATCGCGCGGGAACAGATGCGATTCTACTGGCCGCCGCCGTGCCGCCAGATTTTGCCGGGCTTTTGGCCGATGCGGGGGCAGGGGTTGGCACAGCAGGGCTGGCGGCGGGCCTGTCGCGGCCTGGCTGCGAGCTCTTGCTGATTGAGCGTGAGGCGGATCTGGCCGCGCTGGTCAGCGCCAATCTCGCCCGCAATGGCCTCAAGGGCCGGGTGGTCGCCTGTGATCTCTTGGAGGCCAAGAGCCGCCGGGTGGTTGGCCTCGAGGATGGGGTGGCTGACCTCGTCATCTCCAACCCGCCGTTTCTGGACCCGGGCGAGGGCCGCACCTCGCCTGATGTGTTGCGTGCACGTGCTCATGTGTTTGATGAGCCAGACGGGATCGAACGCTGGATCCGCGCCTGCGTGGCCATTGGCGCGGCGCAGGCCGAGATCATTCTGATTCACCGAGCTGACCGGCTGGCAGATTTGCTGGCGGCGCTCAAGGGCCGCACGGGCGGAGTGAGGATCATCCCTGTCCATCCGCGCGCGGAGGGGGAGGCAACCCGCGTGCTGATCCGCGCCAAAAAGGGCAGCCGCGCTGCAATGAGCCTGCGGCCGCCTCTTGTTTTACATGAAGCAGATGGGCGCTTCACCGCGCAGGTGGAGGCCATTCACCGGGGGGAAAGCTTAGTGGGGTGGTAGCGTGAAACTCCCTCCCCACAAGGGGGAGGGGATCAGGTTGCGAATCTACCTGCACACCCGACGATAATCGACACGCGGTCCCCAAGGGGTGTGATGGACGATCCGCTCGGTCCAGCAGCGTGGCCCGTGGTGACGCCAGCCCTCATGGTGGCCGTAATTATAATGGCCATAGCCGCCCCATTGCACGGTCTCGATCGCAACCGCAGGCCGTTCTAGGGCCTGCAGGGGCAGGGCAGAGGCTGCGCCGCTCAAACCAAGGCAAAGCGCGAAAGCGGTTGCGGTGAGTCTCGAAAGTGACATGGTGATCCTCCGATCTATCGCGCCTGTATCCTGCAGGCGTTATAGGAAGATTAGGCTAGGCCATCTGAACAGGGCCTGAGGCGCGTGTTCATCGCCGGTTCAGCCAGCAATTGACCACCTGCGGCCCGCTCTTTAGGTTGCGCCGCAATCGATCACGTGACCAAACCGAAAGCCTTTTGACATGCAGACTGCTGCGCTCGACCCTGCGCGCTCCTTTCAAGGCCTCATTCTCACGCTGCAGAAATTCTGGGCGGAGCAGGGCTGTGTGATTCTGCAGCCCTATGACATGGAAGTGGGCGCTGGCACATTCCACCCCGCCACAACCTTGCGCTCGGTTGGTCCCAAGCCATGGAAGGCCGCTTATGTGCAGCCCTCGCGCCGTCCCAAAGATGGCCGCTATGGTGAGAACCCGAACCGCTTGCAGCATTATTATCAGTTTCAGGTGATCCTGAAGCCCTCGCCGCCCGATCTGCAGGATCTTTATCTGCGCTCGCTGGCTGCCATTGGTGTCGACGCCAAGCTGCATGACATCCGCTTTGTCGAAGACGACTGGGAAAGCCCGACACTCGGCGCCTGGGGTCTGGGCTGGGAATGTTGGTGCGATGGCATGGAAGTCTCGCAATTCACCTACTTCCAGCAGGTCGCGGGCATTGAATGCTCGCCAGTCTCGGGCGAGCTCACCTACGGCCTTGAGCGCCTCGCCATGTATGTGCAGGGCGTCGAGAATGTTTACGACCTGAATTTCAACGGTCTCGAAGGGGCTGAGAAAGTCACGTATGGCGATGTGTTTCTGCAAGCTGAGCAGGAATATTCGCGCCACAATTTCGAACATGCCGACACCACTTTGCTGTTCCAGCAATTCAAAGATGCCGAAGCTGAATGCAAGGCGCTGCTCGAAAAAGGTGATGCAGGCGAGCGTCATCTCATGGTGCTGCCCGCTTACGATCAATGCATCAAAGCCTCGCACCGCTTCAATTTGCTGGATGCGCGCGGCGTGATCTCGGTGACCGAGCGCCAGAGCTATATTTTGCGCGTGCGCGAATTGGCGAAAGCCTGCGGCGCGGCCTGGCTCAAGACGGATGCTGGCGGCGTCGCCTGATTTTAACTTTCAAGCGGGGGGAGTGACCTATGTCTGAACCAGTGATTGCGCAGAAAGCGCCTTATTCGGTCGAAGTGAAGGCCGGTGAATCCTATTGGTGGTGCTCGTGCGGCAAGTCCGCCAGCCAGCCGTTTTGCGATGGCTCGCACAAGGGTACGGATTTCCGTCCCGTTGAGTGGAAAGCCCCGAAGGATCGCACAGCCCATTTCTGCGGCTGCAAGCATTCAGTGAACGGCGCATTGTGCGATGGCACACACGGCAAAATCTAAAAAATCTTTCTCGCGAGCGATGAGCGAAAATGCCTGATCTTCTGTTTGAAGTCTTTTCTGAAGAAATCCCAGCGCGCATGCAGGCGCAGGCGGCTGAGGATTTGCGGAAACTCGTCACGCAGGCGCTTGTCGATCGCGGGCTGACCTATGAGGGCGCGGCGTCTTTTGCGACACCGCGTCGTCTTGCTTTGCATATTGCGGGCCTACCTGTGCAGCAGCCCGATGTGCGCGAAGAAAAGAAAGGCCCACGCGTCGGCGCGCCTGATGCTGCCGTGCAAGGCTTTCTGAAAAGCGCAGGCCTCACCTCGCTCGATCAGGCGACGATTGAGAGCGACCCGAAAAAGGGTGAGTTCTATGTCGCCATTGTCGAGAAAAAGGGCGGCGCCACCATCGACGTGCTGGCTGAGGTTTTGCCCGCTGTTTTGAAAAATTTCCCGTGGCCGAAGTCGATGCGTTGGGGCGTGTCCTCGTCCAAGCCCGACACATTGCGCTGGGTGCGCCCGATGCATTCCATCGTCGCAACCTTCGGCCCTGAGACGGAAGAGCCGGAAATCGTGCCCTTCGCGCTGGATGGCGTGAGCGTGGGCGACATCACCTATGGCCACCGTTTTCTCTCGCCCGGCCCGATCAAAGTGCGCCGCTTCGATGATTATGTGAGTGCGCTTGAAAAGGCGAAGGTCGTTCTCGATCCCGCGCGCCGCAAAGAGATCATTCTGGCGGATGCGAAGGATCTGGCTTTCGCGCAAGGCCTTGAGCTGATCGAAGATGAAGGTCTGCTCAATGAAGTTGCGGGTCTGGTTGAATGGCCGGTCGTGCTGATGGGTGAATTTGACGAGGCATTCCTCGACATTCCAGCCGAAGTCATTCGCGCCACCATTCGTGCGAACCAGAAATGTTTCGTGCTGAAAAAGCGCGATGCCAAAGATGGCACGCTGGCCAATAAGTTTTTGCTCGTCTCCAACATTGTCGCCTCCGACAATGGCAAGGCGATTGCCGCCGGCAATGGCCGCGTCGTGCGCGCGCGTCTGTCGGATGCGCTCTATTTCTGGGAGACAGATCGCAAGCCGCTGCCAGATTACGCTGACAAAGCCGCCAAGCCGCTCGATCAGCGTCTGGAAAAGCTGAAGGCGATGAATGTCGTCTTTCATGAGAAGCTGGGCACGCAAGGCGCACGTGTGGAGCGCATCGTGGCATTGGCGCAGCATCTGGCCAAGCTTGTGGGGGCTGACGAGGCAAAAGCTGCACGCGCAGCAACCCTCGCCAAAGCTGATTTGATGACGGAAGTCGTCGGCGAATTCCCCGAGACGCAAGGCCTGATGGGCCGACGCTATGCGCTCTTGCAGGGCGAAGATGCGTCAGTCGCAGCGGCGATTGAAGAACATTACAAGCCGCAAGGCCCGAGCGATTATGTGCCGTCTGACCCTGTGTCGCTGGCGGTCGCGCTGGCTGACAAGCTTGATACGCTCGCAGGCTTCTGGGCGATTGATGAAAAGCCGACAGGATCAAAAGACCCTTACGCGCTGCGTCGCGCCGCGCTGGGTGTGATCCGCACCGTGCTGGAGAATCATCTGCGTCTGCGACTCGACGCAGTGGTTGCTGGCGCACAAGTCGCACTGCCGGGTGGCGCCAATGCGGGCGCGCGCGTTGATCTCCTCGACTTCTTCGCAGATCGCCTGAAAGTCTATCTGCGCGACAAGGGTGCGCGGCATGATCTCATTGACGCGGTCTTTGCGCTTGAGGGACAAGACGATCTGTTGATGATCGTCAAACGCGTCGAAGCGCTAGCTGCTTTCCTCGATAGCGAAGACGGCAAGAACCTACTCGCAGGCTACAAACGTGCGGCCAATATTCTCAAGGCCGAAGAGAAGAAAGATAAGGATGCGGATTACACCGCAGCCTATCTCACCGCGGGTGATGCGCCCGATGCTGAAAAAGTGCTCGCCACGGCTGTGGCCTCAGCCACATCAGCGGCTGCCGCTTGCGTCGCAAAAGAAGATTTCGCTGGCGCCATGAAAGCGCTGGCCGCTCTGCGTGCGCCCGTTGATACATTTTTCGAAGATGTCACGGTCAATGATGCGGATGCCGACAAGCGTCTCAACCGCCTGCGCCTGCTCTCGGCTTTGCGCGGCGCTGTGCATACGGTCGCGGATTTTTCCAAGATTGGTGGGTGAGCATCACCTTCTCCCTCTGGGAGAAGGAGGGGCAATCCAGAGGCGACACGTGCGGCTTTCTGGATTGCTTCGCTATCGCTCGCAATGACGACCTAATGGTCGTCACTCCACATCCAACGGCTCAGTGCCTTTCACAGCACCGCTCGTCGACAGCGTGATCTTTTCGATTCTGGCTTCGGCGTTTTTCAAAAGCGCTTCGCAATGCGTGCGCAGGTGATTGCCGGTTTCGTAAATCTCAATGCTCTTTTCCAGCGGCACGTGCCCGCCCTCGAGCTGGGCGACGATCTCCTCCAGACGGCGCAGGGCCTCTTCGAAGGGGAGTTTGGCAATGTCTTTTGGAATCTCGCTCACGGGTGCAATCCTCTCAACTCAAATCATCTCTAGCATGATTCACGTGCGCGCGCCGACCCGCAATCCTGCTGCCGGGCGTTCTTGCAAAATCTCGCGGCGGAAGCGAAAGAGCGCGGCGGGGCGTCCGCCTGTTGCATGGCTCATCTCGCCGGTCGCCTCCACCACGGCTGAACTTTCCACCAGACGGCGGAAGTTTTGCTTGTGCACATGGCGGCCAGAAATCGCCTCCACTGTGCGTTGCAAATCGGTGAGCGTGAAGGTCTCTAGCATCAGCTCGAATATGACAGGTCGATATTTCATCTTGGCGCGCAGGCGGCCCATGGCGGTGGCCAGAATGCGGCGATGATCGTGGCGCATGGTTTCGCCCATGATGAGCGGCTTCAAACCATGTCCCGCGTGGCCATCGCGATGCGCCTCTTCGACAAGGCCTGCTTCGTAAACAAGCTCATAGCGTTCCAGCACGCTTTCCTCGTCAAACGGGCCGCCGTCTGTGCCAAACAAAAGCTTCAGCCGCTCGCGGCGTGACAGGCGGCCCGGGGGCGGGGTGGTTTCATCTGTCGCCCATGCGTCCAATTGCGGCAGCAGCAGGCGGTCGAGCATGTCGGGGCGGCCATCGCGCCAATCTTCCCACGGAAAGAAGACATACCAATTGCGAAAGGTCGCATCGGGTGCCTCTTGCGCAATCTCGCCTGTGCGTGTGAGTGCGAGATAGCCGACCGACACAACATGGGGCTCGCGATCCCCCACTTCCGCGTGTCGACCACGGTCGCCGAATGTATAGAGCTGTTCGACATAGCCCAGCGGCACGCCGGTTTGTTCCGACACCCAAGCGCGCAGACCAATTTCAAACGTGCGATGCGCGACAGGATCAAACGGGCCAGAGGGTAAAGCCGTTGAGCTTTTGGGCGCTGTTTCGCGCGCGACCAGGATCATTGGCTCGGGCGTATCGCCCGCGACATTGCTGACAGCCACAATGGCGGCGGTGAGGCCGATCTCAATAGGCAGAGGCGTTTTGCCGCTCATGCTGCCACCTCGAAATGAAACGGCGTGCCTTCAAAACAATCTTCGCCGCGACCAATCTCGGCGATGGCTGCAATCATGCGGCCTTCGCGGTTGAGATGGGTATCCGCCAATTCGATCAGCCGCGCATTGGGCGTGGCGCTGGGTGACAAAGCGCGCAGGCGTTGCGCGGTTTCGTGCTCGCAGGCATTGGGATGCAGCGCGCAATAGGCAATATAAGCGGCAGCGGTGGAGCGCGACACGCCTGCATAGCAATGAATGAGCAGCGGCTCGCGCTGGTCCCAAGCGTGCACAAAGTCGAGCAATTGCTTGACATGCGCTGTGTCGGGCAGCACATGGCCCGCCATGTCCTGCGTGATGTCAGACAGGCCAACAAACAGGTGGCGCTCGCGGGCAATGGAGGGCGGCGTTGGCACAGGTGTGTCCACATTGATCAGCGTGACAAGGCTCTTCGCGCCCGTGGTGCGGGCAGCATCTTCGAGCTTTGACAGGGAGCACACGTGAATGCGTGGCATTATTTGTCCACCTCTGTGACAAATTCAGCTTCCAGCTCACGAAAGCGCGTCAGGAAAATATCTTCCGCCTGTTGCGAGGAGATCGGCTGCAGCCAATGTTCAATATCGCGCAGCGACATGTCGGGGCGACCAAAATATTTGTCGGCTTCTTCTACAGTAAAGCCCGCCAGATGCGTGGCCTCGATAAAGGCTGCCGCACGATCAGCGGCCTTGGTGAGTTTCAGCGCCATTTGTGTGGGCTTGGCGGGCAGTGCAAAGCGCAAGTGGATAGCGGCTTGCAGACGCGATTCCACGTCCTTGTAGGTTTCGCCGACCACCGTTTTGAACGGTGAGATAATATCGCCAATCACATATTCAGGTGCATCATGCAAAAGCGCGATGGCGCGCGTGCGGATCGAAATATTGGGATCGAGATGGCCTGCAATATGTTCCACCAGCACCGAATGCTGCGCGACCGAGAAAATATGCGGCCCATGCGTCTGCCCATTCCAGCGCGCGACACGCGCCAGACCATGCGCAATGTCTTCAATCTCGACATCAAGCGGCGAGGGATCGAGCAGATCAAGCCGGCGGCCCGAGAGCATGCGCTGCCAGGCGCGGGGTGGTTCCTTGCGGGGCGGCATGTCTATTTCTTCCTTTTGGCGAGTTTCAGGCATTTGGCGTGGCAATGACAGCCCACGAGATGATCATTGATCATGCCCACCGCCTGCGCGAAAGCATAGATGATGGTTGGCCCGCAAAAATTGAAACCGCGTGCCTTCAGATCTTTGCTCATCGTCACAGTGAGCGGCGATTGTGTCTGCATATCGCCCATTTTGCGCAAATTGTTCTGGATCGGCGCGCCGTCAAAGAAATTCCACAGGTAATTCGAAAAGCCCTGTTGCTCTTGAATGTCCAACCAGACGCGTGCGGATTTGACCGTGCTCTCGATCTTGGCGCGGTTGCGCACGATGCCCGCATCGGCCATCAGCTTTTCGACTTTGCGCGGCGTGTAGCGGGCGATCTTCTCTGGCTCAAAATCATCAAAGGCGGCGCGGAAATTGTCGCGCTTGCGCAAAATGGTGATCCACGACAGCCCGGCCTGAAAGCCATCGAGGATCAGCTTTTCAAACAAGGCGCGGTCATCCCATTCGGGCACGCCCCAATCCGTGTCGTGATAGGTGAGATACAGCGCATCCTCGCCCGGCCACGGGCAGCGGTTGCGCCCGTCGGGGTAGGTTACATGGGTGCGAAGCGCGCGCTCGGTCATGGCGACAATGTTACGTGTGCAAAGCGGCGCGCGAAAGGCCCGTCAGCTTTTGACCATGTGATCGGGGTGCAATTCCACAAGCGCTTCGCCGGCGACCAGCTGTTGGCCGGCCGAAAGCGCCTCTTGCGCCTTGTCGGTGCGGATCAGGGCGAGGGCGTGGCCCGAGGCAGCGACGCTGCCTAGCGTGCCAATGGCGATATCGCCCAGCATGATGGGCGTGCCCGATGCGGGTGGCGTGCCACGCAGCGTCACAGGCAGGATGCGCTTGCGCACGCCACCCCTGTGTTCCATGCGCGAGACGACCTCCTGGCCGACATAGCAGCCTTTTTTGAAATCGAGCCCGTGGATCAGATCCATATCGGCGTCATGGGGGAAAATATCGGCGAAGGGGAAATCACGTCCCGCTTCCGGCACGCCGCAGATCACGCGATGGTCGTGGTAATCGCCGGGCGTTGCATCGCCGGTCGCAGCAGGGCGCGCGACAAAGGCGCGCCGTCCCAGCCCCGCATGGCGGGGATCATCAAAGACAAACCCCTCAAGCGGTGCACCATCCCAAGCAGCCAGCACGGCCAGATCAGTTGGTGTGATGCTGATCTTGGCGCGCAGTCGATACATGGCGAGCCGTTTGGCCAGCGCTTCGGATTGGCTGGCTGCGGTGTCGAGCAGAAAGCCCTCGGCATCTTCGGCGATCAGAAAATCAAACAGAATTTTTCCCTGCGGGGAGAGCAGCGCGCCAAAGCCTGCCTGCGTGAGGCTGACTATGTCCATGTTGCAGGTGACGAGCCCCTGCAGGAAACCGCGCACATCTTCTCCGGCGATGCGCAACACGGCGCGATCGTCGAGACAGGTTGATGGCATGGCGCTGGCCTCCCGGGCTTTGGTGCTCCCTCCTTACTTAAGGCTGATGGGCGCACACGCAAGCGGGGAGTGGGGCTTTAGTGACGGTGGGTCAGGGAAAACTCACCCGACTGGATGCGCTCGGGCAAGGTTCTGGCAAAGGTCGCAGCCAGTTCTTCGCCATGAATGGCGACCAGCTCCTGCAAAGCGGCAAAGAGCGCAGCATGGGCGAAATCTTCGCTTTCGACGCCCGCCATAATGGCCTCGGCGAAAGCATCCGTCACGAAGCCAAGGGCCTCGCGCCGGCTTTCGGCGGTTTCGGGGTCTTCCATGAGGGCGGCGAGAAGGGTGTTGTTCATCACGGGGCGGACATTAGCCGCTCCCGCCTGCCGCTGCGACATGTCTCTTATGAAAGGGTTAATGTAGGCGCGGCCGGGCTGTTTGTGTCTGCTTGTGAGCGGCCACAATACCCGCCGCATTGGCCAGAATCTGGGGCAAATTGGCCGTCACAGGCCGCTCGCCAAGCTGTAGCGGGTCCACCCAGGCAAGCTCAGGTGTCTCATCGGAGGGCACACCTTCGCCCTCGTTCCAGAGCGCAACAAAAGTCACGACCACAAAATGACGGCGCACTTTTTTGGCTTCATCGACATCAATGATTTGCACATGTCCGGCCATGCCGATGACCTGCGCGCGCACGCCTGTCTCTTCCAACAATTCGCGCAGTGCTGCATCTTCGATCTTCTCACCCAGTTCCACCACGCCACCCGGTAGAGAAAACATCCGCGCGGCAGGAGGATTTTTGCGCAAGCCGAGCAACACTTTTCCGTCGCGAAACACGGCTGTGCTCACGGCCAGAATTGGGCGCTCGGGATAGAGACGGCTCACGGATACAGCCGTTCCTTACGCCATGCGCCATCGGGCGTATCACGATAAAAGGTCACGCGGTCATGCAGGCGGAAGGGGCGATCATGCCAGAATTCAACTTGCACCGGTCGCACGCGATAGCCGTTCCAATGGGGCGGGCGTGGCACATCGCCAAGGCCAAAGCGGGCGGCTTCACGCACAACGGCTTTTTCCAAAGCAAACCGCGTTTCCATCGGGCGTGATTGTTGGCTCGCCCAAGCACCAATGCGGCTGTCGCGCGGACGCGAGGCGAAATAGGCATCGGCTTCTTGAGCGCTGACCACTTCCACAGGGCCGCGCACACGGACCTGCCGGCGCAGCGACTTCCAATGGAAGATCAGCGCGGCTTTCATATTGTGCGAAAGCTCGGTGCCCTTGGCGCTTTCGCTATTGGTGTAAAATACGAAACCAAGCGGCTCGAGGCCCTTCAGCAGCACCATGCGCGCATCAGGCAGGCCATCCTTGTCGACGGTGGCCAGACACATGGCGTTGGGGTCATTGATCTCTTTGTCACGCGCCTCGGCAAACCACTGCTCGAACAGGTCAAAGGGCTCGTTGGCGTCGGTAAAATCTTGGGTCATGGTCTGTCTGGCACGTTTTCATGGGTTTCAAGGTGGCCCCGGGGGGCCGATCTGTGAAGATACGGGGCTGGCGCCCTGCCGGATGCAGGGCAAACCCTATCATGAATGCGCTGGTCCGGCGGCCTTACTGAGGCCCGAAGCGCTCCAAAACCCATCTGATTGGGGACGTCTGGCCGTTTCATGGGCTCTCTTTAAGCCTAACAGCGCTTCACCCTTGCACAGAGCGCCCTTGCCCCCACATAAAGGCCTGAGACGATTGCCCCCGTGCCATCAGGGCGGGGGTTCAGCTTGGGCTCATTCATGCGTGATCCGTATCTAGTGCTTGGCATCACCAAGTCGGCCACAGCCGATGAGGTAAAAAAAGCTTTCCGCAAGCTCGCCAAAAAATTTCATCCCGACCAGAACACGGGCGACCCCAAGGCGCAGGAGAAATTCGCCGAGGTGTCTTCAGCCTATGAGATTCTGGGCGATGAGAAGAAGCGCGCACAATTTGATCGCGGCGAGATCGATGCCGAAGGCAAGCCGCGCGGCTTTGAAGGTTTTGGCGCTGGCGGCCCGTTCCGTCGCGGCCAAGCGGGCGGTGGCAATCCGTTTGAACATTTTGAATTCAACGCAGGCGGCTCGCCTTTCGGGCAGGGCGCGGCTGGCGGGCGTGGCGGTTTTGATGCCAGCGATTTCTTCGATCTGTTTGGCGGTCGCGGTCGTGCGCGCCAGCAACAAGCGCCCCAGCGTGGCAAGGATGTCGAGCAGAGCGTGACGATTTCGCTGTCGGACGCGGTGAAAGGCTCCAGCGCGCGTGTCAGTTTGCCAAATGGCAAGACACTCGATGTCGCTATTCCTGCTGGCATTGAAGATGGCAAACAGATCCGCCTCAAAGGTCAGGGGCATCCAGGTGTTGGTGGCGCAACACCGGGGGACGCGATGATCACGGTGAAAATTGCGCGCCATCCCTATTTCCGTGTCGAGGGACAAGATGTACGTCTTGACCTGCCCATCGCGCTTTATGAAGCTGTGCTGGGCGGCAAGGTACAGGTGCCCACGCTATCGGGCAAAGTCGAAATGTCCCTGCCGGCTGGCACCAATGGCGGCAAGACCATGCGCCTGCGCGGCAAGGGTCTTCCTGCTTCAGAGGGTAAAGCAGCCGGCGATTTGCTGGTGACGTTGCGCATCATGTTGCCCGACCAGCCATCGGCTGAACTGGAAGAGCTCATGCGCCACTGGGCGGTGAACCGTTCCTATGATCCGCGCAAGGATTTGGGTTGATCGGTCCATTTTTCCATGAAGACGGCCGCACAATTTCGTGTGCCAGGCAACAGGCCTGACGCATAAAGCGCCGTTGCAACCAGCAATACGCCAAGTGCCAGCGAAATCTTTTTCTATGTCACCACATCATCATCTGTGCGCGTGAAGGCCTGCAGCTGCGCAGACTCGGGCTGCTTGATTTTCACTTGATGGGTCCGCACTGATGCGCGATGGTTTGGCAAAGCTTGCAGCAAAGTGTCAGGGACAGGCTCCTGCGCGCGCGCGGCAAAGGCGGCCCGCAACCAAGAGTTTTGCGTGCGCCACATGTTGAGCTTGTTTTGCAACGCGGGATGACGGCGCAGCAGAAGGGTCAGCTCCGCACGACGCGCGTCGCTCACTTCGCCATCAAGGAAGGCGCAAAGTTCTGCATCGCTGATGGCGCTGGGGTGGATGGTCATTTGACAAGCCTCAAAAAGGGCGCGCCTTGTCGGCGCATCGGCATGGTCATTTGTGTGTCGGCCTGCATCCGGCGCGCAATCATTTGGCGCGCCGATGCCAGCCGCCCGATCAGCACATTGCGCGAGATGCCGAGCAATTGCGCGGCCTGCGCATAAGAACAGTTCTCCACATTGATCAGCACAAGGGCAGCCCGATGGGCAACGGGCAAATCGAGAAGGGCCTTTTCCAACCCCTCGGCAGGGTGCGCCTCTTCGGGAAGGGGCTCGCATTGCGCCAACCCCGCCAAAGCTGCAAGCAGGGCGCTGCGCAGATGGGCCGCGTCTTCGGGTGGGGCATCGTGCTGTATTTGATGAATGGCCCGCAGAACGAGGTCATCAGCGGGCGCTTTGGGTGATCCCAACAAGGCCGAAGCGAAGCGTCGAAGGCCGGGGAGGAGCGGGAAAAGGGCGGTCGCGTCAGGCAAAGAATGACCTCAAAACAAAAATTCACCTTCAATACGAACTATTTAGCAAGTGCTTAGCTCTATGCCAAGAGGGTTTTGCGGGCTGTCCTCGCCTTTTTTGAGGGCCGGCGCGGCTTTAGGCAGGTGCTTGCCTTCGAGGCAAGCCTCCCTTAAACGCGAGGGGAGTAGCCGAAAGAGCCCGTGTGGCTGTGGCGCAAGCCCGGTCCGTGCCCGTTTTCTGTCAGGATTTCTATGACCCAAGCCCCCCAGACCTCCGGCATTCTGGCCGGCAAGCGTGGCCTCGTGATGGGTGTCGCCAACAATCGTTCCATTGCTTGGGGGATTGCCAAAGCGGCTCGCGAAGCTGGCGCTGAACTCGCTTTCACGTTTCAAGGCGAGGCGTTGGAAAAGCGCGTGCGTCCCTTGGCCGCTGAATTGGGCGCGCATGTTGTGGGTCATTGCGATGTGACCGATGCCCCATCCATGGACGCTGTGTTTGCTGAAGTGCAGCGCCTGTGGGGCAAGATCGACTTCGTCGTCCATTGCATCGCTTTCTCGGACAAGGACGAACTGACGGGTCGCTATGTCGACACGACAGAAGCCAATTTCAACAAGTCCCTGAACATCTCCTCCTTCTCTTTCACAGCAGTCGCGCAGCGCGCTGAAAAGCTGATGACAGAAGGCGGGTCGCTGCTGACCCTGTCTTATTACGGCGCAGAAAAATGGATGCCCCATTACAATGTGATGGGTGTGGCCAAGGCGGCCCTTGAAGCCTCGGTGCGCTATCTCGCAGCCGATCTGGGCGAGAAGAACATTCGCGTCAACGCGATCTCAGCCGGCCCGATCAAGACGCTAGCGGCCTCCGGCATTGGTGACTTCCGCTATATTCTAAAGTGGAATGAATATAACGCGCCGCTGCGCCGCACCGTGACCATTGAAGAAGTCGGCCATACAGCCGCCTTCCTCTTGTCCGACATGTCGAAGGGCATGACCGGCGAAATTCTGCATGTCGATGCAGGCTATCATGTTGTCGGCATGAAAAACCCGTCCGCTCCTGACATCACCGTCGGCAAGGATTGATGACGTCAGGGCGCGGACATTCAAGCTCATCTGACACGCGCCCATGATTGTCGAACTTAAACATCGCCTGATCTTTCTGCGCCACGGGGAGACCGATTGGAATGCGGAAGGCCGTCTGCAAGGCCAGCGCGATATTCCCCTCAACCAGAAGGGTATGGCGCAATCCGAGGCGGCCGGGCGCACCTTGCGGCGTATTCTGGGCCGCGATCCGGATGTCTTGGCTGCCTATGATTTCATTGCCTCGCCGCTGACACGCGCCCGCCGCACCATGGAGCTGGCGCGCGGTGCCATCGGGCTTGATCCCTTTGCCTATCGTGTGGAGCCAGCACTCGTCGAACTCACCTTCGGACGCTGGGAAGGGCTGACTTGGCCGGAAGTGCAGGCCGTTGAGCCCGAGCTGGCGCGCCAGCGCGAGGTCGACAAATGGCATATGCAGCCGCCAGACGGCGAGAGCTATGCCATGTGTGCGCAACGGCTGGAGCCTTGGCTTGCTTCCGTTTCCCAAGACACGATTGCTGTCGCCCATGGTGGGGTGGCGCGCTGCCTTCTGAACATGCTGTGCGCCGTGGCGCATGAACGCGCACCTGTCTGCGATATCTGGCAGGGCCGCGTGCTTGTTTTTGAGGCGGGCAGATATCGCTGGATATAAAGACTTAGCAGCGTTTTCCGGCCCCTTTCAGGTGCCATTCATGCCCGAGATGATCTATCGTTTTGTCCAGCGTCCCTGATGTCAGATTCGGGGCCTTGTTCGTATCGCGAGAAGGAGGGCATGCGACTGACAGTCTGACGGGCAGTTTTGGCCCGCCGCTTTTGCCCAGATACGTCAGTCCTCACGTCACATGACCCAAGCATCGCAAGACTTGCTGGCAGAAGAGAAGGCGTTTGAGCCCGCACAGCTGAAAGGCGTGCGGCGCGACGAGTTTCTGCGCGATGAATTGCTTGCCGAAATTTTTTCTGCCAGCGTGGCGCGCGACCCTGATGCTGCTTGCCATATGATCGAGGGGCATCACTTCACGTATGCTGAAGTGGATCGGGCGGCGACATCTGTGGCGCGTGGCTTGTTGCGGCGTGGCATTCGCCCCGGTGATGTGGTGGGGCTGTGGATGCCACGCGGCGCTGATCTTTTGGTCGCGCAAATTGCCATCGCCAAAACAGGCGCGGCTTGGTTGCCCTTTGATAGTGATGCGCCGCCCGAGCGCATCGGCGTGTGTCTGAGCGATGCGAGCGCCAAACTGCTTTTGTCGGATGATTTTCATGCGGGCGATCTGACGCTCAACATGCCGTGCCCGATCGTCAGCGCACAGGAGCTCGATGATCCCGACGACCAGAGTGTGGTCGATGCGCGCGCTTTGGGTGCGCGGCCCGATCTGCCCGCTTACATGATCTATACATCGGGCTCGACCGGCACGCCCAAGGGCATTGTCATCACCGGTGCCAACATCTGCCATTATCTGCGCGCGGCCAATGATCTTTATCGCATCCGCGCAGATGATATTGTTTTTCAGGGTGCCTCTGTCGCTTTTGATCTGTCGATGGAAGAAATCTGGATTCCCTATCTCGTCGGCGCGGCTTTGTTTGTCGCTAACCCGAAGATGATGGGCGAAACCGATACGCTGCCAGCGCTGATGGAAGAGGTTGGGATCACCGTGCTCGACACTGTGCCGACCTTGCTGGCCATGTTGCCGCGCGATGTTGCCTCGATCCGGTTGATCTTGCTGGGTGGTGAAGCCTGTCCGCCGTCCGTGCCGCAGCGCTGGTCGCGGCCGGGCCGAAAGATTTTCAACACTTATGGCCCGACTGAAGCAACCGTGGTGGCCACTGCGACGGAAGTGCGCCCGGGTGAACCCATCAGCATTGGCGGACCGATTGCCAATTACACCTGCTATGTCGTCGATGATGCGCTCACCCTGCTGGGGCGCGGTGTGGAAGGCGAATTGCTGATTGGTGGCCCCGGTGTTGCCAAAGGCTATCTCAATCGCGCTTCGCTCACGGCTGAAAAATTTATCGCCAATCCTTTTGCCTCTGATGGGCATGATCCGGTGCTCTATCGCTCAGGCGATGCGGTGGTGATGAAAGCGGATGGCTCCCTTTCGTTCCATGGCCGCATTGATGACCAAGTCAAGATCCGCGGCTTCCGCGTCGAGCTTGGCGAGATTGAAGCCAAGCTGACGGATATTCCGGGCCTTGTGCAGGCAGCGGTTGTGATGCGCAAAGAGCAGGATGTAGACGAGCTGGTCGCGTTCCTTGTGGCTGACAAAGCCGCGCAAGTGACCATCGATGCGCGCAATCTGCGTATGTTGTTGCGTGAGCGTCTTCCCGCTTACATGGTGCCCGCACGCTACGAAGAGCTCGATGAATTGCCGCGTCTGTCATCGGGCAAGATCAATCGCAATGAGCTGAAGCGGCTTGAGCTGAAAAGCATCGCCAATACGGAAGAACAGGAAGAGCCGCGCACTGAGACCGAGGCCAAGCTGCTGATCGCCGCCAAGGCGGTCTTGCCGCCACAGGCCATTCCGTTTGATGCTGATTTTTTTACCGACCTTGGCGGCCATTCGCTGCTCGCCGCGCGTTTTGTGTCGCTGGTGCGCCAACACGCGGGCCTTGAAGGCATCACGCTGCAGGATGTCTATGACACGCGCAATCTGCGTGCGATGGCGCAGATGCTCGACACAAAGTTTGCTCATGTCGCCAAGACGCGTGATCTGTCCTTTGTTCCGCCGCCATTCGCGCGGCGTTTTCTGTGTGGCTTGGCGCAGGCCATTGTGCTGCCGTTCATCATTGCCTTGATGACCGCGCAATGGCTGGGCGTGTTCATCTCCTACATGCTGCTGACCAGTCCGGATGCGAGTATTTTTTCAGAAATCATCTCGTTGTTTGGCGTTTATGTTTTTATCACCATCATCACCATTGCCTTGGCGATTGCCGGTAAATGGCTGATCCTGGGTCGCACCAAGCCTGGGCGTTACCCGCTCTGGGGAACTTATTATTTCCGCTGGTGGCTGGCACAACGCCTGATTGGCCTGACCCATATGAAATGGTTCCAGGGCTCGCCCTTGATGCGCATCTATCTGCGCGCCATCGGTGCGCAGGTGGGCGAAGATGCCATCATCAGCGATTTTGAATCGGGTGCGATGGATCTCATCACCTTTGGCGAGGGCAGCTGCATTGGCGCCAAGACCGAGATTTCCAACGCGCGTGTGGTTGGCAATGAGCTGATTATCGAGTCGGTTTATATTGGCCGCGATGTTTATGTCGGTTCATCGTGCGTTATTGAAGGCGGCGCGCGGCTGGGCGATGGCGCAGAGATCAAAGATCTCACCGCCGTGCCGGCGGGCACGCAGATACCTGATTTTGAAGTTTGGGATGGCAGCCCCGCGCGCAAGATCGGCATGAATAATCCCGCCGATCTGGAAGAATTTCCGCAGACGACACCGTGGCGGCGTGCCGTGCAGACCTTCTGCTACACTGTCGCCATGCTGTCCATTCCACCCATCGGCATGTTGCCGATTTTCCCGGCCTTCTGGGTGTTCAACACACTCGACGAATTTGTCGGCGTCGCTTCTTTTGAGCGCACGCTCTATATGGCCTCGATCCCGATTCTGGCTTGGCCAACTGCCTTTGCCATGGTGCTGGTGACGGTGGCTTTTATCGTTTGCGTGCGCTGGATGGTTTTGCCACGCGTGAAAGAGGGGCGCTATTCCGTCCACAGCTGGTTCTATTTCCGCATGTGGGTGGTGGCGCTTGCCACAGAGATCACGCTGGAAACGCTCACCTCACTGTTTGCCACCATCTATATGCGCGCTTGGTATCGCCTGATGGGCGCCAAAATTGGTAAGGGTGCAGAGATTTCCACCAATCTGGGTGGGCGTTTTGATCTGGTTGAAATCGGCGAGAAGAATTTCATCGCCGACGAAGTCATGCTGGGCGACGAGGATATTCGTCGCGGCTGGATGGTTTTGAAAAAGGTGAAAACCGGCGCCAATGTCTTTGTTGGCAATGATGCGGTTGTGCCGCCGGGTTCCATCATTCCGCGCGGCGCGCTGATTGGCATTAAATCAAAGCCGCCAGAAAATCATTTGATGTCGCCCAATGACACATGGTTTGGCTCGCCACCGATCAAACTGCCCGTGCGCCAGAAATTCGATGCGCTGTCGGACAATTGGACCTATGAGCCGCCAGCCTGGAAAAAAATGGCGCGCGCGCTGTTTGAAGCTGTGCATGTGTCGCTCTCGACCATGCTGTTCATCACCTTCGGCACATGGGCGGTGGAATATTTTGGACCCGATCTGCTGGCGGGTGACTGGGGCTCGCTCGCGGTCAATTTCGTTCTCGCCTCGACCTTCATTTCGGTGGCTGTGACGGCGGTGGTAGTTGTCTTCAAATGGATCACCATGGGTCGCTATGAGCCTGTCGTCATGCCGATGTGGTCATGGTGGGCGATGCGCACCGAGGCTGTGGCGGTTCTCTATTGGGGTCTGGCTGGCAAAGTGTTGATCGAACATTTGCGCGGCACGCCGTTCCTGCCGATGGTGCTACGCCTGTTTGGCACCAGGATGGGCAAGGGCGTCTATATGAACATGACCGACATCACGGAATTTGATTGCGTGAGTGTAGGGGATTTCGTCTCTCTCAATGGCAGCTGCGCCTTGCAAACGCATCTCTATGAAGACCGCGTGATGAAAGTCGGCCGCATTCAGGTTGGCAATGGCGTGACGGTCGGGGCCAATGCAACGGTGCTTTACGATACGCAGATCGGCGATTTCGCACAGCTCGGCCCGCTGACCATTGTGATGAAGGGCGAGCACATCCCGCCCCACACGCAATGGATCGGCTCACCCGCGGTGCCAGCGGTGGCGCTGGATATTTCCGCCCGCTAAGGCCGTTGGCCCCCTCGCAATGACGAGCGGGGCCATTGCCAAAAACAGCCCGTCCCCCTAAAACGCCTCCCATGTCGCACAACACCTTTGGCCACCTTTTCCGTGTCACCACCTATGGCGAGAGCCATGGGCCTGCGATCGGCTGTGTGGTCGATGGTGTGCCGCCGCGCATTCCACTGACCGCTGATGATCTGCAGGTCTGGCTTGAGAAGCGCCGTCCCGGCCAGTCGCGTTTCACGACGCAGCGCCAGGAGCCTGATCAGGTCAAAATCCTCTCCGGCGTGATGGATGATGGCAGCGGCCAAATGGTCACGACTGGCACATCCATTGGCCTGCTCATCGACAATGTCGATCAGCGCTCCAAAGATTATGGCGAGATCGCCAAAGCCTATCGGCCGGGCCATGCCGATTACACTTATGATGCGAAATATGGCATTCGCGATTATCGCGGTGGCGGGCGTTCATCCGCGCGCGAAACCGCGATGCGTGTGGCGGCTGGCGGCATTGCGCGCAAAATCATTTCCGGTGTGACGATCCGTGGCGCGCTCGTGCAAATGGGCCCGCACAAGATTGATCGGTCGCGCTTCGACTGGAATGAAGTGAACAACAATCCCTTCTTCTGTCCTGATGCGAAAGCCGCTGGCGAATGGGAAGCCTATCTCGATGGCGTGCGCAAAGCAGGCTCATCGTGTGGCGCTGTGATTGAACTGGTTGCTGATGGTGTGCCTGCCGGTTGGGGCGCACCCATCTATGGCAAGCTCGATGCAGAGCTCGCCTCCGCGCTGATGTCGATCAATGCCGTCAAAGGCGTCGAGATTGGCGATGGCATGGCCTCTGCTGCGCTGAGCGGCGAAGACAATGCTGATGAAATGCGCATGGGCGCTGATGGCAAGCCTGTGTTCACGTCCAATCACGCGGGCGGCATTCTGGGTGGCATTTCGACGGGGCAGCAAATTGTCGCGCGCTTTGCTGTGAAGCCGACATCGTCGATTTTGACGCCGCGTCTGTCGGTGGATCGCACGGGGCAAGAGGTCGAACTGCGCACCAAGGGTCGTCATGATCCGTGTGTGGGGATTCGCGGCGTGCCCGTGGGCGAAGCCATGATGGCGATCGTGCTGGCCGATGCCTTGATGCGCCATCGCGCACAGGTGGCTGAACAGCGCGCTTGGCCGTTTGACACGTAAGTCGTCATTGCGAGCGTGAGCGAAGCAATCCAGAGCTGTCACGTGTGGCACTGGTTTGCCGCGTCGCCTTCGGCTCCT
>CAINNX010000141.1 GCA_903851305.1 uncultured Hyphomicrobiales bacterium | reverse complement strand
TTGTTATTGCCAGTCGAATCCTGAGCAACAATCCATGAAGGCTGGTTCACAACAAAACCGCCGACATTGAGCTTGGTGTCCGAGCTCTTGAACGAAGCCCAGTTGGTTGTGTACTCAGTCATGCCGTTGGCATATGCGCCATTCAAATAGAGTGCATCGCCAGAAGCAATCATCGGCAGGTTGACCTTCACGCCACCACCAAGTGCCCAGACAGTAGAAGTCTGGTTGTACTGCGAATTAGCAGCCGCAACTTGTGGCGTTGGCACGTTGTAGTTCACGCCATTGGCGTTGATAGCCTTGGCCTGCGAGACAGCGCCCATCAAAGAGGCTGTACCCCAAGCCTGGTCAAAGTCCACGCGGCCGTTGATTTGCGGCATGCCATTATAGGCATAGGCTGCACCAACGCCGTTCAGCGGAGTAGAAGCGCCTGGAACAAGGAAGCCAGCAGCTACACCTGGTGTGGCATAGCCCGCAGCAACTACGCCGCCAGCAGTTGTATCAGTCGCATCCTGAACAGCGAGGGTTGCCGAGAAGCCACCGCCGAGAACCGCGGTGTAAGCAAGCTGCTTTGCACCGTTGGCAAAGGATGACCAATGACCCGCACCGTAGAAGGTCGAAGGCATGAAGGAGAAGTTATCCTTCGCAACACCGAAGGTGAAGCCCGCGAAACGGATGTAAGCGGATTCGAGGGTTGCGCCAGCGCTCGTTGCAGACAGAGCCGGACCAACCTGGTCGAGAATGCCGGTCGTACGAGCAAGACGGATCGAGGACACAGCCTGCACTGTGCCGTTAGCGGTCGGCGTACGCGCATCAAGATCAACGCGAGCGCGAGCTTCCCAACCATACATGTTGGTTGCGTTCTTCTTTGTCGCGAAGTTTTTCACGAGCGCGCTGTTGGTCGCGTCGTAATATGCACCAGGAGCGACGAAATCTGTCTGACCATTAGGGGCTTTGTAAGCAGTGCCCGTCACAGTCGCAGCAGAGCCAGTGGACGCAGCTTTAAAAGCTGTACCAGCATTGGTCGCCACAAGATCTTGCGCATTGCTGAACGCATAATCCGCACGCACACGTCCACCCAGCTTCACGCAGGTCTCAGTGCCGGGGATGTTGAAGAAGCCCGCGCCGTAGGCGTCGCAGACCTTCACATAATTGACGGGGGCTGCCTTCTTCGAGGGAAGATCGGCTGCATTGGCGCCAGCAACCGCGACGAAGGCGGTGGCGGAACCGAGGAGAAGGCTCTTGGCGAGCTTCATGAAAAACCTCCAAAAAATGACTTCAAAAAATCATTCGATTAAAATGAAAGGAACTTCGGTCCGGCGTCCTGAAATGAATGACGCAAGGCTGAAGGCCCCCGCCTTTGGGAGAATCCCCGAAGGCATGGATTCAAGGTAACTACAGATGTTGCCTTCGTCTCTTAAAAAGTGACAATTAACAGCCTCAAGCCATGTTTTGGCCTCA
The DNA here is from genome assembly GCA_903851305.1 of uncultured Hyphomicrobiales bacterium. Classification (GTDB taxonomy): domain Bacteria; phylum Pseudomonadota; class Alphaproteobacteria; order Rhizobiales; family Beijerinckiaceae; genus Terripilifer. Next base: position 3,221 of record CAINNX010000141.1, on the reverse strand, counting down.
AGTGTGGCAGCAAGGCCACAGTTGCCCAAGGGCAGCGCGCTCGGGAGCAAAGCCCCGCTCCGCCGGCCACGACGGCTTGTAAATTACAATAAAACAAAGACTTAGTGCCCGGCCCCACGACTAAAACATCTGGCTCCGGTTTCAGGAGCCGTCTATAAAGTACATATCCTTATCTGAAGGCCCGCCCGATATGACCGCGAGACAAGACGCTGCCCATCAATTGCTGATTGAAGGTCAAAGGGCCCTTGATCAGGGCAATGCACTTCAAGCGCGGACGCTTTTCAAAAAATCCCTCGAAAAATCGCCGAGCTTTGACGCCGCATTTCTGACCGGCCTGACCTATGGGCAGCAAAATAATCTGAAAATGGCCGCCAGTTACTTGCGCCAGGCCACGCAGATTGATCCCGGCATTGCGGAGGGACATTTCAACTACGGCTATGCGCTTCAATTACAGAAAATGTATGAGCTTGCGCACGCGGCCTATCTGGCCGCGTTGAACATCAAGCCGGACTACCATGCAGCCTTGCACAATCTCGGCGTGGTGCTCGATGAGCTTGGACAATTCAACGAGGCCATTGACCGCTATCAAGACGCCCTCAAGCTTGAGCCTGACGCGGAGGAAACGCTCAACAGCCTCGGCTGGGTTCTGATTAAGGTCGGCCGCAACGAGGACGCTTTGACTGCGCTCAACCGTGCGCTGCAGATTGCTCCTACACATATCAAGGCGATCACCAATCGCGGCCTTGTCTATGTGGCTATGCAACGGTTTCGCGAAGCGATGGAGGATTATTCAACCGCCATCGCGCTTGATCCGCACGATCCTGATTTGTATTTTAATCTCGGCCAGGCAGCTTCACACCGAAAACTTCTGGATGAAGCCATCGCCGCTTACACCAAAACAATCGAACTGAAGCCTGATCATGCGCAGGCCTGGCTCAATCGCGCCTTCGAACTGGAAAAACTCAAACGGCATGAAGAGGCCCTTGTCGGCTTTGATCAATATAGAAAGCTGAAGCCTGAAGCCCCGTTTGCCAATGGCTTTTCGCTCATGGCGCGTATGAATTTATGTGACTGGCGCGATTATGCTTCATCCGCGACAGCCATTTTGACCGGGGTTGAACATGGCAAGACAGCCATGGTGCCCCACAGCATTACACTCTTGCCGTCAAAACGTTTTCAACAACGCAAGGCAGCTGAAATCTGGGCCCAAGGCTATCACAACGACCTAAAAGCTTTGCCGTTTGAAAAAAACCTAAAAAGCCATGCAAGCCGTATTCGAATTGCTTATTTTTCGACCGACTTCAAAGATCATCCGGTCGGTATTTTATTAGTGCGTCTGTTGGAACTGCATGATCGCACAAAATTTGAAATCTTTGCATTTTCACTTGGAATTCCAACACGCGATCAAATCCGATTGCGCATCGAGGCAGCTGTTGATCACTTCATCAATGTGCGCGAGATGTCCGACGCTGACATTGTCCAGCGTGCCAGACAGGAAGGCATCGATATCGCCATTGATTTGAACGGCTACACAAGTGACAGCCGCTCAGAAATTTTTGCCCTGCGTGCGGCACCCGTTCAGGTCAATTATCTTGGTTATTCCGCGACCATGGGTGCCGACTTCATGGATTATATCATCGGTGACCCTGTTTTGATCCCGCATGATCATGATGCTGATTATTCTGAAAAAGTTGTGCGGCTATCCGGCTGCTACATGCCGACTGACCCGACCCGCGACATCTCGCAAAAAAATATGAGCCGCCAAGATTACGGCCTGCCGGAACAAGGGTTCGTGTTTTGCGCTTTCAACAATCCTGCCAAAATAGCGCCATCCCAGTTTGATCTGTGGATGCAAATTCTGACTGGCGTACCAGACAGCATTCTCTGGATGTCATCGACAGCCCCAAAAGCAATGGAAAATTTGCGGCGTGAGGCGCAGAGCCGAGGCGTTGAGCCTGATCGCCTGATCTTTGCACGACGAGAAGACAATCTGGCAGATCACCTCGCCCGCCACAGATTGGCAGATTTGTTCCTCGACACTTTGCCCCACAATGCCCATGCCACGGCCAATGACGCGCTTTGCGCCGGACTGCCCGCACTCACGCGCCTCGGGGAAACTTTTGCAGGGCGCGTGGCGGGCAGCCTCGTTACAGCCGCGGGCATGCCCGACATGATTGCCGAAAGTGATGTTGATTATGTCCGCCGCGCGATTGAAATTGCGACAAGCCCAGGCCTTTCGGCAAAGCTCAAATCACGGCTTGATGAGAATAAAAAGACGTCCGCTCTCTTCGATACAGAAAGCTATGCACGCGATCTGGAGCGCGCCTATTCAGTGATGTATGAGCGTCAGACGCAAGGGCTTCCAGCCAGCGCCATAGAGATCGAGTAACTCATCCTCGCCAGAACAGCTCCGGCAGAACCAGATCATCCATATAGGGAAGGTTTGGCCGATCCAGAGGATGCGGATAGCGATTGAGAAAACGGGTGCCTGTATCGCGATCTTTTCTGAGAAAAGAGATTTCCAGAACGCGTGGCAGTGAAATCCCGTCCTGCGTGGCAAAGCCACACCAATTGTTGACATGCAGATGAACGGGGAAAAACCCGTCCAGCAGAGCACCAAAGGATGCCATGAATTCATTCATGCCATCTTCAGCGAAAATGCGATCAAAGGCATGCACTTCCAAAATGACGATCCTGAATTTCCGCAGACATTCGTCGGGAAGAACCCGCATCACATCAAAATCTGCCCCTTCGATATCCAATTGCAGGATGAGATCGTTTTTGTAGTTTTGCGGCAGACGCTTGGTCATCCATGACGCCATGGTCATGAAGTCATCTATGTTTTGGGCTCCCAAAAACTTTTTATCGAACGTATAGCCTTTCAATCCTTGTTCGGGACGATCAACCGAGGCATCAGCGAGAAAAGACCGGATCCGGAACTCGTCCCATAAGTGGCGTTCAAAGCTAGAAGTCGGCCCAACGCCTCCCGAAAAGCAATGTTTGATCCCTTCGAAATCAACAGGGACCAAATAACCTCCGTCAAACTCATCGCCCACGCGCATGAGACCACAGGAGGGCGCAACCGGACGCAGTCTCCGGCAAAGGTCGACCACTTTTTCTGAATGAGATGTCACTGCTCGTGCCCGTTGAAAATGAAACCATAAAAAAATTGACCGGAATGGATGTGTCTGGCACTTCTCCTGATATAAAACATTTATTGC
>CAINNX010000140.1 GCA_903851305.1 uncultured Hyphomicrobiales bacterium | reverse complement strand
CTGATGTTGCCTAAGCATACATTGTTCATCACTGACACTTATATCAACCATGAACCAAGCGCGGCGCAGCTGGCCGAAATCGCACAAATGGCAGCTGATGAAGTCCGCAGCTTCGGTCTCGAACCGCGGGTGGCATTTCTGTCGCATTCCAATTTCGGCTCTTCACAGTCAGAGTCTTCACGCAAGATGCGTGCAGCTCTGGGCATCCTTGAATTGTCTGCACCAGATATTGAAGCCGAAGGCGAAATGCATGGTGATGCGGCGCTGTCCAAGCGTATTCTCGATGGTGTGTTTCCTGGCGGGCGACTGACATCGGAGGCCAATCTCTTGGTCATGCCGAATATTGACGCTGCCAATATTTCCTACAATCTTTTGAAAATCGTGGCTGGCGAAGGTGTTACGGTTGGGCCTGTGCTGCTGGGGGCGGCGCGGCCTGTGAATATTCTGACGCCGACGAGTTCTGTGCGGCGCATTGTGAATATGACAGCACTCACAGTCGTGGATGCTGCCATTCAGGTTTAAACAGGAGGAAATAAGAAATGGCACAAGGGATGTCTGGGGCGGCTACGGCTGTTAAAAAACCATTCTACAAGCAACTCTATGTTCAAGTTCTTTTCGCGATTGTGCTGGGCGGCTTGCTCGGCTGGCTGTCGCCTGAACTTGCCAAGAATGATTGGATCAAGGCGCTCGGCGACGGCTTTGTTAAGCTGATCAAAATGGCCATTGCGCCGATTATTTTCTGCACGGTTGTGTCTGGTATTTCGCATATTCAGGATGCGAAAAAGGTTGGTCGTGTTGGCGTCAAGGCGCTGGTCTATTTCGAGATCATTTCAACCTTTGCGCTCGTCATCGGCTTGCTGGTCGGCAATATCGTTGAGCCCGGTCATGGCTTTGCGGGCAAGCCGGACGCCAATGCGGTTGCCAGCTTTGCCAAGCAGGCCGGTGAGATGAAGTCGATCGACTTCGTCATGAACATCATTCCTGACACAATGGTTGGAGCTTTCGCCAAGGGCGACATTTTGCAGGTTCTGTTCTTTTCGATCCTGTTTGGCTTTGCGCTGATGGCGCTGGGCGAGCGCGGTCACACATTGCGCCAGACGGTTGATGATGTGGCGCACGCCATGTTCGGCGTGATTGCCATCATCATGAAGGCAGCCCCGATTGGCGCTTTCGGCGCAATGGCTTACACGATTGGCCGCTTTGGTCCGCAGGCACTTGGCAATTTGCTGGGCCTCATTGCCACCTTCTATGTCACAGCCCTGCTGTTCGTGGTGATTGTGCTGGGAACAGTGGCGCGCTTGGCTGGCTTCTCGATCTTCAAATTCATCGCCTATATCAAGGATGAATTGCTGATCGTGCTGGGCACGTCATCGTCGGAATCAGCATTGCCGCAGCTTATGGAAAAGCTGGAGCGTCTGGGTTGCTCGAAATCAGTGGTCGGCTTGGTTGTGCCAACGGGTTATTCATTCAACCTCGATGGCACCAACATCTACATGACTCTGGCAACCTTGTTCATTGCACAGGCTTTGGGTGTGCATCTGACGATGGGTGAACAGTTTGTCATTCTGGGTGTGGCCATGCTCACCTCGAAGGGTGCTTCGGGCATTACCGGGGCTGGCTTTATCACGCTGGCAGCCACCCTTGCTGCGATCCGTCCCGAGCTCGTTCCGGGCATGGCAATTGTGCTGGGTATCGACAAATTCATGTCGGAATGCCGCGCCCTCACCAATCTGACGGGCAATGGCGTTGCTGCCGTGGTCGTTTCCTGGTGGGAAGGCGAGCTTGATCGCACCAAGCTCAATGCGGGCTTGAACCGCACGGTCGATCCGTCTGATGTCGAGACGGCAGTGACCACCGGCTAACCACAGCCATATGGCGCGTTCTTCTGCGCCCTGTCATAATCAGCGCGGCGGCCTCAGGGTCGCCGCGTTTTTGTTTCGGAGTCTTTGATGCTGGAAGTTGCGCGCGCGCAGCGGGCAGGCACACAAGCCCTTGCAGGTCTTGCGCTCATGGCGGCGGTCATCATGATCGTCATCATGGCGGGTATCACCGCGCGCCGCTACAAGCTCGAGCAAATGCATGAATTTGCGTCGCTCCAAGCCGAGCGTCATGCTGTGCAGCTTGAAACGGAGCTCGCGCGTTATGACCACCTGCCCGAGATTATTCGCTTTCACCCCAGCATTCAGGCCTTGCTTGATGATCCGCTAGATGAGGCCGCCGTCGAGGCAGCCAATCGCTATCTGGAAAACGTCAATGCCGTGGCGGGTGCGGGTGTGCTTTATGTGCTCGATCTGAATGGCAAATGTATTGCTGCGAGCAATTGGCGCGACAAGACCAGTTTTGTGGGAGTCGACCTCTCCTATCGACCCTATTTTCACGCCGCCTTGAAATCAGGTGCGCAGCATTTTTTTGGTATTGGCACGACAACTGGCGTGCCGGGCTATTATGCCAGCCGCGCTTTACCTTCATTGCTTGAGCCCAAAGGTGTTGGTGTTGTCAAAGTAGAGCGCTGGCATGCCGATACATGGCCGGGCGCTGGGCGCATGATGATTGTCGATGAAAACGGCGTCATCGTTTTGGCTACAGACGAGGCATGGAAATATCACACGCTCGCGCAATTGCCTGACGCGACTTTGGCGCGCATTCGTGCTGAGCGGCAATATGAAAATGTACCCTTGCGCCCGCTGGGGTTTCATTTGGTCGAGACGATGGGGCCAGCTTCGGCTTTGCTAGAGTTGCCAGCCGAAGATGGTGGCTCCACTGTGTTGGCGGTGGAGCGACTGCTCTCTGGTTCAGACTGGAAAGTCGTGGTTTTGGTCGACCTTGTCGATGTCAGTCTGTTTCGCTTCTGGATGCAAGTTATTGTCGCACTGATGGCTTCAACGGCGGCGCTCTTCATGCTGTATCTTTTTCAGCGCCGCCGTGCTGCTGAAATTGAGCGGGCGGCCAGCCAGGCTTTGACAGCAGCCAATCTCGAACTGGAAAACCAAGTCGAGAGTCGCACACGTGACTTGATTGAAGCCAACCGGCAATTGCGCAGCACGCAGGATGAGCTTGTCCATTCAGCCAAACTCGCAGCCATTGGCCAGATTGCAGCGGGTGTGACGCACGAGCTCAATCAGCCGATGGCTGCCATACGCTCGCTGGCTGATAATGCCAGAGTGTTTCTGGATCGTGATCAGCGCGAAGGTGCGCGCGAAAATCTCAACTTTATTTCTGATCTGGTTGACCGCATGAGCAGCATCACCAGCCAGCTCAAAATCTTTGCGCGCAAGCGCCCTGCTGTTCTCTCCGCCGTGCCTTTGCGCCGCACGATTGCCGATAGTTTGCTAATTCTGGATGAGCGTATTCGTCGTTTGGGTGCCAGCATTGTGCAAAGTGATGCAGGCGAGGAGATTTTTGTGCACGCCGACAGGGATCGTCTGGGTCAGGTTTTGGTCAATGTCTTGTCCAATGCACTTGATGCCATGGCAAAAGTGCCAGAGCCGCGTATCGATATTGAGATATTTGCCCTGCCGGACAGTGTCAGCCTGTTGATCCGTGATTGCGGTCCGGGCTTGGCGCCCTCTGTGCAAGCCCGCATGTTCGAGCCTTTTTTCACCACCAAACTGGCGGGTTCGGGGCTTGGGTTGGGCTTGGCGATTTCTGAGCGCATCGTGCGGGATTTTGGCGGTAGCATGCGGGCTGAAAATGCCGATGCTGGTGGGGCCTTGTTCACGCTGCATTTGCTGCGCGCCGATCCAACGCTTGCAGAAGCTGGCTGAGAAAGGCATTACAAGCCCATGTCGCCCGAACTCCAGGTTCTCCTTGTAGAAGATGATCCGGCTGTGCGTTTTGCCAATGCGCAGACGCTGAAGCTCGCAGGTCTGCGTGTCGAGACCTGTGCTTCGGCAGAGGCTGCGTTAGAAAAATTGCATCCGCTTTTTCCTGGCGTTCTTCTCGTCGATGTTCGCTTGCCGGGCATGGATGGTCTGGTTTTGCTGGAGCGTGCGCAGCGCATAGAGCCGGCGCTTCCAGTCATTGTCATCACCGGCCATGGTGATGTCGCCATGGCTGTGCAGGCGATGCGCGCGGGCGCTTATGATTTTCTAGAAAAGCCAACGCCGGCCGAGCGTTTGGTGGGGGCCGCTCAAGGCGCACTGGAGCGGTGTAAACTCACGTTTGAACTGGCGGATCTGCGCTCCAAGTTGCAGCAGAAAGACGGCATTGAGCGTATTCTGATTGGCCAGTCTGCAGGTATGGCGGCTTTGCGCCGTGATATTTTGCAGCTCGCGGAAGCGGGCCCCGATGTGCTGATTTCCGGTGAGACGGGGGCCGGCAAAGAGCTGGTCGCACGTTGTCTGCATGAAGCCTCGCCCGCACGCGACAAGCCGTTTGTGGCGATCAACTGCGGCGCTATTCCTGAGAGCATGTTCGAGAGCGAGCTGTTTGGTCACGAGCGCGGGGCCTTTACCGGCGCGCAAATGCAGCGCATCGGCAAGATTGAATATGCTTCCGGTGGCACGTTGTTTCTTGATGAGGTTGAATCCCTGCCAATCGCCATGCAGGTCAAGCTGCTGCGCGTCTTGCAATTCCGTCAGGTCGAACGGCTAGGCTCCAACAAGCCGGTGCCTGTGACCTTGCGTGTGGTGGCAGCGACCAAGACAGATCTTGCAGCCTTGTCAAAAGAGCAGGCATTTCGAAGCGATCTTTATTTCCGGCTGAATGTTGTCTCGCTCGATATTCCCCCCTTGCGCGCGCGACGGGATGATATTCCGGTGATCTTCCAGCATCACGTGGCGCAAGCGGCTGAGCGTTATGGGCGTGATGTGCCGCAGGTGGGTGAGGCCTTGATGCGTGAATTGATGAGCCATGATTGGCCCGGCAATGTGCGCGAGCTGGCCAATGTGGCAGATCGTTTTGTGTTGGGTGTCTTGCCCGCGCGGTTTCGCGAAACAGCGCCGCAATCGCGTGGTCTCAACGAGCTTGTCCTTGAATTTGAGCGCGGCCTGATTGTGGAAGCTTTGCGCCGCCATGTCGGCAATGTGGCGGCCGCTGCTGAGGCGCTGGCCATTCCTAAAAAGACGCTTTACGACAAAATGAAGCGATTTGATCTGAACTCCGAGGATTACCGCTGATGCGCAGTCTGACTTTTCGCCGCCCTGATGATTGGCACGTTCATTTCCGTGACAGCGTGATGATGAAAGCCGTTGTGCCATATACGGCGCGTGCTTTTGGTCGCGCGATTGTCATGCCCAATCTGACGCCGCCTGTGACAACAGCGGCCATGGCGCAAGATTATCGCCAGCGGATCATGGCTTGCGTGCCTGAGGGCGTCACCTTTACGCCGTTGATGACCTGTTATCTGACCGATCACACAGATCCGAAAGATCTGATTGCGGGACATAAAGCCGGAATTTTTACTGCAGCCAAACTTTACCCAGCTCACGCCACCACCAATTCTGCACATGGCGTTTCCTCTGTTGATCACATCATGCCTGTGCTCGAAGCTATGGCGGAGGCGGGGATGCCGCTGCTCACGCATGGCGAAGTGACGCGTGCAGAGGTTGATATTTTTGATCGTGAAGCGCGGTTCGCCGAAGAGATATTGGCGCCGCTTCTGCAGCGATTGCCCAAGCTGCGCGTGGTCATGGAGCATATCACCACGCAAGAAGGTGCTGATCTTGTGAGGGCTCACAAGGACCGTATGGGTGCGACCATTACGCCCCAGCATCTGCTTTATAATCGCAATGCTTTGTTCCAGGGTGGTCTGCGCCCGCACATGTATTGTCTGCCGGTGCTCAAGCGCGAGCGCCATCGGCTCGCTTTGCGCAAAGCGGCCACAGGTGGCGAGGCGTGCTATTTTCTGGGCACAGATACGGCACCGCATTTGCGCCATCTCAAAGAAGCCGATTGCGGCTGCGCGGGCGTCTTTTCCGCACCTGTGGCGGTTGCTGCTTATTTGCAGGTCTTTGCTGAAGAACATGCATTGGACCGTTTTGAGGCTTTTGCCTCGCTCAACGGACCAGCATTCTACGGGCTGGCACCCAATGAAGAGCGCGTGACCTATGTCGAGCGCCCAGCGCGCATCGCTGAAGAGATCGATGTCGATGGTGCAGGGCGGCTTGTCTCGCTTTTTGCAGGCACGGCGGCACCTTGGAGCCTTGCAGAGTGAATGCGCTGCCCAGAGGGCTCTGACCAGGGCCGAGGCTCGACGAGCCACTTATCCTGCCTGAGATATTTGGAGAGGTGGTTGGGGAGTTTTGGTAGCGGGGGAGGGATTCGAACCCCCGACACGCGGATTATGATTCCGCTGCTCTAACCAACTGAGCTACCCCGCCCCGGGAAAGCCAAGAAAGGCGGTCCGGAAGCCCGCGATATAGAGGGGCGGGTGGCCTCAAGTCAAGCGCAAGGCGCGCCTATCTGGGGGCAAAGGCAGCCGTTAGTGCCGCACCAGCCGGATCAGGGTGAAGAGGTTGAAGGGCGCGAGTTTGCGCCTCTCCACAAGCGCAATATCAGAGCGCTTGGCCAGCCAGTCGCCAATGATCGCCCACGGGAATTCAGGCCGCCAGCCAAGGGCTGCAGCACGCCGTCCAAGCCAGGCTTCCAGGGCGGCCATGAGGCCCTTCTCGGCGCCAATGTGGTTGACCAAGACAATCTCGCCGCCCGGCTTCACGACGCGTGCCATTTCATCCAGCGTTCGGTGTGCATCGGGCACAACGGTAAGCACATAGGGTGCAATCACTGCATCAAAATGCGCATCGGGAAATTCCAGCGCCATGGCATCCATGGTCTGCAGGGCGATGACATTGTTCAGTCCCTCGCGCTGCACCCGCTTGCGTGCGACAGCCAGCATAGGCTCGGACAGATCAATGCCAGTGATTTTCACCTGCGGCGAGAACATGGGAAGTTCGAGACCCGTGCCGACGCCCACATCCAGCAGTGATATTTCGCGATCTTTTGCCAAAGCATTGATTGCAGTCGCGCCCGCGCGCCGTCCGGGTCTCATATTGGCGGTGAAAACCAGATCGTAGATCGGTGCCCAGCGCGCATAAGCTGTGGCCACATCAGCATGGGAGATGGAGGAAAGCGTGTCGCGCATTAGAGCTGTGGTTTAATAAAGCCACCGCCGAGCACGCGCGCACGCGAGCTGGCATCCTCGTAAAAGACACAGGCCTGACCAGGCGATACACCATCTTCGCCAACAGCCAGTTCGACTTCGATCTCAGTGCCTGCGCGGCGCAAGACAGCGGCGGCAGGAGGTCGCGTCGAGCGAAGACGCACAGCCACTTCGAGGCCGTCCGCAGGAAGATCTTCGAGCGAGCCTGGTCCGATCCAGTTGACATCACGCAAGATCACAAGGCGGGTGGCGAGCGCAGCGCGCGGGCCAACGATCACGCGACGATTGGCGGAATCAAGCTTCACCACATAAAGCGGATCGCCTTTGGCAGCTGTATTTGAGCCAAGCCCCAAGCCTTTGCGCTGACCGATCGTGTAATGGATCACGCCATGGTGGTGGCCCAACACACGCCCATCAATATGGACAATGTCGCCAGGTTCCGCAGCGCCCGGGATCAGGCGTTCAATCACATCGGTATATCGGCCCGATGGCACGAAGCAGATGTCTTGACTATCCGCCTTGTCGGCAACGGTCAGTCCGAAATCATGCGCGAATTTGCGAACATCGGGCTTGGGCAGGTCGCCTAGCGGAAAGCGCAACAATTCGAGCTGGTCGCGCGTGGTGGCAAACAGGAAGTAGCTTTGATCGCGATCTGCATCAATGGCGCGAAACAAAGCGCGACGTCCTTCGCCGTCTTCAGCGGATGAAATGTAATGGCCGGTGGCCAATACATCTGCACCCAGATCTTGAGCCGTCTCAAACAGATCTTTGAATTTGATGTGCTGGTTGCAGGCTACACAAGGGATCGGCGTTTCGCCTGCCACATAAGATTTGGCGAAGGAATCAATCACCTTGTCTTTGAAGCGGCTCTCGTAATCGAGCACATAATGGGGAATGCCCAAACGCTCGGCGACATCGCGTGCATCATGAATATCTTGTCCCGCGCAGCACGCGCCTTTGCGATGCACGGCGGCGCCATGATCGTACAGCTGCAGCGTGACGCCGATGACATCATAGCCTTCGCGTTTCAGCAGTGCGGCGACCACCGACGAGTCGACGCCGCCCGACATGGCGACAACCACGCGGGTGTCGCCAGGGGCTTTGGCAATCCCAAGCGAATTCACGCCCGGCACGGGGGCTGGGTGGGCAGCTGGGACTTTTTGTTGCAGGAGCGGGCTCATCGGGCCAAGTCAAACCATTGACCGCAAAAAAATGCAACTGAATGGATCAATTTGTAAGCCGGGCTGGCTCAAGCGGGGCCTTGCCCCAATTGTGTGCCAGATGAAGACGCAATCACCCCGAAACTAAGGATTTGGAAATAAATCCGATAGTTAGACCCCCAAAAACAGGGTTTGCGTTTAGGCAAATCTTAAAAACCGGCGGTTAGTCTGGGGTTCTAGTCAGTGTGTCGCGTAGCGAGTTTTGATAATGACCGAACTTCATCGTCCCCGGGTGAAATATGTGATTGGGCCCGACGGCTCGCCTTTGACCGTCGCCGATCTGCCGCCCACGGACACCAAACGTTGGGTTATCCGCCGCAAGGCTGAAGTGGTGGCAGCCGTTCGTGGTGGCCTCTTGTCTCTGGAGGAGGCCTGCAGCCGTTATACGCTGACGGTCGACGAATTCTTGAGCTGGCAGATGTCTATTGACCAGCATGGTCTTGCCGGACTTCGCACAACACGCATCCAGCAATATCGCCAGTAAGGCGGTTATCTGGTTCTTTGGGTTTGTTTCAAGACGCCGGGCCTCAAGGGCCCGGCGTTTTGCTTACTTGATGGAGCGCCTTGGTGAGCTGTGCACGCTCAAACAGCAAGATCACCGGCACAGACATAGCCAGCGGCAAGATCAGATAAAACAAGCGCCAGACCAGCAGAGCGGCAAAGACGGCGGTGGCAGGCATGCCGGGCATAACAGCGAGGAAGACAGCTTCCATCACCCCCACCCCGCCTGGCACTTGCGATAGTAGCCCGGCCGAAAAGGATAGAAGAAACGCGCCTAGCACAATGAAGAAGCCGGGATTGCCTTGTTCAGGCAGCGCGAAATAGATAATGCCTGCCGCGCCAATCAATTCCAGCGGGGCCGCGATATATTGGCGTGCCACCACATTGAGGCGCGGATACATCAATTCGAAAGAGGCAAAGCGTAGCGGACGTAATTGCAGCCAAGAGCCAATGGTGTAGAGCACAACAAAGCCCAGCATGGAAAAGCCAATCACGCGCGCAAGATGTTCGCCAATGCTGAAGTGGGCTGACAAAGTTGAAAGCGGCGCCAGAATTTGCGGCTCGCCAATCAACACAAAAGCCAAGAGCAACATAGTGCCAAAGGCGAATGTGTAAGAGCACAGCGCAATCAGAATAGCGATGTCGGGAGCGCTCAGGCCTTTGGCAGAATAAGCGCGATAGCGCACCATACCACCAGAGAAAACGGATGCGCCGATATTATGCGACAGAGCATAAGTCACAAAGGAGCAGGCCGCGATATAGAGCCAGGAAATACCCTCTTCGCGCTTGAGGTGAATGAGCGCAATGCGGTCATACCAAGCCAGTGCCGCATAAGCGATCAGTGTTGAAGCACCAGCCAGCCAATAGCCGTGGATTGGAATATCAGCGAGCTTGTTTCCGATGACGGAGGCGATGATTTTAATATCGCTCCACACGCCGCCCGCTTCGAGCAGGAGGCGTACTTTCTCATCAGTTGCAGCTTCAGCGGCGAGCTTCTCATAGAGGAGCTTGACGGACCAGAAGACGGCGACAAGCCCGAGCGCGGGCCAGAACAAATCAAGAATGCGCTTCATCTGAACTTGGGCTCTTGCTTTGGGCTCGACCTGAGGCTGACGGGTCTGATGGCCCATCCGTGCCATGCAGGGGGCAGGAGCGCAAGGAGCGCCAGATAACAAAAAAGAAAGCCAGCCGGGGTGTCGGCTGGCTGTTGCGCGTGCGGATGGGTCTTTTTAGATCCGGGCGATCCGCTGGGTGGGTTCGGCCCGCTCCCGCACGACGTCGACCGT
>CAINNX010000139.1 GCA_903851305.1 uncultured Hyphomicrobiales bacterium | reverse complement strand
GACGGCGCCATGGGCACGATGATTCAGGACCGCAAATTCACGGAAGAAGATTTTCGTGGGGCCCGTTTCAAAGACTGGAAGCGTGATCTGCGTGGCAATAATGATCTTCTGATCCTCACCCAGCCAGAGGCCATTCGCGACATCCATCTCGCTTATTTTTTGGCGGGCGCGGATATTTGCGAGACCAACACTTTCTCTTCGACCACCATTGCACAAGCTGATTATGGCCTTGAAGAGGTCGTCAGCGAACTCAATCGCGAAGGTGCGCGCCTCGCACGCGAAGCCGCTGATCTCGCGCAACAGAAAGATGGCCGCCGCCGTTTCGTTGCAGGTGCCATGGGGCCGACCAATCGCACCGCATCCCTCTCACCTGATGTGAACGATCCGGGCTTTCGCGCCGTCAACTTTGATGAATTGCGCGCAGCCTATGCGCAGGCGGCTCAAGGCTTGATCGAAGGCGGCGCCGATCTCATGCTGATTGAGACGGTGTTTGATACGCTCACCGCCAAGGCGGCGCTGGCTGGCATTGAAGACGCTTTTGTCACCACAGGTGCGCGCCTGCCGATCATGATTTCGGGCACCATCACCGATCTGTCTGGCCGCACTTTGTCAGGCCAGACCGCAGAAGCCTTCTGGATTTCGCTGCGCCACGCCAAGCCTTTCGCCATTGGACTCAATTGCGCGCTGGGTGCGCGTGAAATGCGCGCCCATGTGGCCGATCTCGCCCGCCTCACAGACACATTTGTCATTGCCTATCCCAATGCAGGCCTGCCGAATGAATTTGGCCTCTATGATGAGAGCCCGGATTATATGGCGTCTCTGGTTGGCGAATTTGCGGATGCGGGTCTGGTCAACATTCTGGGCGGCTGCTGCGGCACGACGCCAGCCCATATTGAAGCCATCAGCAAGCGCATCGCAGATGTTGCACCGCGCAAACCTGTCGAAGTGCCCCACATGCTGCGGCTCGCGGGTCTTGAGCCATTCAAACTGACGCCCGACATTCGCTTTATGAATGTCGGCGAGCGCACCAATGTCACGGGCTCGGCGCGGTTTCGCAAACTCATCAAGAACGGCGAATATGCAGCAGCCCTCGATGTCGCGCGCGATCAGGTCGCCAATGGCGCGCAGATCATCGACATCAATATGGATGAAGGCCTGCTCGATTCACAAAAGGCCATGGTTGATTATCTCAACCTGCTGGCAGCAGAACCCGATATTGCGCGCGTGCCGATCATGGTCGATTCCTCGAAATTCGAGGTGATCGAGGCTGGCCTGAAATGTATTCAGGGCAAGGCGGTGGTGAATTCCATCTCGCTGAAAGAAGGCGAAGAGAAATTCATCGAACAGGCGAAAATCGTTCAGCTCTATGGTGCGGCTGTCGTCGTCATGGCCTTTGATGAAAAGGGTCAAGCCGACACATTGGCGCGCAAGGTCGAGATTTCCACGCGCGCCTATCGCATTCTGGTCGATCAGCTCGGCTTTCCGCCAGAAGACATTATCTTCGATCCGAATGTTTTCGCCATTGCGACCGGCATTGAAGAGCACGACAATTATGGCGTCGATTTTATTGAGGCCACGCGCCAGATCCGCGCAACGCTCCCCCATGTGCATGTGTCGGGCGGCGTCTCCAATCTCTCCTTCTCCTTCCGCGGCAATGAGCCCGTGCGCGAGGCCATGCATTCGGTGTTTCTCTTCCATGCCATTCAGGCAGGCATGGATATGGGCATCGTCAATGCGGGCCAGCTCTCGGTCTATGAAGAGATCGACGCTGAGCTACGCGAGGCTTGCGAAGACGTCGTTCTCAATCGCCGTGCGGATTCCACCGAGCGCCTGTTGAATCTGGCTGAAAAATTCAAAGGCCAGACGGGCGAGGTGAAGGCCAAAGATCTTGTCTGGCGCGAGCAGAGCGTCGAAAAGCGGCTAGAGCACGCGCTGGTCAATGGCATCACCGAATATATCGACATTGACGTGGAAGAAGCGCGCCTGCAATCCACGCGCCCGCTTGATGTGATTGAAGGCCCGCTGATGGCCGGAATGAATGTGGTCGGCGATCTGTTTGGCGCGGGCAAAATGTTTTTGCCGCAAGTCGTCAAGTCAGCGCGTGTCATGAAACAGGCTGTCGCCTGGCTCATGCCCTATATGGAAGAAGAAAAAGCCCGCAATGGCGGCACGACACGCGCGAGTGCCGGCAAAATCCTCATGGCGACCGTCAAAGGTGACGTACATGACATTGGCAAGAATATTGTCGGTGTTGTGCTGGCCTGCAACAATTATGATGTGATTGATCTGGGCGTCATGGTGCCGGCGGCGAAAATTCTCGACACCGCCAGAAAAGAAAAGGTCGATGTGATCGGCCTGTCCGGGCTAATCACGCCGTCGCTTGAAGAAATGGCCTTTGTGGCGTCTGAAATGGAGCGCGAGGGTTTTGACATTCCGCTGCTGATTGGCGGCGCGACCACCAGCCGTGTGCATACGGCGGTCAAGATCCATCCCAATTACAAGCGCGGCCAATCAGTCTATGTGACCGATGCGAGCCGCGCTGTGGGTGTCGTCTCAGCTCTGCTCTCGCCCGATGCGAAGGGCCAATATGTTGAGACGCTGCGCGCCGAATATAAAAAGGTGGCTGACGCCCATGCGCGCGCTGAACATGACAAGCAGCGCCTGCCGCTGGCACGGGCACGCGCCAATGCGATGAAAATCGATTGGGCCCATTATACGCCAGCCAAGCCAACCTTTTTGGGCACACGCACCTTCCGCTCTTATGATGTCGCCGATCTCGTGCCCTATATCGACTGGACGCCGTTCTTCCAGACATGGGAGATGAAAGGCCGCTTCCCGGCACTGCTCGAAGATGAAAAGCAGGGTGCAGCTGCGCGCCAGCTTTATGAAGATGCGCAGGCGATGCTGAAGCGCATTGTGGACGAGCGCTGGTTCCAGCCCAAAGCCATCATCGGTTTCTGGCCAGCCAATTCTGTCGGTGATGACATTGCGCTCTACACGGGCGAGTCCCGCACGGACAAACTCGCGACCTTCTTCACTTTGCGCCAGCAATTGCAGCGCCGCGATGGCAAGCCCAATGTCGCGCTGTCTGACTTTGTTGCGCCGGAATCCTCTGGCGTGACAGATTATGTCGGTGGCTTTGTTGTCACCGCAGGCATGGAAGAAGAGCGCATTTCCGAGCGCTTTGCGCATGCCAATGATGATTACCAATCGATCATGGTGAAAGCGCTTGCGGACCGCATAGCAGAGGCTTTTGCCGAACAGATGCATGAGCGTGTGCGGCGCGAATTCTGGGCCTATGCGGCTGATGAAACGCTCACCAACGAGCAGCGCATTGCCGAAGACTATGCCGGCATTCGCCCGGCTCCCGGCTACCCCGCGCAGCCCGATCATACCGAGAAGGCAACTTTGTTTGACCTGCTGGCCGCCGAGCGGCGCATTGGCGTGAAGCTCACAGAATCCTTTGCCATGTGGCCGGGCTCATCCGTCTCGGGACTCTATATTGCGCAGCCGGAGAGCTATTATTTCGGTGTCGCCAAGATTGAGCGCGATCAGGTGGAAGATTATGCAGCGCGCAAAGGCATGGCGATCAGCGAGGTAGAGCGCTGGCTGGCACCCATTCTGAATTATAACCCAGCGAGCCTGGCTCTCGACGCAGCCGAATGAGGCCGCTATTCTTACCAGCATAAGGGACGCGAACAGTCCTGCCGGGAGGATAGAATGGCCACTACAGTCGTCATTGCGAGCGCAGCGAAGCAATCCAGAAGGTCTCACGCGAGGCTCTGGATTGCCGCGTCGGCCTGCGGCCTCCTCGCAATGACGGGGGCATATAGCCCGGCCCAAGCAGACCCCATCGAAGACTTCTATAAGAGCAAGACACTCAATATGATCATCGGCCTTGGCGAAGGCGGCGGTTATGATCTGTCGGCGCGTCTGGTTGCGCAGCACCTCGGTGACTTCATTCCCGCTAAGCCGGTCATCGTGCCGCGCAATATGCCGGGTGCTGGCTCCATTGCGGCGGCTGAATATGTCTACAATCTCGCGCCCAAAGATGGCACGACACTGGCTCTGTTCCAGCCGACTTTTGTGCTCGAAAAAATTACCGACAAGGCACGCAAATTCGAGCCGGAAAAATTCGGCTGGGTTGGTCGCGTCGATCAATCCGTTCTGGTTGGACTTGTCTATAAAGCCTCCAAAGCGCAGACGATTGACGAGATCAAACAGACCGAGACGGTGCTTTCCGCCAATGCGGCGGCAGGCACATCGGCCACCATACCCTGGGCGCTCAATCGCTTGATTGGGACGAAATTCAAAGTCATTCTGGGCTTTCCTTCGTCGGCTGCGATGGGGCTGGCGCTGGAGCGTGGCGAGGCGGATGGCATTGGCTCAACGAGCTGGGATTATCTGCAGACCAAGCAGGATTGGTTTGACGAGAAGAAAATCAAAATTCTCTACACAATCTCGACACGCCGCTATCACGAGATCCCGGATGTGCCCAGCGTGCTCGAGCTCACCACTGTCGAGAAGGATCGCAATGTGCTGAAGCTGATGGCCAGCACATCCGACATCGGCCGCGCCTTCCTCACCACGCCGGGCGTGCCGCCTGAGCGGCTGGAAGCTTTGCGCAAATCTTTTGATGCGATGACCAAGGCCGAAAGCTTCAAGGCAGACGCCACCAAGCGCCGTTTGGGAGTTGACCCAATGGGTGGTGCGGAATTGCAGGCCATGATGATCGATGTCGCCAGCCAGCCCGACGCCGTGATTGAAGCCATGAAAGCCGCCATTCTGCCGCCGGGGAAAGAGTGACAAAAACACCCTCTCCCAGAGGGAGAGTGTCGCCCTGAAAGGGCGGGGTGAGGGGTTACGCCCTCATGAAGCAAGATTGTAATCCCTCATCCGTCGGCTCCGCCGACACCTTCTCCCTATGGGAGAAGGAGGAGCCGCCCCGTTTTCGCCAGAATTTCGGTTCAGTTAAAGACGCATGATGTTCCGTGCCGTCTTGATCTTCGCACTTGCCACCGCTCCTGCCCTTGCGCAAGAAGCGCAAGAGTGTGGCGCGTGCACGGATCTGGATCGCGCTACCATTGCCGAACCTGTAACGGTGCCAGCGCTACCTGCTCCACCGCGCCCCGCAACACCGCCTGATCGTGGTCAGGCTATTGAACTTGCCATTCCCGGGCTCAATACGCCGACGGTTTTCTACAAGCCAAGCGCAGGGCTTTGGGTCAGCAATGCAACGCCCGGCGGCGTGTTCGTGCGGCCGAAGAAAGACAAATTTTCTATCGACATGCGCTTCTAGCCGCGCGCGGCAATCAGATCGCGCAGCGTTGTGATGGTAGATGCGTCCGCAATGCCATCGACACGCTCCTGTCGGAAGTGGCGCTGAAAGGCGCGCACCACCTGTTCGGTTGCCACATCAAAAACACCCGTCACGCTGATGCCATAGCCATAGATGGCAAACATGGCTTGGAGCGCCTGCACGGGTTGGCCCTCGTCGCCCAGCGCGAAAAAACGCCCGCCAGAGATCGGCGCCGGCTTGACCCAATGGCCGACACCGCGTGCCGCCAATGCATCCCACGGAAATTTTTCACCCGGATCGCATTTGCGCGCAGGAGCCACATCGGAATGTGCCAGCACGCGATGCTGGGAAATCATATGGCGCGCACGCAGATCAGCGCAGAGCGCAATGGTCGCTTCAATTTGTGCGTCGCTGAACGGCGGCGAACCACCTTCATGACCCGGGTTGGCGATTTCAATACCAATCGAGCGCGAGTTGATGTCGCTCTCGCCAGACCAAGAGGCGACACCCGCATGCCAAGCGCGGCGCGCTTCAGGCACGAGTTGCAAAATGTCGCCATCTTCCCAGATGAAATAATGGGCTGAGACTTCAGAAAGTGGATTGGTGAGCCGCTGCAAAGCCTCGGTGCCAGTTGGCATGCCTGTGTAATGCACAAGGATCATGTCAGGCGCACCGCCCTTACGCTCGCCGTGATTGGGCGAGGGAAAGACTTTTTTAGCGTGCGGCGAATCTGGTTTGGGCTGGCTCATAGCCCTTTCATAAACAAAACCCTCTCCACACGGGAGAGGGTTTCGCATGTCTTGTCAGTAACGCACCCAGCGCACGCAATATTGCTCGCCATAGCGGTCATAAGCGACGCGGGCACAGCGGCGACGATCCCGAGGCGCCGTATTTGCCCCGATGATGGCCCCCGTTGCAGCACCCAAAGCACCGCCCACCAGCGCTCCAGAGGCGCGCCCCGTGGCGAGGCCGCCGATGACGGCTCCAGAAGCTCCACCGATCAAGGCACCATTGGTGGTGCGATCTCGCGGCGTATTGCAGCCTGCCAGTGGCAACACCGCCAAAAGGGATGCAGCAAGGAGAAGTCTTTTCATAGGTCACCTCCAATGGAATGAACCCAACGCAACGAGGTAGATCACACTTTAGATGGAAACGATGTGATCGAGATCAACCCCTTCAAACTTGACCGCCACGCTGGTGCTCTCTAGGAGCAGTGAAGCCAGTCGGCTGGACGGCCGCTGCCGCAAGACAGAGGAAAGTCCGGGCTCCATGAAGATACGGTGCCGGATAACATCCGGCGAGGGTGACCTCAGGGAAAGCGCCACAGAGAACGAACCGCCACGGCTACGGCCGAGGTAAGGGTGAAAAGGTGCGGTAAGAGCGCACCGGACCTCCAGCAATGGGGGTCGCATGGCAAGCCCCACCGGGAGCAAAACCGAATAGGGGTGACAAGATGCACGCAAGTGCATCGGGCCTGTCTTCAGGTCGTCGCCCGGGTTGGTCGCTAGAGGCGGTTGGTAACAACCGTCCCAGAGGAATGGCCGTCACGTGCGGAGCAATCCGCGCCATACAGAACCCGGCTTATAGGCCGACTGGCATTTTTATTTCACGTCAAAGCCGCGTCGCGCAAAGACATCAACACCCTTTGCCGATGTCACGGCTGCGAAGAAATCTTTTGCAGCAGCAGCGGTCGCACCTTCTTTCGTCAGTGCCACCGCGTAAGACGATACAAGCTGATAGGTGTCGGGCATCATGCCGCCGACATCGACGCCCGGCACGCCCTGAATTTCCGTCGTCTGCGTGAAACCGATCTGCGCTTTGCCTTCAGCTACAGCCTTCGACACATCGGCCCCATCGCGGCCATAAACAGCCTTGGCTTTCATTTGCTCAAGAATGCCCATTTGCTCGAGTGTTTTTGAGAAATGAATACCTGTCGTGGCACCCTGTGCGGGATCAGGCCACGACACAGATGACGCACCCAAAAGCACGTCCTTGAATTTGTCTGCACTCGAAATATCAGGGCGGGCCGCACCCTGCTTCACAGCCATGCCCATGCGCACGCGGCCCACGACCATCGGTTCTGCCTCAACCAGAAAAGCTTTTGAATCACGCAAGCCCCCGAGCGAAGAGAAAACCACATCGGCCTTTTCCCCATCCGCGAGTTTTTTGCCAATGCCGCCGGCTGTGCCAAAGCTGGCAACAATCTTGTGGCCTGTGTCTTTTTCGAAAGCACCGACAATATCCTGAACCGCTTGCGACACGGCGCCCGTGGCAAAAACCTTGATCTCTGCCGCCTTCACAGGTGCAGCAATGGCGACAAGGGCAGCAAGAGCGGTGATGCGGATCATGGGTGTTGTCCTGATCAGTTGAGGGTGCGTTTTGTTTTATTTACGGGCGGGAAACGAAAGCCGATCACTCGCGCCCGTCATTGCGAGCGTGAGCGAAGCAATCCAAGGCAGCACGTGAGGCTTCTGGATTGCTTTGCCGTCGGCTCGCAATGACGGATAAAAAAGGGGGGCCTGAGCCCGCCTTTTTCACTCCGCTTAGCGCGAGAACTTCTTGTACTTGAGACGCTTGGGCACGATCGAGTCGAGGCCCAGACGGCGCTTCTTGTCTTCTTCGTAATCCTGGAAATTGCCTTCAAACCATTCCACATGGCTGTCGCCTTCAAAGGCGAGCATGTGGGTGGCGATGCGATCAAGGAAGAAGCGATCATGCGAGATGATCACCGCGCAGCCGGCATATTCGGTCAGCGCATCTTCCAAAGCACGCAGAGTATCGACGTCGAGATCGTTGGTCGGCTCGTCGAGCAGCAGAACATTCGCACCGAGCTTCAGCATTTTGGCGAGATGCACGCGGTTGCGCTCACCACCTGAGAGCATGCCAACTTTTTTCTGCTGGTCAGCGCCCTTGAAGTTGAAGGTCGAGCAATAGCCGCGCGAATTGATTTCGCGCTTGCCCAGATAAATGATCTCGTTGCCACCGGAAATTTCTTCCCAGACCGTTTTGTTGGCGTCCAGCGCATCGCGCGACTGGTCGACATAACCAAGCTTGACCGATTCACCGATCTTGATCGTGCCGGCATCAGGGGTTTCCTGACCGGTGATCATGCGAAACAAAGTGGTCTTGCCAGCGCCGTTGGGACCAATCACGCCAACAATGCCGCCGGGCGGCAATTTGAACGACAGATCTTCAATCAGCAGTTTATCACCAAACGCTTTGTTGAGATGTTCAAACTCAATGACGTTCTGGCCTAGACGTTCAGCCACAGGAATGATGATCTGCGCGGTGGACGGCGCTTTGTCATTCTGCTTGGCGACGAGATCTTCATAACGCGAGATACGTGCCTTGCTCTTTGCTTGGCGCGCTTTTGGCGAGGAGGCAATCCATTCGCTTTCGGCTTCCAATGCGCGCTGGCGGGCCTCGTCTTCACGGCCTTCCTGCTCAAGACGCTTCTGCTTCTGCTTCAGCCACGAGGAATAATTGCCCTCGTAAGGAATGCCGCGGCCGCGATCGAGTTCAAGAATCCAGCTCGTCACATTGTCCAGGAAGTAGCGATCATGGGTGACAATCAGAATGGCGCCCGGATATGAGCGCAAATGGCCTTCGAGCCAGTTCACCGTTTCCGCATCAAGATGGTTGGTCGGCTCGTCGAGCAGCAGCAGCTCGGGCTGTTCGAGCAAGAGCTTGCACATGGCGACACGACGACGCTCGCCACCTGACAGCTTGCCCACTTCCCAATCATCCGGCGGGCAGCCCAGAGCATCCATCGCCTGATCAACCTGCGCATCGAGATCCCAGAGGTTTTGCGCCTCGATCTCGTCTTGAAGCTTGGTCATTTCATCGGCTGTCTCGTCCGAATAATTCATCGCGAGTTCGTTGTAGCGATCAAGAATGTCTTTCTTGGCCTTCACGCCGAGCATGACATTGCCGCGCACATCCAATGTCTCGTCGAGTTTGGGCTCTTGCGGCAGATAGCCAACGCGCGCGCCTTCCGACACCCAGCCTTCGCCCGTAAATTCGGTGTCAATGCCAGCCATGATGCGCAACAGGGTCGATTTACCCGCGCCGTTGACGCCGAGCACGCCGATCTTCGCATCCGGATAGAAGGATAGATGGACGTTATCGAGGACCTTCTTGCCACCGGGCCAAGTCTTGGTGAGGCCTTGCATGTGATAGATGAATTGGCGCGCCATGATCGGATCACGTTTCCAGAAATGAGAAATCTGGCCTGCTTTTATCGGCTCTGCCGGACAGGGTCCAGTATTCTAGAACTTCCGCCACAGGCCGATAACGGTGCCCCGCTCATAACGCGTCGACACCCCGCCAATACTGGCAAAGGAACCTAGCTGCAAAGACCAGCCATACGCCAGTTTGGAGACACTCGAGGCTTCGAATTTGGTCTGGCTGGGGGTGTGCATCTGGCCTGGTGCTGTCGGATAATAGGTCTGGAACCATTGCATCAGCATCAGCTGGTCGGGAAACTGCCACCAACCCAGCGTCACATCGGCCCGCACTTCATCAGGCCAAGGGTCATTCCGCTTGACCCAAGCCATGCCGAAATCGGCAAATCCATCACGCCCGAGCCAGCTAAGACCCGGACGCCCCAGCCCCAAACGCAATTCGCTACGCCCACGATTTTCAGGCAAAAAGGCCGGATCGCTGCGGGCCGGCACGCGCACAAGTCCTTGGAAGGACACAACAGTCGCGCCAAAATCGTGCACTCGCCAGCGCGCGCCGACATCCAGCGAGCCAATGTTCCAGGCTTCTGCCGCGGGTGGGCCTTCCATGGCCACATGGCGGCCGGTGGGCACCAGCATCAGCGTCACATCGCGGTTGAGGCCATATTCGATCAATGTCGAGGTTTCGGTCTTGCGGTAGAGCGGCTCGGGTTGCGGGCGCCCCGAGCCATCATATTTCAGCCGGGAGGCGGACAGCCGCATGGTGCTGATCACCTGCCAGTGGCCAGGCTCCAGCAAAAAAGCGCCCGCCTCAGCCCGCACACCCAAGGCCGCGACCAAGACTACCAGAGCGAGAACAAAAGGCGAAACTTTGGATATGACAATCATTTACATCAAAGATACGAATATAAAGGAAACAGATACATCTAGGCGGTGAGTCGCCTCATTCTGGCAAGACACAAAGGTGCCAACTGCGCCGATATGCCGACGTTGCAAAGCCATAAGGCTTGCTTCATCTTGCGCGCCATCAGGGGCCCCATTGATCTGCCCGGAAAGTCCACATGAGCTATCTTGATTTCGACGCCCTTGCCCGCACGCCGCTGCAGAACGATCCCTATGATTGGCTGATCGTAGAAAATTTCATCAAACCTGAGCGGTTTGCGGACGTTTCCAAGGATTATCCGCAAGTGCCCGGCCCCGGATCGCATCCGCCAGCCGAGCTCGACATTCAAGGACATTTCGCAAAGCTGATGGATGAATTCCTCGGCCCGGAATTTCAGAAGCTTGTCGAAGACAAATTCGATCTCGATCTCACCGGCCGCCCGACCATGTACACGGTGCGCGGCTTCGTGCGTCAGCGCGACGGTGAAATCCATACCGATTCCAAAACCAAGATCATCACGGTCCTGCTCTATATGAATGAGGGCTGGGAGGCCGATGGCGGTCGCCTGCGCATTCTGCGCTCAGGCACAGATCTCAACGATTATGTTGCAGAAGTGCCGCCCTATGGCGGCACGCTGCTGATCTTCCGCCGTGCAGATAATTCCTGGCATGGACACAACCCCTCTGAGGGGCCGCGTCGCGCAATCCAACTCAACTGGGTAACGAGCCAAGATGTGGTGGACCGTGAGCAGAGCCGCCACTCCTTCTCGACCAGGCTGAAGAAAGTGACAGGCGCACTTTTCGGACGCTGATCGCACCACCAACAATAACCAATAACAACGGAGAGAAACTTGACTGATTTTGCTGGCGACAATCTTTTGCGCGCACAAGTCGCAGCTTGCACGCTGCTGCTCAACGATCTCAAAATCATGGGCTATAGCGGCCACGTGTCAGCACGCCTTCCCGGCCGTGATGCTTATCTCATTCAAGGCTTCGACCAGCCCCGCTCAGGGCTTCGCCCCGAACACCTTTTGATCTGCGACTATGATAGCAAAATGCTCTCAGGCCCTCCCGGCCAGCGCCCACCGGCGGAAGTCTTTTTGCATGGTGAAATTCTGCGCGCGCGCCCCGACATCAATTCGGTCGCGCATTTCCATCATGACATCACCAATGTCTTCACGCTCGTTGAAGGCGTCGAACTGCTGCCGCTGAAGAACCATGCCGTGCGCTGGGTCTCTGGCATGCCTGTGCATGATGACCCCTCGCATGTCGCGAGCTCGGAACTCGGTCGCGCCGTTGCCAAGACACTTGGTCCCCATCACGCGATGCAGATCCGCGCGCATGGTCAGGTTGTATGCGCGGAAAGCGTTCCGGCTGTGCTCGTCGATGCCGTGCATTTCGTCGAGAATGGCGAGGCCATGTATAATGCGGCCTCCATCGGCAAGGTGCGCCCGCTGTCTGACAGCGACATCGCCTCTTTCCTGCGCGACTTCAAGCGCGTGCCGCATGTCAAAAAGCTCTGGAAATATTACATCGAAGGCGGCAAGAGCTCAGGCCTCATCCCGGAAGACTGGGAATTGAACGTCGAGAATGCCTAAAACAAGAAAAGGGCCGCTGATGCGGCCCTTTTTATGTCGTCGTTAAAATGGCAGTCCCACATAATTCTCTGCCAGCGAGGTCTGCCCCGCGCGCGAGGAGAGAATGTAAGCCAGCTCCGCACCGCGCACACGCGCGTCGAAATCGTCGGTGGCGGCAAAATTATGCAACATGCTCGTCATCCACCACGAGAAACGCTGTGCCTTCCAGATACGCGCCAGAGCTTTTTGCGCATAGCTGTCGAGACCATCCTGCGACTTGGTCTTGTAATAAGAGACCAATGCGTTGCGCAGATAAAAGACATCGCTTGCTGCCAGATTGAGTCCCTTGGCGCCTGTGGGCGGCACGATATGTGCGGCATCGCCTGCCAAGAACAAACGACCATGGCGCATCTTCTCACACACAAAAGAGCGCATCGGCGTCACGCTTTTTTCAAAAACACGACCTGTGACCAGTTTGTCCTGATCGCCTTTGGGCAAACGCCTCCGCAATTCATCCCAGATGCGATCATCTGACCAATCATCCGGGTCCGTATCAGGCAAACACTGGATGTAATGGCGCACGACCTTGGTGGATCGCATGGAATAAAGCGCAAAGCCGCGCGAATGACGCGCATAGATCAGCTCATCTGCCACAGGCGGGGCTTCGGCCAGAATGCCAAGCCAGCCGAACGGATAGACACGCTCATAGACTTTGAGCAAATCCGCGGGAATGGTCTGGCGCGCGACGCCATGAAACCCATCACAGCCTGCAATGAAATCACACTGCACTTCATGGGCTTCACCATCCTTCTGATAAGTGAGGCGCGGGTGGTCTGTCTCGATGTCGTGAATGGCAACATGGTCACAATCAAAACGCAGGTCACCGCCGGCCGCGATGCGTGCATTGATCAGATCCTTGGTGACTTCAGTCTGGCCATAGACCACGACATGTTTGCCACCTGTCAGCTCTTCAAAATTGATCTCGAAGCGCTCATCTTCAATCGAAATATAACAGCCCTTGTGCACAAGACCTTCGCGCGCACAGCGATCTCCGACACCCGCCTCATTCAGCAGATCAACGGTGCCCTGCTCCAAAACGCCGGCACGAATACGCCCCTCGACATAGGCGCGATCCTTGCGCTCCAGAATAACGCTGGACACACCCGCTTTGTCGAGCAATTGCGCGAGCAAAAGACCAGCCGGCCCCGAGCCGATAATGCCAACCTGTGTGCGTGTAATAGCCATGATACCCTCAATCAAAATCAGAGACGCGCTTTCAGGAAACGCAATAGGCGATGAGCAAAGAAAGCCGCATGCGAGCCCTCTTCAGCAAGCGGATCGCCCGCCCAATAATGCGGCGCGCCCTCAACAATCGCGGTGCGCACCCAAAAGCCTGCGACTTTCAGCGCCTCAAGAAACACTTGCGATTGATGCGCGGGATCAACCACATCATCGCGCGTGCCCCAAGCCAGAAACACGCCGGGCTTGTTCAGCCGCTCAATCGCGTAAGACAAAGGCGAGGCATCAAAAGCAAGGCGACGATCTTTGGACGGCGGCGTGCCCAAAAACAGCTCGACGATATTTTGCCCCATTGGGCGCATGGACAGATCATGTTTCCATTGCGCGACAAGATCAAACACGCCGTAGATCGAGACAATGACTTTCACCTCAGATGAAAGCGCTGAATAATCAGACTTGGGCTGCGCTTCCGTAAACAGCGGTTCTTGTCCTGCAAGACCAACCAGCGCTGCCAAATGGCCACCCGCACTCTCGCCCATCAGCGCCACGCGCGCCGGATCAGCGCCAATGCCAGCGCCCTTCACAAATTGCACGGCTGCGCGCACATCATGCACGGCTTTGGGGTAGGACGGCGCGCCTGCACCCGCTGAGCGATAGACCGGCGCGAAGACCAGATAGCCGCGTTCGGCCAACCACGGTCCCAGATGCTGATAGACGGTCGGAGAGGCCTGCCGCCAGCCGCCGCCGTGCAAAGCCACAATCGTAGGAAATGGCCCCGCACCCTCCGGGCGATAAAGCGTGCCCTTCAGCGCCTGCCCCTCATGCGTGGCGTAAACGACGTCTTTCTGCATCTGCACTTCTGCCACGCTCATGCTTCCCCCTGAAATCATCTGTGCTTGGCGCACCACTCTCAGGGGCAATCATAACGGAGCCATTTTCAGGAAGCGAGTGCGCCAAAAGCCTCGGTGGCCAGTTCGGCCAGCCCCTCATCCAGCGAGATCTGCGGCCCCCATCCGGTGGCGGCCTGCAGGCGGGATATATCCCCCGCCAGACACTGCACCTGCTCAGGGCCAAAGGGCACAGCGCCAAAATCTGGTTCGATCTTAGGCGCCATCAGATCGCGCAGCTTGAGGACGGTCTCGCGCAAGGGCGGCGCCTGACCGCTGGCCAGATTGAACACGCCATGCGCTTGGGTGGGGAGTAGAGCGCAAACCGCACGCGCGCCATCGCGCACATGCAGATAATCCCAAAGCTGTGTGCAGGGCGTCAGCGCCGGCACCTCACCTTGTGCAAAGTGGCGCGCCAGCCATGGCAACATGCTGGCCGCTGTCTCGCACGGGCCATAGAGGCCAAACAGACGAAGCCAGATGGCCCGTGTCGCGCGCCTCTGCCCCAACCGCATCAAAGCCGCCCCTGTGGCCTGTTTGGCAATGCCATAATGGGTGCGTGGGCGTGTGGGCGATTCCTCCGTCACAGGCGCAGTGGTCAGTCCATATTCAGCTTGTGAACCAAGTCCAATGATGAGCTTGGCACCCGCCTCAATCACCAGATCAAACAGAGCAACACTGGCCGCGATATTGTCAAATTAGCGCAACAGATCGCGCGTTGCGACGGGGACACCCGACCAAGCGCAATGGATCAAGACATCCGGCGCAAAGGCCCTGATCTGCGCGGCGCAAGTGTCGAGGCGCAAGAAATCGCAGACAAAATCTTGGGGGCCCACACATTGATCCGCATGGCGCACAAGCCCAGCGACAACATGCCCGCGTGCTCGTAATTCACGCGCGACCTCGCGGCCCAGAAAGCCGCCCGCGCCTGTCAGGATGATGCGCATGTGCTCGCCATCACGCGCTGAAGATAGCTGTCGATCTGCATATCCATGAGGGAGGCAGGATCATGGCCACGGCCAGTGTCACGATAAAAACCGATCGTCCAGTCCATCATCTCGTGAAAATCAAGACGGCATCGCCAGTTCAAACGTGCCCTCGCCTTACTGGCATCCAAACGCAATTCATGGGCTTCACGCGGATGAATCGTCTCGCCATCGCGCCGCCAGGTCACACCATCGCCCCAGATCGCGCAGGCCTCCTGCGCCAGTGTTGCAACATCTTTTTCATGGGCTACACCGGGACCAAAATTCCACGGGCCGGCAAAAGCGGCATCGTCAAAAGCTTTCTCTGCCAAAGTCAGATAGCCAAGCAAGGGCTCGAGCACATGCTGCCAGGTCTGATGGAAAAAGGGGAGCGCACCTCCAACACCTTGCGCTTTGAGAAAGCGCGCACGGCATCTGGCACGATCCGGTCGGCAGCATAATCACCTCCGCCAATCACATTGCCTGCCCGCGCACTGGCAACCACGACCGGCAGTGCAAGATAATTGTCCCGCCAAGCGGCAGTTGCAATCTCGGCAGCGGCCTTGCTGCTGGAATAAGGATCATGACCTCCTAGCGGATCCTCCTCAACAAAAGGACGTTGCTGTCCGCGCTGATCATAAACCTTGTCGGTTGTGACGATGATCACAACATTCGGTGCACAGGCGCGCGCGGCTTCCAGCACATTCACAGTGCCCATCACATTCACACGCCAAGTCTCGAAAGGTGAAGCAAAGGAAAACCGCACCAATGATTGTGCTGCCATATGCAAAACAATATCAGCACGCGCATTTTTCATGGCCTGCAACAAGGCGTCAGCATCACAAATATCACCGCGCAGGTCTTTCACCCGCGAAGCCGTCTTGGCCATGGCAAACAAAGACGGCTCAGTCGGCGGATCAAGCGCATAGCCTGTCACCTGCGCGCCCAGATGGCGCAGCAGCGCCACCAGCCACGCACCCTTAAAGCCCGTATGGCCCGTGACAAAAACGCGCCGATCCTTCCAGAAGGCAGGCGTCACCAGATCCTCCAACGCGCCTGGCCGCTTTGCCATTCCTGCTCCAGCAGCAATTTGTCGCGCACAGTATCCATCGGCTGCCAATAGCCATCGTGCACAAATGCGCGCAGCTGATCACGCGCCGCCAGTTGCTCCAGTGGCTCGCGCTCAAAAACGGTGTCATCACCATCAATCAAATCAAACACACGCTTTGAGAGAATGAAGAACCCGCCATTGATGCGCGGACTCTCGTCAACCGGCTTTTCGCGGAAAGCCAGCACGCGATCGCGCTCCAATTCCAAAGCGCCAAAGCGCGCGCTCGTGCGCACACCAGCCAGCGTGGCCCATTTGTCATGTGATCTGTGGAAGGCGATCTCGCGCGTAATGTCGATATCAGCCAGACCATCGCCATAAGTCATGGCGAAATCGCGCTCACCTTCGAGATAGGAGCGCACGCGTTTCAGGCGCCCGCCCGTCTGCGTGGTCTCGCCTGTATCTACCAGAGTCACGCGCCAATCTTCTGCCTCGCGCCGATGCACATGCGTTGAACCCTGACCCAGATCAAAAGTGATGTCGGACATGTGCAGCAGATAATTGGCAAAAAACTCTTTGATGAAATAGCCCTTGTAGCCAAGGCAGATGATGAAATCGGTGATGCCATGAGCGGCGTAGATTTTCATGATGTGCCAGAGGATCGGCTTGCCACCAATCTCGACCATGGGTTTGGGGCGCAGTGTGGTTTCTTCGGACAGGCGCGTGCCCATGCCGCCGGCAAGAATGACCGCTTTCATCAATGGCCTCGAAATCGACTAAAAAATCACGTCAAATATGGGGATAAGCCTAATGACTAGGCTCAGGCTCAGCAATAAGCTTGGGCGCAAAACAAACAGAAACACGGCAAAAAGAAGGGGGCAGAGGACAATAATACCCATGGAAAAACCCAAAAAAGCTCCCGTTACGGCTTGCCTCAGGACTTAAAAACCATGCACATTCAGGCCCCTATAAGAGTATCGCCAAAGCTTTGACGCTTCGGCAGACGACCACCGATAATGGTAAGAGTTGATTTTCGGAGTTTGTGACCCGTGACGTCCATGCCCATTCAAACTTCTGCGCCCGAAACCAGTGAAGCCGAGCGCCACATGCCGGACCTTCAGGCTCTGGATGAAGCTTTGCGCGAAGTGATCGTCGCGGCTCGTGATCAAAAAACACAGGCCACCCCTGAACAGCTGGATGACGTCGCACAAGATGGCGATCTGTCAGACACTATGGATGTGGTGATGCGTGCTGCCAAAACAATCGATCACCTGATCGAGCGAAATCGCGCAGTGACAGATGCAGCTGTGCGCAGCGTTGAATTTTTGCGCCAAGAGACCGCACAAGCGCGCGCTGAAGCAGATCAATTGCGTGCTGAGATGGAAGCCCTGCGTGCCGAGACCGATGCGCTGAAATCAGCGGCCCTCGCCCATGCAGAGGAATTGGAAGCCGAGCTGGCCTTCAAAGACCAGGAACTCAAGGCCGCCCATAGCTGGATCGAAAACATCCGCGGCCAGGTTGAGAGCTTGCTCGGAAACGTCGAAACGCGCCTCGATGAGGCCGCGCCGGAACATTTGTTTTCACGAGATTGATGGCTGGGGCGGGAGGATTCGAACCTCCGCATGGCGGAATCAAAATCCGCTGCCTTACCGCTTGGCGACGCCCCAACAGGCGACTGGACGACACAAGATTCGTCTAGCCGCGGGCGGACCATAAAGGCGCAAGCGCGGGGCTGCAACCTCATCTTTCTTCAAGCAAAACAGTATGTCTGTGGGCCTGGAATCTCCCTCTCAGGTGCCTCAAGGGTCTTGCCCCACTCTGCCCGCATCGCTATAAGCCCCTCACCAGAGACAGGGCGCAGGCCCGTCTGACAGTCGGAGTGTAGCGCAGCCTGGTAGCGCACCTCGTTCGGGACGAGGGGGTCGGAGGTTCGAATCCTCTCACTCCGACCATTTTTGTTTAATGATTTCAGTCACCTAACATGCATCCGCCGCGTTGCTTGGCCTTGCACGCCCCCAGCGGCTAGACTTGCTCCCTGAAGAACAAAAACAGAGGGAAGAGCGCCTTGCGCCGCATAGTCATCATTGCCTTTATCAGCATTGCTTTTGCGCCCCAGCCCACACGCGCACAGGAGGTCGCTGTCGCATTGGGCGAGACCATCTATGAGGAAAATTGTTCGACCTGCCATGGCGAGCAACTGCGCCCCACCGGCGCTGCACCTGATCTGAAAAATCTGGGTGCTGACGATCGCCCGAAATTCGAGACCATGGTTTTGAACGGGCGCGGACAAATGCCCGCTTGGAAAGGCGCCATCAGCGATGACGAACGCGCCGCCATCTGGGCCTATATTCGCTCACGCGCTCGATAAAGCGCGCGTCAAGGCGTTTTTGTCAAAGCATCTAGACTGCGAAACATCTCCGGCAAATCTGCCTTGATCGCATTCGCCACCAAAAAACCGGGGGCGGGAAGGCTCGGCTCAATCAAAGCAACATAAACCACGCGCGTGCCACCATTCTGCGGCGTCAAAGTCCACGCGCCTTCAGAGCGACGCATATCGCCGCTGACCAGCTTATAGGTGAAGCTCAAGGGTGGTCGATAATCACTGCGCACAATCGTGCGCATGCGCGGCAAGAGTGGTGGATTGACAATATTCTCGCGAACATCCCATCGCGCAGCCTGGTCTTTACCAAGAATACGGCAACTCTCAAGATGCGGCACAAAAGCAGGTGCGCGCGAGCAATCCGTCAAGACTGACCAGATCTGTTGTGCGGGAGCAGCAAATGTCGCCTCAACCCTGACGCGCCAAGCCGTCCCCTCCTCAAGCACATCAATGACAGGAAGCACCTGGGCCTGCGCCGCAGGATGGATGCTGGCACAAAGGATGAGGCAGAAGAATCGCAAAAATGTCATGAAGCGAACGCTGCGCCCCCTTCATGACATTCAGATGAAGCTGATCAGTTCTGCGTTGGTGCTGTCACTTTGGGCTTACGACCCCGCGGAGATTTCGCCGGAGCCTTTTTGGCCGCCACTTTCTTGGCGGGTGCCTTTTTCAAAGCAGCCTTTTTGGCAGGAGCTGCCTTTTTGGCGGGGGATTTAATGACCTGCTTTTTGGTGGGCTTTGCTGACTTCTTGGGTGCCTTGCTGGCCTTCTCCGCTGTGCGGACAGCAGCTTCAGCTGCACTGACCAAGCCCAAATCGTTCAAGGCGATGTCGCGGCGGGCAGCCAAGCGATGCAAAACCTCTGAAATCAACGGTGAGGCTTCGCTCTGGGTCGCACGCGCGGCGATTTTTTCAAGTCGCGCAGCCTCTTTCTTCAAGTAGGAAGCCAGACGCGCGAGATCTTTCAAATGTTTTTTGGATTTTTTCATGGCTGCGTTTCCTGTGATGCTGCATACTTGTCAGAAGGCCCTGTCACAATCCAATCGACAAAAGTCGAATCCGCCTAAAATGGGCGTAGCTGTCATAATTGTGATGCGCGAATCTGATGGAGCTTTTTTGCCAAGGAGCTCGCCATGCAACCATTGATGCACCCGCTTGAAGGAACCCCTATTGCAAGCGGATCTCGCGTGCTCATTGTCAGCGACGCGTGGAAGCCCCAGGTCAATGGTGTCGTGCGCACGCTCGAATGGTTGGTCGCTGAAGCGCCTGCCTTTGGTGTTGAAGTGGTCATGCTGACGCCCGACCGCTTCCGCTCGATCCCGATGCCGACCTACCCGGAAATTCGCCTCAGCCTGACCGGCCTCTCGACCATTGCTGCCATGATTGATGACATCAATCCGGATGCGATACACATTGCCACCGAAGGTCCGCTTGGTTTTCTGGCGCGCCGCTATTGCGTCGTGCGCAAACGCCCTTTCACAACCTGCTATCATACGCGCTTTCCTGAATATGTCGCCGCACGCTTTCCTGTGCCGACATCTTTTACCTATGCGTTGCTGCGCCGCTTTCACAATGCAGCCACCGCTACACTGGTGGCGACCAGCGGCTTGCGCGATGAGTTGGCCTCACATGGCTTTACCAAACTAAAAACATGGCGCCGCGGCATTGATCTCAATTTGTTTGGCAAGGGACAGCGTCGAGACTTGGGTATTCGCGGCCCGATCTTTCTCTATGTGGGTCGTGTAGCGATCGAGAAGAATATCGAAGCCTTTTTGACGCTCGATCTGCCCGGCACCAAAGTTATTGTCGGCGATGGACCTGCACGCGAAAATCTCACCCAACGCTTCCCAAAAGCGCGTTTTCTTGGACTGAAAAGCGGGCAAGATCTGGCTGATCTTTATGCCAGTGCGGATGTGTTTGTTTTCCCAAGCCGCACAGATACTTTCGGGCTCGTCATGCTGGAGGCTTTGGCCGCAGGCACGCCGGTCGCGGCCTACCCGGTCACGGGGCCGCTGGAAGTCTTAGCTGGCTCGCGCTGCGGCGCGATGAATGAAGATTTGCGCACCGCCGCACTCAGTGCGCTGGAGATACCGCGTGAGGCTTGCAAAGCCTTTGCCCGCGGCCACAGCATGCGCGACAGCGCCGCGCATTTCTTCTCGCATGTGGCAGCCGTGCGGATGCCGCGTCTTTAATTAAAAAAATTAGGCTGCTGCAGCTAGTGCAGACGGGGAGCTCTTGATACCCAGCACAGCTTGGGATGCATCCGTCCATTGGATGAGCTCCAAACGACCATCACGATGTTCCACAACCGCTGTGTTGCTCTCCACCCAATCCCCCGTGTTGATGTAGAGAATATCGCCAACCTGTTCATAAGCAGCACGGTGAATGTGGCCGCACAGAACGGCATCCACTCCGTGACGGCGAGCATCAGTGACTACGGCATCTTCAAAAGCCGAGATGAAATTCACAGCACGCTTGACCTTGCCCTTGCTCCAAGCCGAGAAAGACCAATAAGGAAGGCCCAAAGCGCGGCGCGCCTTGGCAATCCAGCGATTGAGCCAGATAGCAAAATCATAGGCCCAGTCACCTAGCAGTGCGAGCCATTTCACATTGCGCACGACCGTATCAAACTTATCGCCATGCAAGATCAACATGCGACGACCATCGGCCGTTTCATGGATCGCCTCTTCAGTGATCTCAACCCCACCAAAAGTCGAGCCACAATAATCGCGCATGAATTCATCATGGTTTCCAGGCACGTAAACCAGACGCGTGCCCTTACGGACTTTGCGCAAGATTTTCTGCACCACGTCATTATGCGCCTGTGGCCAATGCCAAGAGGCTTTTAGCCGCCATCCGTCGAAAATATCACCAACCAGATAAATGGTGTCAGCTTC
This sequence comes from uncultured Hyphomicrobiales bacterium, assembly GCA_903851305.1. Taxonomy (GTDB): domain Bacteria; phylum Pseudomonadota; class Alphaproteobacteria; order Rhizobiales; family Beijerinckiaceae; genus Terripilifer. Next base: position 7,835 of record CAINNX010000139.1, on the reverse strand, counting down.
ATAGACACGGATGAAATCAAGAAGCGCAACTGCCTGACAGCCACGTGTCCCAAGATGCACATCCGAGATAAAGAGCGTCCGTACATGAATGGTATCGCTCTTACCCGGCATTGTTGTCTCCTGATCAGCATTGGCCATAAAGCCATAATCGGACCACTGCCTGATTCACATCTCAGAATGATGACAAATATTATTTGCTGAAACGGTCGTCAAAACCATAACCCGCACCGCGCACAGTGCGGATCGGATCGGCCTCATTGGCGCGTGACAATGCTTTGCGCAATCGTCCCACATGCACATCCACGGTGCGCTCATCAATTTCGGCCGAGAGACCCCATATCGCATCGAGCAATTGCGCGCGCGTGAAGACACGTCCCGGTCGCTGCATCAAATGTTCAAGCAGACGAAACTCGGTTGGCCCCAGATGAATGTCCCGACCCGAGCGGCGCACGCGGTGGCTTTCGCGATCAAGCTCAAGATCACCAATCCCCAAACGTGCAGCAATCCGCTCCGGTGAGACGCGACGTAAAAGTGCGCGCACACGCGCCAGCAATTCCGGAACAGAGAAAGGCTTTACGACATAATCGTCAGCACCAACGGAAAGGCCGCGCACGCGTTCATTTTCTTCCGACCGCGCCGTGAGCATAATCACCGGCAAGGTTTTGGTTTCTTCACGCGCACGTAAACGTCTACAAATTTCGATGCCTGAAAGATCAGGCAGCATCCAATCAAGAATCAGCAGATCAGGCGCTTTCTCGAGCAATTTCAGCTCTGCTTCTTCACCCCTCTCGGCGCGGTCGACAATATAGCCTTCCGCTTCGAGATTATAGGAAAGAAGCTCACCCAGCGAAGCCTCATCTTCAACGACGAGGATACGCGGAGCCGTTTGATCTTTCTGGCGCATGAAGAAAAATCACTTCCCCGTCGAGACGGATGAGGTTGCACCCTTGGGCCGCTCAACAGGCAATTGTTCCCCCGTGACGAGATAGTGAATCGTCTCGGCAATATTGGTTGCGTGATCACCCACACGCTCAATGTTCTTCGAGCAGAACAACAAATGCGTGCAGAAGGTGATGTTGCGCGGATCTTCCATCATGAAAGTCAGCAGATCACGGAACACGGAATCTTCGAGTGCATCAAGCTCTGCATCACGCTCCCAGACTGCGCGGGCTTTTTCAATGTCACGGGTCGCATAGGCGTCCAGCACATTCTTCAATTGCAGAAGTGCCAAATCACTCATGTGCTTCAGGCCGATGGCTGCGCGCGGAATACGGGCTTCGCCCAGCTTTTGTGTACGCTTGGCGATGTTCTTGGCGAGATCACCCACGCGCTCGAGATCAGCCGAAACACGAATAGCCGCCACGATCTCGCGCAAGTCCACCGCCATGGGCTGACGGCGCGCAATGGTCAGGATGGCAAATTCCTCGACCTGGCGCTGGAGTGCATCCAGACGCGGATCGCTCGCCACCACGCTCTTGGCGCGCTCGATATTCATCGTGACCAACGCATCCATGGCGTCGATCAACATTTTTTCGGCAATGCCGCCCATTTCCAGAATGTTCTGGCTGAGAGCAGCAAGCTCTTTGTCGTAGGCTGCAACGGTATGGTCACTCATTGTGTCATCTCCTCCGGCGCGTGGGTTAGCCGAAACGGCCGGTGATGTAATCTTGTGTCTGGCGCTTTTCAGGCGCCGTGAAGAGACGCGTCGTCGGCCCGAATTCCACGAGCTCGCCGAGATACATGAAGGCGGTAAATTCCGACACGCGCGCCGCTTGCTGCATGTTATGCGTCACAATGGCGATGGTGTATTTTTCTTTCAGCTCATCGATCAGCTCTTCAACTTTTGCCGTCGAGATCGGATCCAGCGCCGAGCAGGGTTCGTCAAACAGAATGACTTCCGGCTGAATGGCCACCGTGCGCGCGATGCACAGACGCTGCTGCTGACCGCCCGACAGCGACAGACCGCTGGCGTTGAGCTTGTCTTTCACTTCGTTCCAAAGAGCGGCACCGCGCAGTGCGCGTTCCACGCGACCATCGAGTTCGCTTTTGGACAGATTTTCATAAAGCTTGATGCCGAAGGCGATGTTTTCATAAATCGTCATCGGGAATGGTGTCGGCTTCTGGAACACCATTCCCACACGCGCGCGCAGCAAATTGAGGTCAAGCTTGGGGTCCAGCAAATTCTGGCCATCGAGCAGCACCTCACCCTCAGCGCGCTGACCAGGATAGAGGTCATACATGCGGTTGAGAATGCGCAAGAGCGTTGATTTGCCACAACCCGACGGGCCGATGAATGACGTCACCGTATTCGTGGCAAGAGCCAGATTGATATTCTTCAGCGCTTTCGTCTCGCCATAGAAAAAGTCGAGATTACGAACAATGAGCTTGTCCTCGCGCACCTGTGTTCCAGATGCCGGGGTTGCGGACATATCCGTGTTGATCTGCAAATCAGTCACTTGTTGAGTCACTTGGACTTCCTTTCGGTGCCGAGCAGGCGCGCAATAATATTCAGTGCCAGAACAGCGAGCGTAATGAGAAGCGCGCCGGTCCAGGCAAGCTGGCGCCAATAGTCATATGGGCTTTGGACGAAATTATTGATGGTAACCGGAAGGTTCGCCATCGTCTTCATCAGATTGACGTTCCAGAACTGGTTGGACAGAGCGGTGAACAAAAGTGGCGCGGTTTCACCTGCCACACGTGCGGTTGCCAGCAAAATGCCGGTAATCAAACCCGTGCGCGCCGCAGTATATGCAATGCGGCGAATGACAAGCGAACGTGGCAGACCAAGAGCTGAAGCCGCTTCACGCAATTGGTTGGGCACCAGCAACAACATATCTTCTGTTGTGCGCACAACAACCGGAATGACAATCACAGCCAGCGCTAGTGAACCAGCAAAGCCCGAAAACCCGCCCATCGGCACAACCACCGCGCCATAGATAAAGAGGCCGATGACGATGGAAGGGGCAGATAGCAGAATGTCATTGATGAAGCGCACATAGAAACTGAGCTTCTCGTGGCGGCCATATTCAGCCAGATACGTGCCAGCCAACATGCCGATGGGCGTGCCGACACCCACGCCAATCAAGGTCATCATGATCGACCCCATAATGGCATTTGCCAGACCACCCGACTTGGAGCCAGGTGGAGGTGTCATCTCTGTAAAAACCGCCAAAGACAGACCAGCGAAACCTTTGGAGATCAGCGTGAACAAGATGAGCCCGAGCCAGATCAGACCGAAGGCTGCTGCCGACAAGCAGAGGAAACGGATGATTTTATCTGTACGGGCGCGTGCGACATAGAGCGGGTTCATGTCACTTCCCCTGCTGTTGTTGGAGACGCGCCAGCATCAATCGTGCTGCGGCGAGAACAAAGAACGTGAGCACGAAGAGCAATAGACCGAGCAGGATCAGCGCTGACATATGCACGCCCGAGGCTTCCGCAAATTCAGAGGCGATGGCTGCAGAAATTGTCGTGCCGGGTGAGAAAATCGAGCCTGAGATCTGGAACGAATTACCGATGATGAAGGTCACCGCCATGGTCTCACCCAAGGCGCGACCCAGTGCCAGCATGATACCACCGATGACGCCTGCGCGTGTGAAGGGAATGACGACATTCTTCACCACTTCCCAGGTTGTGCAACCAAGCCCATAGGCTGATTCCTTCAGCATCGGCGGCACAGTCTGGAACACATCGCGCGAGATCGCTGTGATGAAAGGCAAGATCATGATCGCCAAGACGAGCGAGGCATTAAAGAGCGACAGATAAGACGGCGGCCCTGCAAAGATCACATTCAGCACTGGCACATGCGCGAAAGTCGCAATCACCGCCGGCATAAAATGCTCGGTCATGAAGGGAGCCAGAACAAAGAAGCCCCACATGCCGTAAATGATGGAAGGAATGCCCGCGAGCAATTCAATCGCCACACCCACAGGGCGGCGCAACATTGGCGGGCAGAATTCGGTGAGGAAAATGGCAATGCCAATACCCACCGGCACAGCAATCAACATGGCGATCAGCGAGGTGACCACGGTGCCATAGAGCGGGCCGAGTGCGCCCAAAACCGGAGATGGCGAGAGTTGGGGCGCCCAACGGCGTGTTACAAGAAACTCAAGGCCGAATGTTTTGATGGCGGGCCATGCACCAACAATGAGCGAGATAATGATGCCGCCCAACAGACACAAGACAATCAGAGCAGACGCGCGCGTCAGCCAGTAAAATGTGCTGTCACCCAGTTTGAAAGCAGCAAGAGCACGGGCACGATCAAGCGGCTTAGTGCGATCCGTCATGGCTGGCACGCTCATATCCGTCACGGTCTGCCCCTCTTGAAAATGCAATACAGAAAAGAAGCGGGAAGGGCCTCAAGCCCCTCCCCTTAATTCAAACCTTACTTGGTCTTGACGTCCTTGGCCCACATCGCCTTGACGAGCGAGACAACATTTGCCGGCATCGGGATGTAGTCGAGCTCTTCAGCCGACTTGCCACCCTTTTCATAAGCCCAGCTGAAGAACTTCAGAGCTTCAGCAACAGCGGCCTTATCAGATGCATCCTTGTAGACGAGGATGAAGGTCGCAGCTGTCATCGGCCAAGAGGCTTCGCCCGGCTGGTTGGTCAGGATCTGGTAGAAACCATCTTCCGCCTTCCAAGATGCGTTCGAAGCAGCGGCCTGGAAAGCAGCCATCGTCGGCTTCACGGTCTTGCCAGCAGCATTGACCATGGAGGCATAGGTCAGGTTGTTCTGCTTGGCATAGGCATATTCGACATAACCAATCGAACCCTTGGTCTGGGCGACATTGCCAGCAATGCCTTCATTGCCCTTGGCGCCAACGCCGACCGGCCATTCGACAGCCTGGCCAACACCAACCTTCGACTTCCAATCAGCATTCGCCTTGGCGAGGTAATCGGTGAAGTTGAAAGATGTGCCCGAACCGTCCGAACGACGCACGACTGTGATCGGAGCAGATGGCAGCTTGACGCTGGGGTTCAGCTTCTTGATCGCTGCATCATCCCAGGTCTTGACGGTGCCAAGATAGATATCGCCGAGCGTCTTGCCATCGAGCACGAGCTCGCCAGCCTTCACGCCTTCCAGATTCACAACGGCGACAATCGCGCCCATGACCATCGGGAACTGGGCGAGGCCGTCCTTGGTCAGCTGTTCAGCGGTGAGCGGCGCATCCGTTGCACCGAAGGTGACCGTCTTGGCTTGAATCTGCTTGATGCCAGCGCCCGAACCCACAGAGGCATAGTTCAGGGCATTGCCGGTTTCGGACTTATAGCTGTCAGCCCATTTGGAATAGATCGGATAGGGGAAAGTCGCGCCAGCGCCGGTGATCTCGGCAGCCTGAGCGGAAAGCGAGGCAGTTGCAGTGGCGGTTGCCACAACAGCGGCGCGGAAAATCTTGGAGAGGTCCATGGGAGGCCCTTTTCGGTTACGGACATGCGGCCTGCGTTCAGGCAGCACGGCTCTTCTAGGGGAGCTGTGTGACATGGCGATGACATGAATAATATTAGCCTATTCAATAACTTAAATAGGTATCTGCAAGGTAGGCCGACCCAGTTGTTAACGCTTGTGACGCGCCGGTCCATGGCCTGTCTCAAGAGATTCTTGTCGCCAAAGCCGCCGCCCCGCATACTGCATATGCCCCGGTTCAAAAGGGCAACAGGGGGGACGAGATGAAATTGCGCCAATTGCAGCTGCTGCTCGCGGTCGCGCGTAATGAGATGAATATTTCTGCCGCAGCCGCCGCACTCAACACATCTCAGCCCAGCGTCAGTCGTCAGATCATCCAGCTCGAAGAAGAAATCGGTGTGCCCCTTTTCACGCGCCGCAAGAACCGCATTGTCGGATTAACGCCTGCAGGTGAAGCCGCTTTTGAATCCGCGCAGCTGGTTGAAAATCAAATCACCAATATTGATCTGATCGCGCGTGAGGCACGCAATCCTCATCAAGGCTCATTCAGCGTCGTCACCACGCATCTGCATGCGCGCTATACAATGCTGGACCCCATGCGGGCCTTTCGGCGCAAATATCCAGATGTTCAAGTATCTTTGATGCAAGCTGATGGCGACCGCATTCAAGATATAGTGCGCAATGGCGATGCTGATATCGGAATGGGCGTCATCGGGCCCGAAGATAAGAAGACGCCGGGCTTACTCATACTGCGCGGACAACATTTACGACGTGTCGCTATTTTTCCAAAAGATCATCCCCTTGCCACCAAGAAAAACATCACTCTTGCAGAGATTTGTGCCTACGATCTGATTGGCTTTACAAAGGACTCACGCACTCATCATGTGGTGAATCAATCCTTGCAGGATTTGGGCCTCAACCCGCACATCAGCGTGCGCGTGAACGATTCCGATGTTGTGAAATCTTATGTCGCGATTGGACTTGGTGTGGGCATTGTCCCAGAAATCACTATCAGCAACTTCGACAAATTCGCGTCATACGATATCACCGACCAAATACCGTCAAGATATGTGTCCGTCATTCTGCGCGATGATATGTATCTGCGCGAGAGCATGATAGCGCTTCTATCCAGCATTCATCCACAATGGAATGGGGAAAACTTGCGCAAAAAACTGCGCTCAAGACAGCCGAGTTGAACCCATCAAAGACGACACATAATGCGCCGCGTCACTCTGGCTTGAGAATTCATCAGATTCGTCCAAGCCGTCTTGCGCGCCTCAAGGCCTGCCGGGCTTTCAAAAGCGTGCCGGTCTGTCAGATCATAGGCCGTGAGGAAAAGAGGGGCGCCCGCTAGGGCTGTAAAACGACGTGCCCGCAAAATACCAGGCACTTTCACCAGACGCTGCAAATGTTCCACGCCACTGCCGTGATGATATTCATCCAGCAGCTCCGGCTCGATGTCGCTGTGAACCAAATAAACATGGGGCGTTTCCAATGGCCCCGCTTGGCCAATGCTGTTGGTCTGCTCCAAAAGTGTCACCTTGGCTTTGGGCAGCAGCTGCACGTCGGGCTTCGCGTCAAACTCGGCCCAGATCATACGATTGGCAATCACGCCCTTTATTTTGAAGAAACGAACTTGCGAGGCCGAGGCGAGCAAATCTGGTGGCACCGGCGATACATCTGCCCCCGCACCTTCCGACTGCCATTCGATCAAATACAAAAACATAAAGTCCTCCGGACCTTTCAGACCAGAGGATCGCCTTCATTGCGATCACATGGCGCGATGGTCATTGTGCTGCCTTCAGGCTTTTTTGCTTGTTCAAGTTAGAGGCTAATCATACATGTCGTATAAGACTAATTTAACATAATATCATGCCTGTTAAGCATGGCTTTAAGGCCCCCACCTTGACCGGCGCCACCTTTCAATGCTCAGTCTGGCTTTATGAGAGCAAGGTTTTCAATCCTTTCAAACATGATGCGGCAGGTGCTTCCGGCGCTGGCCCTTTATGCGCTCGTCCTGCAGGCCTTTTTGACTGGTGCGGCGCCTGCGGTTGCCTTCAATCCTGAAAAGGCCCCGCTCTGTGCGGAACTGGCGGCTGGTGACCATGGTCCCGATACTGGATCAAGCCATACCGACTGCATCTGCCTCGGGCAGTGCTTGTCGCAGGCCTCGCTCACGCCAGCATCTGCCCCTGCTTTGGTGTTCGACACACGTCTGGCGCAACAGCTTGCCCATGCACCACAGAACCAGACAATAACCCGCGATCACCCGCTCGAACGAGGACCAGGCGCCCGCGCGCCTCCGGTCTGATTGCATCAATTCGCAATCCCTTTTCTCGTTCACCGGATTTCATCTCATGACACGTCACATGCTTGCGGCCGCAGCCGCACTTGTCCTTGCACTGCCCGCCAGTGCGCATGTCACATT
>CAINNX010000138.1 GCA_903851305.1 uncultured Hyphomicrobiales bacterium | reverse complement strand
GCTACGCTCGCAATGACGGCTAAACCCTTGAAGAAGCCCAGAGGACGATCTGACGCAAGACTTGCTGGCTGGCTGCATCGAGCGCCACTACAGCGGCCGCACCCTCGCCAGCTTCCCCCGGCACGCTGCTGGAGAAAAGCTGCGCAGCTAAAATTCTGCCTGTACCATCAAGCAAGCGCACCGAGATTTCGATTTTGGCTTCGCCTTCGGCGGCATCCATTTCAAAACGGCGGACATCCCAAGCGAGCGAACGATCGGCTGTTGCACCATCCCCAAGGCGGCTGACGCTTTTTACCAATTTGGCATTTTCAAAGGTCTGGATGAGACGACCCTGCAACAGGCGTGGCAGGCGCTCGGACCATTGCGCACCTTTGATCACAGCCAGTGCTGAGCCACCCGTACGCACCACAATGCGGTCACTATCGGCAGGCGCAAAGGCGGAAGGCTCAGGAATAGCCAGCACGCCTGACAGACTGCGTGTTGTCCGCCCGTCCATGCTGGGTGCAGAGAGGTCGAAAGTGGCCAAAGGGGCAGCCGCACAAGCCGCCAAAGACAGGCCAAACGCCAGAGCGCCCAACATGCGGACGCCGGTCATGGCCGCCTTTGGGCGGTTCAGCATCTGGGCGTCAAAAAGAGGCGTCACGCGGGGCTCCGGTGGGTGATTCCATGCGTTCCTGTCACAGAGCATGAGCGGGGGCCGAGAAGCAAGGTTTTGTGGTGACCCGACAAGACAAGAGGCCCGCAAGCCACGAAAATCAGCGCCCGTATTCAGGCACTGCGGGCTTGGCGCCAAAAATCACCTGCTCTGGGTTTTTGCCCAACGAGCGAACGGTGCGGTTGATCTCGTCCAAAGTCTTGCGGGCATCCAAGGCCAAGGTCTCATATTGTTTGAGACCCGGGCCGGTGAAATTCTTCACGCCTGCCGTAATTTCCCTGGACCGCTGATCAAGATTATCAGCCAGTTTGCGAATGGAATGGACAGCTTCGGCCAAGTCATCGAAGACTGCTCCCTGCCCCTTGCTGCCACCCAAAAAGGCCTCAAGCCGCTCTGCTGTTGTATTGAGCTTGGCGGTCAACTCGGCCGTATTTTTGAGTGTGGCGGCAATATTGTCGCGGTTGTCATCAAGGCCTGTCATAAAGCGATCCAGCGCATCGATGGTATGTCCAATGCGCTGCGGATCGGCACTGCCTAGCAGGCGATCCACTTTATTGGCCAATTCTTGCAGTGTTTCGACAATATTCTGGAAGTCGGAACGGTCAGCACGAATTTCGGCAATGCCGCCCTTTTTGGCCTCTAGCCGCTCAGCCCCAGCCGAGCCGCCAGCCAAAGCAATCGAGCCCACACCCGTGAGACCTTGATATTCGAGGCGGGCGCGCGTGTCGATTTTGACTGGGGTGCGCCGATCAACTTCGATCATCGCGTATACTTCAGAGGGATCGGGGGCGAGATCAATATTGACCACTTCGCCAACTTTGAGCCCGTTAAAGAGCACTTGCGAGCCACGCGTCAGGCCCGAGACGGATGAGGTGAAGACAATGCGATATTGATCCCGGCCTGCCTGTTTGTTGACGCCGCCCGAAAACCAGAAAATGAACAGAAAGGCGCCCAGCACAACAGCCAAGGTGAAAGCGCCGATCAGCGTATAGTTTGCTCTGGTTTCCATGTGTCTCCCGAATCCTCAGTCACAGTCGCAGTCTTTGATGGCCCTTTCAAGATGAGCCGCCGCGCGCCTGGGCACGCGCCCCATGGAAATAGGACTGCACCCAAGGGTGGCTCACCTGCAAGATCTCCTGCAGCGTGCCAGCTGCCACGATTTTTCCGCCCGCCAAGGCAGCAATGCGATCACAAATCGAATAGAGCGAATCCAGATCATGCGTGACCATGTAAACGGTCAGGCCAAGCGTCTTTTGCAGCGTGCGAATGAGCATATCAAACTCTGCTGCGCCAATCGGATCAAGACCAGAGGTTGGCTCATCGAGAAACAGAATTTCTGGATCGAGCGCCAAAGCGCGCGCAAGTGCTGCGCGTTTGATCATGCCACCCGACAATTCAGACGGGAATTTTTCAGCCGCATCGGCGGGCAAACCGACCATGCGGATTTTGAGCATGGCGAGCTCATACATCAACCCTTGCGAGAGATGGAGATATTCACGCATCGGCACTTGAATGTTTTGGCGCACCGTCAGGCCCGAGAACAGCGCACCATGCTGGAACAAGACACCCCAGCGCCGCTCCATCGCGCGATGCTCATCTGGTTTCAGACCTGCAAGGTCCTGACCGAAAACTTCTATGGAGCCCGCGCGCTGGCGCACAAGGCCAAGGATAGTGCGGGTGAGAACCGACTTGCCTGTGCCCGAGCCACCCACAAAACCCAACACTTCGCCACGCTGCACATCAAGATCAAGTTGGTTGAGAATGATTTTCTCACCAAAGCCTACAGTGATGCCGCGCACGCGGATGGCTGGAGCGTCGGTCATGTGATGGCCTTCGGGTGCATCATCACGTCCTCAATATTTGATGGCTGCGAAGAACATGGCGAAAATGCCATCCACCACGATCACCATGAAAATGGATTTGACCACTGATGCCGTGACCTGACGACCCAGAGATTCGGCAGACCCTTGCGTGGCTAGCCCCTCCATTGTCGCGATAATGCCAATGACCATGGCCATAAAGGGGGCTTTGATAAGGCCGACCAGAAAAGTGTTCAGCGCAATGGCCGATTGCAGGCGCCCGAAAAACACATCCGGGGAAATGCTACCATAAGTGAGCGCTACCACCATGCCGCCCAGAATACCCG
>CAINNX010000137.1 GCA_903851305.1 uncultured Hyphomicrobiales bacterium | reverse complement strand
GCCGGCATCACCCGTGATGGCCTGTTCATGCGCATGAAAGATGAAGACTGGGAGCAGGTGCTTAACGTCAATCTGACGTCGGCCTTCCGCTTGGCGCGGGCTTGTATGCGGGGCATGATGAAGCGCCGCTTTGGTCGCATCGTTTCGATCACCTCGATTGTAGGCGTCACCGGCAATCCGGGGCAGGCCAATTATGCAGCCTCCAAGGCTGCGATGATCGGCATGTCCAAGTCGATTGCAGCTGAAGTCGCCTCGCGCGGCATCACGGTCAATTGCATCGCACCGGGCTTTATCGAAAGCCCGATGACGGACGCCCTGAACGACAAGCAAAAAGAATCGATTTTGGCCACGATCCCAGCGGCTCGTCTGGGCGCTGGTAATGACATAGCGGCAGCTTGCGTCTACCTGGCCAGCCGCGAGGCTGGTTATGTGACCGGCGCTACCCTCCATGTAAACGGCGGAATGGCAATGATCTGAATGGGTTGGAGCTTAGTCCCAACTTTCGCTTGAGGCGGGTCTGAAAGTCTCGCCATTCATTAGCGGATATGTTACTTCAGCCCTCGGACGGTGCCCACGAGCGCTTGGGATCTTGCTTTTTTGAGGCAAGATTGTCTTGTGTTTCGGGCCAGCCAAGAGTTCCCGTCGGGTGGTCAACCCCGGCAAAGATGTTTGAAAAATCAAGAGGACCTAAAGATGAGCGATGTCGCCGAGCGCGTGAAGAAGATCGTGATTGAGCACCTCGGCGTTGACGCCGAGAAAGTGGTTGATGCTGCCAATTTCATCGACGACCTGGGCGCTGACTCGCTCGATACGGTCGAGCTGGTCATGGCTTTCGAAGAAGAATTCGGCGTCGAGATTCCCGATGATGCAGCTGAAACGATCGTCACGGTCGGCGACGCTGTGAAGTTCCTCGAGAAGGCATCAGCCTAATCGACTTGCGCCTGGTCATCGCGACCAGGCCACACGCGAGGGTCGGCTATGCCGGCCCTTGTCCGTTTGTCGCGTCTTGGATGCGACAGACTTTTTCCGGCGCGGCGCATGGGTCGACGCCTTCTACAGACATTTGGCAGACATTGGGACGTTGATCATGAGAAGGGTGGTTGTCACCGGACTTGGACTCGTCACGCCGCTGGGCGCTGGTGTGGAGCACGTTTGGTCGCGTTTGATCGCAGGCGAAAGCGGTGCCGGTCGCGTTGACTCTTTCGAAGTTGATGATCTTCCTTGCCAGATTGCCTGTCAGGTTCCGCGCGGCGATGGTGCCAATGGCACATTCAACGCCGATATCTGGATGGAGCCCAAAGAGCAGCGCAAGGTTGATGATTTCATCATCTACGCCGTGGCTGCAGCTGGCGAAGCGCTCAAAGATTCCGGCTGGGCGCCCAAAACCTACGAAGAACAGATTTCATCTGGCGTGTTGATCGGCTCGGGCATTGGTGGTTTGGGTGGCATTTACGAAACCTCGATCCTGCTCAAGGAAAAAGGCCCGCGTCGTATTTCGCCTTTCTTCATTCCAGGACGTCTCATCAACCTTGCCTCCGGCTATGTGTCGATCCAGCATGGCCTGAAAGGCCCCAACCATTCTGTCGTGACAGCCTGCTCAACTGGCGCGCATGCGATTGGTGATGCGGGTCGTCTCATCGCACTTGGTGATGCCGATGTCATGGTGGCGGGTGGTGCAGAATCCGCTGTCAATCGTATTGGCTTGGCAGGTTTTGCGGCATGCCGCGCGCTGTCGACAAATTTTAACGACAATCCGAAAGCCGGTTCGCGCCCCTATGACAAGGACCGCGATGGTTTCGTGATGGGCGAGGGCGCGGGGATCGTTGTTCTCGAAGAATATGAACATGCCAAAGCGCGTGGCGCAAAAATTTACGCCGAATTGATCGGCTATGGATTGTCGGGCGATGCGCATCACATCACAGCACCTGCTGAAGATGGGGATGGTGCTTTCCGCTGCATGCAGATGGCGCTGAAGCGTGCTGGTATTTCTGCAAACGATCTGGATTACATCAATGCTCATGGTACATCGACGCCGTTGGGCGATGAAATCGAATTGGGCGCCGTGACGCGTTTAGTCGGCGATGCTGCATCCAAGCTTGCCATGTCCTCGACCAAATCGGCCATCGGACATTTGTTGGGCGCAGCCGGTTCGGTGGAAGCTATTTTCTCGGTTCTGGCCATGCGCGATGGCATTGCACCGCCAACGCTCAATCTCGACAATCCGAGTGTGACGACACAAATTGATCTCGTGCCGAAGGTTGCTAAAAAACGCCAGATCGACACGGTATTGTCCAACAGCTTCGGCTTTGGCGGCACCAATGCCTCGGTGATTTTGCGTCGCGTTTAGTCTGTGAGAGGGAACGCCGATCGTCACAATCGGCGTTTTCCGATGTTTCGCGTTCAAGCGGAATAGGCTAGGCTGGGTGCATGGAAACGGGCCACGATTCAATCCCTGAAGAGACCAAGCCGCAGGACACGCCTGCGCCTCAAAAGAGTTTTGGTTTTTTTGCGCGCAAGGAATTGCGCACACCAGGTGAAGCTTTGCAGCCCGCCGTCCCGCCGCCTCCGCCGCCGCCCGAAAATCGCAAACGGCGTGATGGACTTTTGTCATTGCTGAGCGCGTTTTTGTCACTGCTGCTGATTGCTGCCATTTCATCTGTGGTCGGCTTTTCTCTGGCGCAACAGAAATTGCGCGCACCCGGTCCGCTGTCGTCCGACAAGTTGCTGTATTTTCCGGCGCGCACAGATGTGCCCGATATTCTTGCCAAGCTTGAAAATGATGGCGTCATCGATGCGCCGATCCTGATGAATCTTGCGCTGTGGCTGGAAGGCAACCGCGGCAATGTGAAGGCGGGCGAATATCTCTTCAAGAAAGACGCAAGCTTGCGCGATGTGATGGACATGCTGGTCACGGGCCGTGTCTATCTGCACGCCATCACCATTCCAGAAGGCCTCACCAGCGAACAGATTTTGCAGCGCCTGCGCGACAATGATGTGCTGGCTGGAGAGCTTCGCGACGCACCGAAGGAGGGCATGTTGTTGCCCGAGACTTATCGCGTGCCACGTGGCATGTCGCGCGGTGATCTGGTGCGCAAAATGCAAGATGATCAGCGCCGCTTGGTGGATCAAGTCTGGGCCAAGCGCGATCCCAATATTCCTTTGCGCTCGCCCCATGAGCTTGTGACGCTGGCTTCGATCGTTGAAAAAGAAACGGGCCGCTCTGATGAACGACCACGCGTGGCTAGCGTTTTCATCAATCGTTTGCAAAAGCGCATGAAGCTGCAATCAGATCCCACGATTGTTTATGGTCTGGTCGGCGGTAAAGGCACATTGGGGCGCGGTATCACACGCGCCGAGATTTCGGCTGCCTCGCCCTACAACACTTATGTCATCGAAGGTTTGCCTCCAGGCCCGATTGCCAATCCGGGGCGTGCGGCATTGGAGGCGGTCGCCAATCCAGCCAAGACGAATGATTTGTTTTTTGTGGCTGACGGCACGGGCGGACATGCGTTTGCTGAAACACTGGATGAGCACAATCGCAATGTGGCGCGGTGGCGCGAGATTGAGAAAGAGCGCAGTGGCGGCGTTGATCGTGCGCCCTCTGTCGTGCCGGGTGATCCGGGTGTGCCGGATGCGCGCCCCAAAAATGTCGCGCCTCCACGTGGTGAGCGCGGCGCATTGGATGAGCCGGGCCCCGGTCACGCTTTGGTTGATGCTTTGCCGCGCATGGAAGAATTCGCTCTCAATGGGCGCTTTGATGTGATGGGGCCTGTAGCCAATGGGCCGGGGCCTGCGCAAGTGTTGGCCGCGCGCATCGCTGACGCCAAGAAATTTGCCGCACGCAACATGAAGTTTCAGTCCATCGCAGAGACTGTCGTCTGGCAGACCCCCGTGCGCAAGCCCAAGATAGAACTTGATGGCGAAGAGGAATTGCCAGAGCTCGCCGACATCAACACCTATCCGGTGGCGCCGCGCGTGTTGGCAGATCAGCGCGAGCGGGCAGCGCGACTTGGTCTGGCTGGCGGGCTGGATTTGAATGGCGACTTGCCGAATATGCCTGCGGAGGCCTTGGCCCTGCAGCCGGTGCAAAGTCCGCAGGCTGTGCGCAAGATTTACGATGCCTCAGAAGGCACGCCGCTCGATCCGCTACGCAAAAAGGGCTGGGATCTCAATTCAGCCAAGCGCGTGCCAGACAGTGCTTTGCGCTCTGCCACGCCCTGAGCTTGAGGCGGCAAGCCCCGCGCTCTATGGTGCGCCGATGGTGGCGACGACGAATCTCTCGGGCGAACATTGATGACATTGAAAAGCATGACCGGCTTTGCCCGAACCGCGGGCCATCAAGGCCATTTTCGCTGGTCTTGGGAGATCAAGGCGGTCAATGCCAAGGGATTGGATCTGCGCGTGCGCGTTCCACCCGGACACGATGCTTTGGAGACCGAAGCGCGCACGCGACTGGCCAAAAAACTCTCACGCGGCACCTGCTATGCCACGCTTGCTGTGACACGCGAGGCAGCCCCCAGCCAAGTGCGCATCAATCAGGATTTGCTGCGTGCTTTGGTCGAGAGTGTTTCCGCTGTGCCCACCTCCGCGCAATTGCAGCCCGCTTCGCTTGACGGATTGCTGGCTGTGCGTGGCGTGGTGGAGGTTAGTGAGCAGAGCGATGATGAAGCAGCGCTTGCGGCCCTCGCCTTGGCCGCTTTGCATGGGCTGGATGAGGCTCTCGATGGTTTGGTCAGCGCACGTTTGATGGAAGGTGCAGCTCTGCAAGAGGTGCTGGTTGCGCGCGTCAATCGCATTGATGAACTGACGCAGGCTGCCGAAGCAGCGCCCGGACGCAAGCCAGAGGCAGTGCGTGTGCGCTTACAAGCGGCCATTGATGCTTTAACGGGGGCAAGTCCCGCGCTTGATCCCGGACGGCTGCACCAGGAAGCGATTTTGCTTGCTGCCAAAGCCGATGTGCGTGAAGAGCTTGATCGTTTGAAGACGCATATCGTAGCGGCGCGTGAGCTTCTGGCTTCCGACCAGCCGGTGGGGCGCCGTCTTGATTTTCTGGCTCAGGAATTTTCGCGCGAGGCCAATACGCTTTGCGCCAAATCGAATGATCCTGCACTGACAACCTTGGGCATGGATTTGCGCGTTGAAATCGAACAATTGCGCGAACAGGTTCAGAATATCGAGTGACGAATATGACCGATCCGATTCATCGCCGCGGCCTCATGCTTATCCTGTCTTCGCCTTCGGGCGCTGGAAAGACCACGCTGACGCGTGATCTTTTGCAAGACAGGTCACTGGATTTGACTTTGTCGATCTCGGTGACAACACGCCAGCGCCGCAACAGCGAAGTGGACGGCATCCATTATTATTTCAAAACAAAAGCTGAGTTTGACCGGCTCAAGGCAGCTGATGATCTGCTTGAATATGCCGAAGTGCATGGCAATGATTACGGCACCCCGCGCTCGCCCGTTGAGGCCGTGCTCAATCAGGGCCGCGACATGCTTTTTGATATTGATTATCAGGGCACACAGCAGGTGCAGAAGCGTGCGCCCCATGATGTTGTGACCATTTTCATCCTGCCGCCGTCGATGAAAGAATTGCGCGCACGCCTTGAGCGTCGTGCGGAGGATGAAGCAGATGTCATTGCCAAGCGTCTCTTCAATGCGCGCAATGAAATCACCCGCTGGCCGATCTATGATTATGTCATCGTCAATGAAGACATCCAGACGGCGCTCTCACAGGTGAAATCCATTTTGATCGCCGAACGTCTGAAGCGCGCGCGCTCAGCTAAGGGTATTTCAGCCTTTGTGGATGAATTGCTGGAAGAGGTTTAGTCTCTACCGCGTCATATCGTCTGCCAAACGTGCCAGCGCAACAAAGCCTGCCACATCGACTTCTTCGGCGCGTTTGGTTTCTGTAATGCCTGCGGCATTCAGCAAGGCCAAAGCATCAATCGTCTTGCCATTCACCGACAAGCCTTTCAGCGATTGGCGCAACATTTTGCGGCGCTGGTTGAAAGCGGATGCTGTCACAGCCGTCAAAATGCGACCATTGCAAGCAAGGGGCTCAGCGCGTGGCGTCAGCTCCACGACGGATGACGTTACTTTCGGCGGCGGATTGAAGGCAGTGGGCGGCACATCAAACAAGATGCGCGATGTGGCGCGCCAGCCTGCCAGCACGCCAAGGCGACCGTAATCGACGCGCTGTGCTGGTGTGGCGACAATACGTTCAGCCACTTCCCGCTGGAACATAAGCACCATGCGCTCATACCAAGGTGGCCAGGGATCGCTTTCAAGCCACCCGACCAGAAGTGCTGTGCCAATATTGTAAGGTAGATTGGCGCAAATACGCACGGGTCCCTGCACGTCAGCCACAAGCGCACGCCAATCAGTTGTGAGCGCATCGCCAGCAACAATTTTCAATCGGCCCGGATAGGCTTGCGCAATCTCGGCCAGCGCATCCAGACAGCGTTCGTCGCGTTCAACGGCGATCACTTGCTTGGCGCCTTCCATGAGAAGCGCACGCGTGAGGCCACCGGGGCCGGGGCCGATTTCGACAATGGTGACGCCATCTAGCGGACCACAGGCACGCGCAATGCGGCCGGTCAGATTGAGATCGAAGAGAAAGTTTTGGCCAAGCGATTTGCGTGCTGCCAGTTCATATTTTTGCACCACATCGCGCAGCGGCGGTAGACCGTCATCATGCATCATGCGCGCGAAACCAAAAGGCTGGCGAGATCGAGTGCGGCAATCAGACTTGCTTCTTGAGCGATCCCTTTTCCGGCAATGTCGAACGCTGTGCCATGATCGGGTGATGTGCGGATGAAAGGCAGGCCGAGTGTCAGGTTGACGGCGCTATCGAAAGCCAGCGTCTTGATCGGGATTAGCGCTTGATCGTGATACATGCACAACGCTGCATCATAATGCATACGTGCAGCTGCGTGGAACATGGTGTCAGGCGGCAAGGGGCCACGCGCATCAATGCCCTCAGCGCGCAATTGCGCAACCGCCGGCGCAATAATTTCAATGTCCTCGCGCCCCATGCTGCCGCCTTCACCCGCGTGCGGGTTGAGGCCTGCAATGGCCAGGCGTGGTGCGACGAGACCAAACTTTGTTGTCATGTCAGCGGCCACAATCCGGGCTGTTTTGACGATGAGCTCTGTGGTGAGGTCCTGGATGGCACGCACCAGTGAGACATGGATGGTGACGGGCACCACAGCCAGTTGCGATGACCAGAGCATCATCACGGGCAACACGGGTGCGCCCCATAAAGCTGTACTCAGCTCGCCGAGAAACTCCGTGTGACCTGGATGCGCGAAGCCAGCCTTGTAGAGGCCTTCCTTGGCAATCGGATTGGTCACAATCGCAGCGGCCTCGCCGTTCTTCACCATGCGCACGCCGCGTTCAATGGCGGCTATTGTGGCCGGTGCATTAGCAACATCAGGCTTGCCGGGGATGCCTTTGACAGGAAATCCTAGATCAACCACCGGCAGGGCATGTGCAAAAGCTTGCGCGGCTTCTTTCGGCGAGACACGCGCTATCGGCACATCCAGTTGAAGGGCTTTGGCCGTGCGCTCCAACAAAGCTGCATCGCCCAACACAAAGTAGGGATGCGTATCAGCTTTGCGTGCGAGCCAAGCTTTCAACGTCACTTCCGGGCCAATGCCCGAAGGGTCGCCTTGCGAGAGGATGAGCGGCAAAAGGGCAGACGTCATGTCACCTTCGCCAGTGTTGAAATCAGTGAGAGACGCCGTCATTGCCAAACAAGCCAGCAACCGAAGTGCTCACGCGCGCTTCGCCCAAGGTGCGCAGGACAAGCTGGAAGATCAGCGTCTGGTCGCGGGTCGTTGCTGTTGAATTCTGCGGATAGGTTGATGTGTAATTCAGGCTGAGGGTCGCACATTCATCGCGATAGCCTGCACCCAGACCAAGCCCCGCCACTGAGAACAGCGATGATGATGAACCTGTGCCGGAGTTGTAGAGGTGACGCGTCATATCGAAAATGACCGTGCCATTCACGTAATAATTCGTGTCGAAATTATAGCCTGTGCTTTCGACAATACCTTCGCGGCGCTTGTCAAAGCCAAGCTCAGGCTGTGCTTCATAGCGCGCATATTGCAGGCTTGACGTGATGGCACCAAAACGGCCGCTGGCCAACAAATCAAGCCGGCGCAGGTGATAGTCATTCGGGTCCATGCGGCTCTTGGCCACGAAAGAATAATTGCCATCGGGCGAGAAGGCCGCGCGCGCAACATAATCGGACTGTTTGGTATCGAGGCCTGAGGCCAGACCAGTGTTTGCCGCATCAGGGTTGGCGTAAGAGTTACGCCCAGCCATCTGGTAGGACTGGCCGAGCATCAAATTGCCGTACCCGCCGCTATCAAAGCGCACAGTATATTGACCGCCATAGTTTGCGCGCAGGCCACCTTCAAATCGGTCATAGCCGGAATATTTGCTGAGCGCGAACAGATTGGTGTCGTCGAACACGAGGCTTTGTGCGTCTTCATTGACGAGCGAACGATCCGTAACTTCGTCAGGGCGCAGGATGACTTGCGCGATGGGCTCGATCACATGGGTCACGCCACCTGCGCGCGCCATCATGGGCAGGCGGTATTCCATGCCGATGCCTGTCAGCAGACGGCCGCGGAATGTGTCGCTAGCATTGCCAAGGAAGGTCATCTGGTCGGTGTTGCGGCCAAGCAGGCTTGAGCCAGCGTAATATGTTTCGGTCTTGTCGAGTGCGAGCCATGAGCCGTTCAGATTAGCGAATGTAAACGGCGTCCAGACTTGACCGATGCCATCAACGAATTGACGCTTCCAGGTCGCTGTTGCTGTTGCACGCGTATATTCACCCGCCATGCCGCGCAGCATGCAATTGGTGCGATCGAACGTCGCGCAGGTGGAATAGAGGCCGTAAGTGGAATCGCGCAATTGCGCGCCAGTGGATTCAAACACCGCTTGCTGGCGCGAGATGGCTGTCAGATTGAGGTCGATTTCAACCTGGCCGCCAATGCCAGCGGAGACTTGCGGGCGCACGTCAAAGGTTTTGTTGTAGTCGAGCGAGGGCGCAACCAACGGCTGCTGGTCTTGGCGATCATAGGCCGACAGACCCTGGAAGTAATAGCCACGCAGATCAAAATAGCCGCGATCCGCCTGGCCATTCAAAAACACCTGCGAGGTGCGCTCGCGGAAATAGTTGGCGCTCAGCGTCAAATTCTGCGCGCGATAATCCTGCGAGAAATATTTGTCAGTGGCAAAGCCCGCATCCCAACCGAAACGCCACTTTTCATTCAGCCAGAATTCGCCAGTGCTATCCACTGAGCCGCGGAAATTGCGATTGCCCGCACCATAGGGTGCATCAAGAAAAGCGCCGGGATCACGTTGCAAAATGCCCATGCCACGGATTGTGTAGGAGCCATTGGTCAGACGCTGGCGATATTCAGTATCCATCAGCACGCCTTGGCGCGTCATGAGGGTGGGCGTGACGGTTAGATCTGACGAGGGTGAGATTGCCCAGAAATAAGGAGTGGCGACACCAAAGCCGAGTTTGTATTTGACGATATACTGGGGCGAGAGCCAACCACTTTTGCGTTTCACCGATGGATCGGGCGCAGAAAAATACGGCAGATAGGCGATCGGTCGACCAAATAATTCGAGAGTGGCTTCCTCGTAATAAATGGTCTGCTCGTCGTTATTGTGGATCACGCGCTTGGCGCGCACCTGCCACAACGGCGGCTTGGTCGGATCATCCTTACAGGCATCGCACGCTGTATAGATGCCTTTTTCAAAAACGGAATCGCCATCGACGCGTTCGACACGCGGTGAGCTCAGATGCGTGCGGTCGGACGTGTCGGTCTTCAGACTGTCGATGAAGCCCGTGCGGAAATCATCCGTCAGGTCCATGCGATCAGCATGGGAAATCGTGCCGTCCGACTCTGTCATACGGACGCGGCCTTCCGCAAACACGCGGCGGCTCTTTTGGTCGTAAATGACGCGATCAGCTTCGAGCACGCGGCCTTGATAATAGACCTGCGCATTGCCGGTGGCGGAAACAGTGTCGTTCTTATTGTCGTAGATCAGCTCTTTGGCCTGAACGAGCAGGCGATCTTTGTTGTCGCCCTCTTTTTTGGCAAAGCGATCATTGATCGTTTGCGCAACGGCAGAGGCATGATCGAGGGGAGATGGCAGCAGTGCAGCTGCGCTGACAGCCAAAGTCAGTGTGAGGCCAAAGGAGCGGATTAAGGCGTGCGAAGGCATCCCCACGGCGCACCGTGTGGCGGACAAAATCGACGTGGCCAGACCGGAACGGTCTCGCACCTTCGAAAAGGACCCCAAAAGCCGGCCTATCAACCGTCCTCCAGATACAAAAGAACCAAACATGCCAACATGCCACCCGCGAGGGCTGGGCCCCAGGCTGCGACGACAGGACTGATAAGTCCCGCTCCGCCCAAGTCTGTGACCAGTTTCGTGATGACATAAAGCACGAAGCCCGCTGCCACGCCACCCGAAACCGTCTGCGCCACACCACCAAATCGAAAGAACCTTAAGGAAAAACAGGCCGCGATCAGAACCATGGCCAAAAGCAGCAGGGGGCGGGCCAGAAGAACCTGATATTTCAGCCGGTAAGGTGTCGCATCGAGGCCCGCCGCCCGGGTCCGGTCAACAAAGTCGGGGAGGCTCCAGAAGGGGACTGCTTCTGGCGTCACAAAGGACTGGCTGATCTGGCTGGCCGAGAGGTAGGTCGGCAGGCGGTATGTGTCGAGGTCGCGGGGTTCTTCTCCGGGGCGGATGAGGCGGGCCTGTTCCAGCACCCAGGCTCCTGCCTCAAGGTGGGCACGGACGGCCTCGATGCGCTCTACAAAATGATTGCTGAGGTCGAAAACAAAGGCGGAGACCCCCCCCAGCCGCGTTCCCGCATCGCTCGATTTTTCGGCGCGCAGGATGGACTGGCCGTTTGCACTGCGTTGGCGCAGCCACAGGCTGGTGTCTCCCTGACTGGGCTCGGTCCGGCCAAAGAGCGAAATTTCGATCGCATCAGCCTTTTGCTTCATCAGCGCCGAAAGCGGATTGTAAATAGTCACCGAGGCAACGCCGATCAGCAAAACAATGGCGAGCGGGGGCATCAGAAATTGCCAGACCGAAATGCCGGCGCTGCGCGCCACAACCAGTTCAAGGCGTCGCGTCAGGCTGATGAAGGCTAGCATGGCGCCGCCCAATGTCGCGAAGGGCAGAATCTGCTCGGTCACAGCGGGCACACGCAAGAAAGTCAGAAAGGCGAGATTCAGCGCTGTGACATTGGCAATATCGCCCGCGCGGCGCAGCATTTCGACAAAGTCGATGAGATAGACGAGCACAAAAATAGTGCCGAAGACCGACAAAATGGCACGGGTAAAACGGCCTGCCAGATAAAGCCCGAGCGTGCGTCCGATCATGTCGCGCGCTCCTTGTCGGCAAGGCTTGTCAGACGAGCAACCAGCTGCGTCAATAAGTCAGGCCGCAACGCATGCATTAGCGCCAATAAAAAGACGAGAGCGGGCATGGCATAGGCAATTGGCACAGCCGCTTCGCTGCGCACGATCATGGCTGATGTGCCGAAGCCTGCAATGCGCATGGCAAGCGCTGCAGTGATGGCGCCAGCGATGGTAAGACCGCGTCCTTGACGTGTCGTTTTAGGCTGGCAGAGAGCAGCAAAAGCGATCATGCCGTAAACAAGCCCGTAAATCGGGTTCAAAAAGCGCTCATGTAATTCCTGGCGGAAACGTCCCGCCAAGGACCGGACCATCGGCTCATTGGGATCGCGCGTCAGCAAATCGGAAGTGGTGCGTTCGCGTGCGCGCAGTGGGCCTGCATCATCGCTGCCAAATTGGGCCAGATCGATGGCATAGCGCTCAAATACAATGATCGCCGGATCAGAGGCGTCGGGTGATTGGCGCTGGATGGAACCGCGTTCCAGCACGAGATAATTTTGTGCGCCGGTTTCAATCGTGCGGCCAGCTTCGGCAATATAAGTGGAAATATGCTGCAGGTCGCGCCGATCTTGGATGAACAGGCCGCGCATGTCGCCATTTTGCAGGCGTTCGCGATAGTGAAAGACAAAGCCAGCATCGAGGTAGACAAATTGCCCTTCATTGACGACGCGTGTCAGCATATCCGCCCGGATGCGCGTGAATTGCACCGTGATCTCACGAAAGCTCGCAGGCATGGCCCAAAGGGATGTGGCGCCGACCAGCAATGTGACGAGCAAAAAAAGCAGTGCAAAGGGACGAAGGACTTGGGCCGGTGACAGGCCAGAGGCCGACATAACGACAAGCTCGCTGTCTCCGTTCAGCTTGTTGAGGGTGAACAGGACGGCAATGAACAAGGCAATCGGGGCGATAACCATGACCAGTGAGGGAATGGTCAGACCGGTGACGGTCAGAAAGACCCAAAATGTTTGGCCCTTGGTCGACATCAAATCGACCTGGCGCAACGACAGTGCCAGCCAGACAACGCCCGTCAGCAAGCCAAGGCCGGTCAAAAAGCCCGCCAGCGAAGTCCGGAACACATATCTTTCAAAAATCGTCATTGACCGACTTATAGCCATTCGAGACTGATTTGCCTTCCCCTTCCGGTATCTCCGGGCGGGACAACTCCTGCCAAGCGTGCTGATGGCTGGAACCGCACGCCATCCCTTTTGGCTAATCTGTCACAAACGGCGAGGCAAGGCTTGCAGGGCGATTATCAGGGCCTTTGGGCATGTCGTGAGGTGTCTGTGTCCGTGATGACACTGTTGTTGAGCTAGGCCTCGGTTCCCGCTTGCAAAAGCAGCAGTGCAATGGCACCCCTTGGGAAGAATCCGCGTGTGGCCGCGTCACGCTTTTTGGATGCGGCGGAACACAGCTGAAGAGGCAGAAAATGGCAGGCGAGCTCCAGATCGATTTTACCGCACTCAAAGACGCGGGCGCCCGCAAAGGCCGCGGCGCTGGCGGCTCAGCAGGTGCATCCACTTGGGTCGTGCTGGCGGGGGCTGATCTGGCCATGGGTGCTGAGACGCGCCGGATATTGGGCGGTGCTGTCGATCTCATCAAACGCGCGGCCACCACGGCCAAGTTCAAAGGCCAAAGCGGACAATCGCTTGATTTGCTCGCCCCCACAGGTTTGCCGTGCGAGCGGCTCATTGTCATGGGCACAGCGCGCAAGGCTGAAGAGGCCGGTCCCGTCGATGCTCTCAATCTGGGTGGAGCGATCCAGGGCAAAATTGATGGTCAACCGCGTGTTACCATTTTATTTGAAATGCCAGATGTTGCAGCCGATGCGGACAAGGCTGCGGCCGACCTGATGTTGGGCCTGCGTCTGCGCGCCTATAAATTTGATATCTACAAGACGAAGAAAAAAGACGATGCCAAAACGGCCCCCAAGAGCCAGATCAGCATTGCCTTGGCTGATCCTGCAGGCGCCAAGCGCGAAGCCAAACATCGCGAGGCTTTGGCAGGTGGTGTGACGCTGGCGCGCACGCTCGTCAATGAACCGCCGAATGTTCTCTTCCCCGCATCTTTTGCGCAGCGTGCCAAAGACTTGCAGAAGCTGGGCGTCGAGGTGCAAGTGCTCGATGAAAAAGCCCTCGCGAAACTGGGCTTTCGCATGTTGCTGGGTGTCGGCCAAGGCTCTGATCACGACAGCAAAGTTGTCATCATGCGCTGGAACGGCGCCAAATCGGCCAAGACAAAGCCGATTGCCTTTGTTGGCAAGGGCGTGTGCTTTGACAGCGGCGGCATTTCGATCAAGCCGGCTGCCAGCATGGAAGATATGAAGGGCGATATGGCGGGCGCTGCCTGTGTTGTCGGCTTGATGCATGCACTTGCGGCGCGCAAGGCCAAGGTCAATGTGATTGGCGCGATCGGCCTTGTCGAAAACATGCCTGACGGCAAAGCCCAGCGCCCCGGCGATATTGTGACGTCTCTTTCGGGCCAGACAGTTGAGCTCATCAACACCGATGCGGAAGGCCGTCTCGTTCTGGGTGATGTCCTTTGGTATGTGCAAGACAAGTACAAGCCGCAATTCATGGTCAATCTGGCCACTCTGACGGGCGCCATCCTTGTTGCACTGGGCACTGAGCACGCGGGCCTGTTTTCTAACAATGATGAACTCTCCGCCCGCCTCACCGAGGCAGGCGCTGTGACGGGCGAGAAGGTCTGGCGCATGCCGCTGGGAGCGGCTTACGACAAGCTGCTTGATTCAAAATTTGCGGATATGAAACACACCGGTGGGCGCTATGCGGGATCGATCACGGCGGCGCAATTCCTGCAGCGTTTCGTCAATGGCGTGCCATGGGCGCATCTTGATATTGCAGGCACTGGCATGGCCTCGCCCTCAAGCGACATCAATCAGAGCTGGGGTTCGGGCTGGGGCGTGCGCCTGCTCGACCGCCTCATCAGTGATCATTACGAAGGCTGAGGCGCATATGAAAATCTGGGCGGCGGGTTTTTTCTTTCTCATGTCGATGGTTGGTGCGCAGGCGCAGGTGCAATCCGGGCGCCCGCCGAGCTGTGGTATGTTTCAATCGACGTTCATTCGTGAAACAGGCGATGTGAATGCAGCCTTTGTGCGCCCACTCGTCGTGTCGCGCTCATCTTCACAAGGCGACTTTTTCGACCTTGTTACCAATGTGCGCATCGATGGCTTGCTGGAATGTCGCGGCGATGCGCTGGTGCGTTTTGAAGTGAAGATCGGTTTGCCGAGTGATACTGCGACTACAACCAAATTCGAGCAGGTGCAGAATGCGGCCATTCGCTCGGCTTTGGTCTGGAACCCGACGCGCGCCTCGACCGCTGTGCGCACGATGAGCCGCGAGGCCGAAGATTATTTGCGTGCCTCAAACCAGCGGGGCGATATCGTGGTTGCAGGTAAAACCGAATATCACGAAGGTGGCGCTGATCTGGGCATGATCTGGACAGCGCGTGACCGCACGCTGATCATTGTGGGTGCGGGTTTCTGATGACCGAAATCGTGTTCTACCATCTGCAAGTGCAACGACTTGAAAAAGCCCTGCCGCGCTTGTTGGAATTGTCGTTGGAACGCGACTGGCATGTCTGCTTGCAGACGCGCACGCAAGAAAAATGCGACACTCTCAACGAGCTTTTGTGGAATTATTCAGAAGATGGTTTTCTGCCCCATGGCACGGCTGCCGATGGTGATGCTGAATTCCAGCCGATCTATCTGACCACGGGCCCGGAAAACCCGAATGGTGCGCAGATCCGGTTCTTTGTGGAGAGCGCACAAATTGCGCCTGTTCTGGCCGCCTCAGGCGACCAGCCTTATTTGCGTCTCGTCATCATGTTCGATGGCAATGATGAGGCTGAGCTCACCGATGCGCGAGCACAATGGAAAGCGCTCAAAGCTGCAGGCGCCAATCTAGCCTATCAGCAGCAGACAGAAACCGGTGGCTGGGAGAAAAAGGCCTGAGGCCTAATCCTCCGCTGGCGTTTCATCTTCCTTCCAGCGCTTGACCATTTTTGCATCAATATCGAACAGGTCAAGCAGACGCCCGACCGTATGGTCGATGATGTCATCAAGCGTTTTGGGGCGATTGTAGAAGGCGGGCATGATAGGGGCGATGATCGCGCCCATTTCCGACAATTGCGTCATGGTGCGCAAATGGCCCGTATGCAGCGGCGTTTCACGCACGGCCAGCACCAGGCGGCGGCGGTCTTTCAGCACCACATCTGCTGCACGGCTCATCAGGGAGCCGGTGACGCCAGTGGCAATCTCGCTCATGGAACGGATTGAGCAGGGCACAATGATCATGCCTAGTGTCTTGTAAGAACCGGACGAGATATTGGCGCCGATGTCGGTCATCGGGTGATATTCATGCGCCATGTCGCGCAATTCTTTCAGCTTGAAATCCGTTTCATAAGCCAGCGTCATTTCGGCGGCCTTGGACACAATGAGATGCGTCTCGATGTCGAGCTTTTGCAGCACTTCAAGCAGTCGGATGCCGAAAATAATGCCGGAGGCGCCGCTGATGCCAACAATCAGGCGCTTCTTGGTTTTGCTTTGATCCGGCATGCTCACATATCACCCATTTGTCTGACCCACTGCTTGCAGCAGCGTTGCAACAGCCTGTGCTTCAAAGGAGGAGCACAGATACCCTTCATAAGCCTTGATGTTGGAGGCCGAAGCGATACCCGCATCGTTTTCCAAAACACCCATGGCAGCGCTCCCAAAGGTTACGAAGAGCATCTCCTGCTGGATGCGTTCGGCCTCGAGTTCGGCGGCCTTCACCTGCTTGCGCAAGGATTCGGCCAAAGGGCCTTCGAAATGGGGTGGCGGATCTTTCAAGGCACGCCGCGCCGCGCGCAGGTTGACCACGATTTCGGCGCGCCAAGGTTCGATGGCCTGTGCGATTGTTCGGACATCGGCGGCGGAGAGTTTGCGATTTGATTGGCCCAGAAACAGGCCAAACAGCAGCACATTGACGTCCACACCCGACCCATCCTGAAGCGTCAGGCAGGAGTTGGGGACGCCCGGCCTGGAATAGGTTCGGAGAGAGAAGTCCCAGAAGGGAGAAGGGGTTGACTGGTTCATGCTGGCCTTATCTCGGGCTGCGCCGCCGGCAATTGTCGTTTGAGGTAGCATGCAGCGGACGGGCAGGGCAAACATCTCGCATCAAACCCGTTGCCGTGACCGCCTCCCCAAGGGCATTATCCAAAAGCAGGGGGCTTCAAATCCGCGTCATTGGCACTGCACGGGTCGCCGTTGGCGCGTTTTTCGGCTACATGGTCATTCATAGAAACCTAGCATCGCATTTCTTGCGGAGGGAAAATACATGGATCGCAGGACACTCCTGGCGGCTAGCGCCGCGCTCGCACTTGCCACCGGCGTTGCCGCTCCCGCGCAAGCGGTCGATTTCAAAGGCAAAACCATCACCATGGTCATCCCCTTCGGCGTTGGCGGTGGCTCGGATGTGTGGGGCCGTTTCAATGCGCAGCTCCTGCAAAAGCATTTGCCCGGCCAGCCGGCCGTGGTGGTGAAGAACCAGCCCGGTGGTGGCTCGATCTCGGGCGCCAATCTGTTTGCGGCTTCAGCCAAGCCGGATGGTCTGACCATTCTTGGCACGTCTGGCTCTACCCAGTTTCCCTATCTGCTCGGCGAAGCGCATGTGAAGTTTGATTACAAGGACTGGATCCCGGTTCTGGCCGCACCCACAGGTGGTGTCGCCTATATTTCCGCCAAGCTCGGTGTGACCTCGGTGAAGGAGATCTCCAAGCTCAAAGGCGTGAAGATGCATTACGCCTCGCAAGGTCTGACCTCGCTTGATCTCGTGCCGCTGCTGGGCTTCCGCCTGATGGGCATGGATGTGCAGCATGTGACCGGTTTCCCCGGTCGAGGCGAGGGCCGCTTGGCTTTCGAGCGCGGCGAAATGAATGTCGATTACCAGACCACGTCCGCCTACCTGCGCTCGTCTATGCCGCTGGTGAAGAAGGGTGAAGCGGTTGCGCTGTTCTCATGGGGCACGCTCGACAAGAACGGCAATCTGGCGCGTGATCCCAACTTCCCCGATTTGCCCCATTACGAAGAAGCTTATGAAATGGCCTTCGGTAAAAAGCCGTCTGGCATTGAATGGGACGCGATGCGCGCCTTCCTCGTCGCCGGTTTCCCTGCGCAGAAGCTCCTCGTCCTGCCCAAGGGCACGAGATCGG
>CAINNX010000136.1 GCA_903851305.1 uncultured Hyphomicrobiales bacterium | reverse complement strand
TGCCGTTGGCTCGACCGCTTTTGCCGCATCGCCCGACAGCCCCGTGATTTGGGAACAGCATGGCAGCAATGTCGGCGTGCATTGGGAAAACCGTCCCGAAGCCGAAATTGAAGCGCATATGGCGAAAGCCAAGACGCGTGTTGTCGTCGACATCGTCAACAACCGCGTTGTGCCCAACCCCATGGAGCCGCGCTGCGCAGTCGCCAATTGGGCCGATGGCGAGTTGACCATTCACGCCCCCACACAAGGTGGTCGCCGCATTCAGCAGGGTCTCGCCAAGACTGTGATGAATCTTCCGGCTGACAAGGTGCGTGTTATCTCCGCCGATGTCGGCGGTGGCTTTGGTATTCGCGGAAAGCTTTATCCGGAACTGGGTGTCGTCTCTTGGGCAACCCGCAAGATTGGCCGCCCGGTAAAATGGCGCGGTGATCGCTCGGAAACATTTGTCTCCGATTATCACGGCCGCGACCAGATCAACCATGCTGAACTTGGCCTGGATGCCAATGGCCGCGTGGTCGCGCTGAAGGTTTGGACGATCGTGAATTGCGGCGCTTACTTTGCCGAAAATGGTCCGCGTCTGCCCATCAACGGCGGTGGCCGCATTATTCCCGGCGTCTATGACATCGAGAATTTCTATTTCTCTGTGAGGCCGGTTCTCTCCAACACGGTGCCAACCGATACCTATCGTGGTGCAGGTCGCCCCGAGGCCAACTTCCTGATGGAACGCCTGATGGATGCGGCGGCAGATGCCACGGGTCTGGCGCGCGATGAAATCCGTCGCCGCAATGTCATCCGCCAAGACCAAATGCCCTATCGCACGCAGATGGGCATGCTGATCGATTCCGGCGATTTCATCGGCAATATGGATATGGCGATGAAGGCCGCTGACTGGGCGGGCTTTGAAAAGCGTCGCGCGGAAAGCGCCAAGCGCGGAAAATTGCGCGGCATTGGCCTGTCCAATTTCGTCGAGCCGTCAGGCGGACGCCCGACTGAAGAAATGCGCATTCAGGTGACGCCTGAAGGCAAGGCGGTGGTTTACGCTGGCACCCATTCGCATGGCCAAGGCCATGAGACAGTGTGGGCACAATTGATCCAGACTTTCTTGGGTATTCCGTTTGAAAATGTCTCGCTCATTCAAGGCGACACAAAGATCATGCCGAAGGAAGCCGCGGGCACATTCGGCTCGCGCTCATCCTGGATGGGTGGCGTAGGTCTGCAACGCTCGGCCAAGCGGATTGTCGAGAAGGGCACGAAGATTGCGGCCAATCTCATGCAGGCAGAGCCTGAAAAGGTGAGCTTTGATGCCGGCGTGTTCAGCGCGGGCACATCATCCGTGACTTTGGCGGAAGTGGCGAAAGCCTCTTATGAGCTGAAGAATCTGCCCGATGGCGTGGAGCCTGGCTTGGATGAAAGCTATTTCCTCAAGCGCGATCCGGAAGAGTTCAACTATCCCAACGGCACGCATGTGATCGAAGTGGAAGTTGATCCTGATCTCGGCAAGATCGAAATGCTGAATTACATCGCGGTCGATGATTGCGGCAAAGTGCTCAATCCTTTCGTCGTGCATGGTCAGGTCTATGGCGGTGTCGCGCAGGGCATTGGCCAGGCGATGACGGAAATGACTGTCTATGATGACGAAGGTCAGCTCGTGACCGGCTCGTTCATGGATTACGGCATGCCGCGCGCCCATCATCTGTCGACGATCGATGCGCTGTTCAATGAAGTGCCATGCAAGACGAACGATCTGGGCGTGAAGGGTGCGGGCGAAGCCGGCGCCTGTGGTGCGCCGGGCGCTTTCGTCTCGGCCGTCTGCGATGCCCTGAAGGATCTTGGCATCCGCCATATCGACATGCCGCTGACGCCTGACCGCGTCTGGACCACCATTCAAAAGGCCAAAGCTGCAAAAGCAGCCTGATTGCCCCATCAAGACGACAAGAGGTTTATCGTGCTCATCAATGTGAACATGGCGATCAATGGGAAGGCCGTTTCGGGACAAGTCGAAGCGCGCACATTGCTTGTTGAATTTATTCGCGACCATCTGCGCCTCACCGGCACGCATGTCGGTTGCGACACCACGCAATGTGGTTGCTGCACCGTGCATGTCGATGGCAAGGCGGTGAAGAGCTGCACCATGCTGGCCGTGCAGGCGGTCGGCAAAGAGATCCTCACCATTGAAGGTCTCGCTAAGGCAGATGGCACGCTGCACCCTGTGCAGGAAGCTTTCCGCGAACATCATGGTCTGCAATGCGGCTTCTGCACGCCGGGCATGGTGATGGTGGGCGTTGATATCTGCCGTCGTCATCCCAAGGCGGATGAACAGACAGTGCGCCACGAACTCGAAGGCAATATCTGCCGCTGCACGGGCTATCAGGGCATTGTGGAAGCCATTGTGGATGCCAGCGCGAAAATGGCGGGAGGACAGGCCTGATGGAAAATTTTGCCTATCACACACCAGCCTCCGTGGCTGATGCGGCCAAGCTTCTCGAGGCGCATGAAGATGCCAAGCTGATGTCGGGCGGCATGACGCTTCTGCCGACATTGAAGCAGCGCCTTGCTGCGCCCTCTGATCTGATTGATCTGGCCAAAGTGCCCGATATCAAGGGCGTGTGCCGTGATGGCGATGAGCTCGTCATCGGCGCGATGACCACACATGCCGAAGTTCATGAACACGCACTGGTGCGCGAGCTCATCCCCGGCCTCGCAAGTCTGGCAGGCCAGATCGGTGATCCGGCTGTGCGCCATCGCGGCACGATTGGTGGTTCTTGCGCCAATGCCGATCCGGCAGCCGATTATCCGGCTGGCACGGTCGGCCTTGGGGCGACCTTTGTCACCAACAAGCGCAAGATTGCGGCGGATGATTTCTTCACCGGTCTCTTCGAGACCGCGCTAGAGCCATCTGAAATTATTGTGGGCGTGCGTTTCCCTATCCCGGTCTGGTCTCATTACCAGAAGCTGCGCCATCCTGCGTCCGGCTATGCGGTTGTTGGCGTGTTCGTCGCGCAGACCAAGGCTGGCGTGCGTGTCGCTGTGACAGGTGCGGGCCCGTCGGCTTTCCGCATCAGCGCGATGGAAGAGGCGCTTGCAAAGGATTTTTCGGCCAAAACCATCGAGAACATCAAGGTGGATGCCGGCGACCTCAACAATGACATTCACGCCAGCGCTGATTATCGCGCCCATGTCGTGACGGTTCTCGCCAAGCGCGCTGTTGCTGCGCGCGGGTAAATAAAACACGTCGCTTCGCTCACTGCGTCATTGCGAGGAGCGAAGCGACGAAGCAATCCATGCCTCGCGTGACGCGTCTGGATTGCTTCACTTCGCTCGCAATGACGGCGGGAGGCGTTATGCAGCGTTGGCTTGTTGCACCCCTCATTCTCCTCTCCGCGCTCCTCGTGCGGCCTGTCGAGACACGCGCTGAAGAGGTCGATCTCGCTCTGGTGCTGGCGGTCGATGCCTCCGGCAGCGTCAATCAAACCCGTTTCGAATTGCAAAAACGCGGCTATGTGGAAGCCTTCCGCAATCCGCGAGTGTGGCGCGCCATTCAATCGGGCATGCGCGGCGCCATTGCTGTGCAGATGTTCCAATGGACCGGCCCCTTTTTGCAACGTGAGTCCGTGGGTTGGACGATCATCCGCGATCAAGCCAGCGCCGAGGCGTTTGCCAAAGCGATTGAGGAAGGGCCACGCCAGCTCTTTGGTGGCGGCACGTCGATCAGCGGGGCGATTGATCACGGTGTGCGCATGTTGGAAGAAGCGCCCCATCAGGCTGCGCGCCGGGTGATTGATGTCTCAGGTGATGGCGAGAACACGAGCGGGCGCATGGCGCGCGTAGCCCGCGATGCCGCCGTGGCACAGGGCATTGTGATCAATGGATTGCCGATTCTGGCTTTTGAGCCCTACCTTGATCAGCATTATGAGCAGGAGGTGATCGGAGGCGAGGGGGCTTTTATGATCGTGGCGAAAAATTTTGAGACATTCGGGGATGCTGTCCTGCGCAAACTCATCGCCGAGATTGCAGATTTGCGCTGAACGCCCTTAGAATGAGGCAAGGCCGAACGCCCGTCAGAGGTTGCGGCGAAGAAGAACAAGAAAAGGGAGACGCATATGTCTGGGGATGATTTCCGCTCTGTCGAACATACGCTGCGCGCGCGCACTGTTGCGCTGGTGGGCGCTTCCGAGCGGGGACGCTGGCCCGGACAAATTCTGGGCGCCATGCGCGACCAAGGCTATGACGGCAAAATCTATCTGATCAATCCGCGCCAAGCAGAAGTGTTCGGTGAGAAAGCCTATCCCTCGCTGCGCGATCTGCCTGAGCCCGTCGATCATGCCATTGTCATTGTGCCAGCAGACGCTGTGCCAGCGGTCGTCGAAGATGGTGCTGCGCGTGGCGTGAAATCCATGACGATTTACGCAGGCGGCGTGGGCGATGGCGCTGATGAAGCCTCGCAGGCACGTGGTCGCACGGTGCGCGAGGTTCTGGCGCGCACGAACCTGCGGCTGGCTGGCCCCAATTGCATGGGCGCGCATTCATATCGCGAAAAGCTCTTTGCCTATCCCAATCCCGATCTCGCCAAGCTGGAACCCGGCTCCGTCGCGTGCGTGTTTCAATCCGGCGGCACTCTGCAGTTTTTCATGAAGACCGGCGCCTCGCGCGGCTTGCGCTATTCCTACGGCATTTCGTCAGGCAATGAGCTTGATCTTGATCTGGCGGATTACATCAACTTTCTCGTGGATGATGAGCACACCAAACAGATCGTCTGCTTTGTCGAAGGCATCCGCCGCCCCAAGGCTTTCATGAAAGCCGCCGCACGGGCGCTCGAAGCTGGCAAACCCATCCTGACTTTGAAGACCGGCCAGACACAGAATTCACGTGACGCCGCGCAATCGCACACAGGCGCCATTGCGGGTGATTATGCCGCCTATCTCGCCATGTGCGAGCGCCACGGCATTATCCGCGGCGAAAATCTTGATGACATGGTGGAAGCCACACTCGCCTTTCAGTCACCGCGCCGCCCCAAGGGGCCGCGCATTGGTTTTGTCACCACGTCCGGTGGCACCGTCGACATGCTCTATGATTATGTCGAGACAGAAGGCGCGACGCTGGCGCAATTCTCGCCGCAGACTGACGCAGCCTTGCGCCCTTACATGCAAGACGAGATCAAGCCGCGCAATCCGCTCGATGTCGGCATTCCATCCAATCTGAAAGCAGCCGCTGATCTGTGCGCCATTGTTGCGGCTGATCCCAATGTTGACGTTCTCGCTTGGGCCGCACAATTGCCGGGCAAGCGCACGAAGGTCTGGGAAGAGTCAGCGCTGTTGCGCGCCATGCATGAGACAACAGACAAGCCGGTGCTTGGTTTTGCCCGCATGTCCTATCCGATGACACAAGAAGCGCAGCTGATGCAGCAGGAAGCGGGCTTCCCCTTCTTGCAGGAATTGCAACCCTCTCTGCGTGCGATCAATGCGCTTTGGTTCCATGCGCAACGCCAAGGCAAAAGCCCGCGCCTGCCGGGGTCCGCACCCAAATCGGATCTCTCGCCCGATAACCTGAACGAAAAACTCGCCGCCTATGGAATACATGCGCCAGCACAAGCGCTGGCCATGATACCACAAGAGGCTGCAACGCAGGCAGCGAAGATGGGCTTCCCTGTTGTGCTGAAAATCCGCTCTGCCGACATTCTGCATAAAACTGAAGCTGGCGGTGTGATGCTCGATCTGCGCGACGCGGCAAGTGTCGAGGCAGCCGCCACGCAGATCTTGGCCAATGCCAAAGCCTATAAGGCGGATGCGCGCATTGATGGCATTGAAGTGCATGAAATGGTGACAGGCGGCGTCGAAGCCATTGTGGGTGCGCGCGAGGATGCGCTCTATGGCCCGATGTTGCTGGTGGGCTCTGGTGGTGTGCTGGTCGAATTGCTCGAAGATGTGGCACTTGCCATGTTGCCGCTGGATGAAGAGGAGATCGCGCAGCGCATCAGTTCATTGAAACTCGCCAAATTGCTGGCTGGCTATCGCGGGCGACCTGCCGCCGATCAGGCAGCCTTGGTGAGAGCATCAGCCGCACTTGGCCGCTTCTTCCTTGATCACCGCGAAAAGATTTCGGACATCGAAATCAACCCGCTGGTGGCGCGTGAGAAGGGGCGCGGCGTGGTCGCGCTCGATATCCGCGTTCTGTGGCGCTAGAGCCGCGCAGGCGTGAGGGGACAAGAGCAGCATGAGTGATCAGGATCCGAAAGGCGGCAGGGCTGTTTTCCGCCACCATGATTTTCGCGCTTTCGTCACATGCCGCTTTTTGTGGACGCTTGGCCTGCAGGTGCAAAATGTTGCCATTGCCTGGCTCGTCTATCTCGTCACCAATGACACATTGGCGCTGGGCCTGATCGGTCTGTGCGCTTTCATTCCCACAGTGCCCTTGTCGCTCGTCACGGGACCGGCGGCCGATCGGTATGATCGTCGTCGCATCATCCTCCTGTCGTGTAGCGTGATGGTGTTGTGTGGCGCGTTGATGTTGGCCTTGGTGCTGGGCGGCGCTTTGGCGCCGGGGCGCATGCTGCCGATCTATCTCACCGTGGTGCTGTTGGGTTCCGCGCGCGCGTTTGCCAATCCGGCAGGCCAAGCCTTGATGACCAATCTTGTGCCGGATGAGGAATATCAAAGTGCCGTGGCGTGGAACAATACGACCAACCAGATCGCCAGTGTGACTGGTCCGGCTTTGGGTGGCGTGCTTGTTGCGCTTGATCCTGCCGTGCCCTTTGCTTTCGCCATTGCCTGTTTCATCCTCTCCGTTGGCGGTGCATGGGTCATTCGTGCGCGTCCACCGCGCGCGGAAAAAATCCGTGCAACATGGTCGGTGATTGTCGCTGGTTATAAATTCATCTGGACTCAGCCCGTCATTCTGGGCGCGATTACGCTGGATCTCGTTGCCGTCCTGCTGGGTGGCGCAACCGCTTTGCTGCCAGTTTTTGCCAAGGATATTTTTGAGACCGATGCCTGGGGCTTGGGGCTCTTGCGCTCTATGTCTTCAGTTGGCTCGATCTGCGCCGCATTGGTGCTGGCGCATTATCCTTTGGGCAGCCATGCCGGGCGCACCATGTTCATCTGCGTGATGATTTATGGCGCCTGCACGGTAGGCTTTGGCCTGTCGACCAACATCATTCCGGCAGCGCTGTTTTTGCTGACCCTGGGCGCAGCCGATATGGTGAGCGTGGTCATTCGTCAGTCGCTCATCCAGAGCGAGACGCCCAATGAAATGCGCGGCCGCGTCATCGCCGTCCATACCATTCTGACGGGCACGTCCAATCAATTGGGCGAGTTTGAATCCGGTGCTTTGGCCATGTTCATCGGCGCTGTGCCAACCGTCATCTTTGGTGGCGTCAGCGCGATTATCGCGGCATTGGTCTGGATGCGACTCTTTCCGGGTTTGCGCAACCGGGAGAAAATCTGAGTCAGGCCGGAGGAGTCATATAGTCGCCCGTGGTCGGTTCAACCCAGATCATGTCATCCGTCACACCGCTGACGCCGGGCTGGTTTTCTGCACACACACGGATCGCATCGCGTTCACGCTCATCAAAGATCGTGCCTGACAGCGTGACATGACCATCGACGACTTTGACGTGAATGGAACCCAATGGTGCCCAGCCTTGTGCATCAATTGTTTCAAGAATGCGCAGGCGAATGTCCTCGTCGCTCACAGGCGCGGCACTCTGTGCCGCCGTGTTCTTGAGGAAAGCACGCAACAAATCTGAACGGGTGATAATGCCAGCGACACCGCCATCGCGCACAATAGGAATGGGTTTGATGTTGCGCTTTTCCATCAGCTTCACCACGTCTTCCAGCGGAGTTGTCTCTTCGGCAGTGACAAGCTCTGTCGTCATCACATCAGCAATGCGGCGTGAATGGGCATGCACATAATCGTTGGCGCTGCGGCCTGGCCCCAAGATGAAGCCCAGCCATTTGGAGCGATGCTTCTCCGTGCCGATTTCGGCGCGATGCAACAGATCCCCCTCGCTGATGAGGCCAACGAGCTGGCCGATTTCATCAACCACCGGCAATCCGCTGACGCGCTTTTCCAGCATAAGTTCGATGGCCTGACGCAAGCTGGCGCCGGGTGAAATGCTGAGGACGGGGGTGGTCATAATCTGCCGGGCTTCCATGTGGGCCTCCTGCTCGTGTCAGTTCAGACTACGCCTGTCAGGGATAGTTTCCTTGATAATATCAAGACAGAGCTGTGGATTTTAGCTTTTTGCACTGTCGTCGGCTGGTAGACGCGCCAGCATATCGATCAGTGCGCGGTCATGCAGCACAACCATGCGCTCTTTGGGCTTCAGCCAGGTGATGGCTTCATCCAAAGTCTGGGCTTCCCCCAGCTTGGCTTCAGCCAAGGCGCGGTCCGTATCGATATGGCCGCGCAAGCGGGGCTGGGCGGGCGGCAAGAAAAGATCATGGCTTTCGCGTAGTTGCGCATCGTCATGAATGGCGCAAATGCCATCTGATTCATCGCCGCCGTCTGCCGCGAGCTGGCTCGTCAGCGCATTGGCGCGCATAGCGATGGCGGGTGGTGTCGATTCTTCTGGTGTCAGCAAGAGGCCAACGCGCTTCAACGCAAGGCCAATGCCTAGTTGGCCGCTCGCCCATGAAATCGGAATGGCCAGAATGAGGCCGGCAATGGTCGGCGACATCCACGCCACCAGTGATGGTGAGATCAACATACCAGTAATGAGTGTGACCACGCCCAAGCCCACATGCGAGCGATGCCGTCGAATGATGTCGCGTAGCGGGATTGAGCCATCGTCGCGCCGCTGTGGATTCCAACCTGTGTCGCGACCAAAGATGATCTGCATCACAGAGCCTGTCTGGATCACCATCATGATGGGGGCGAGCAGTGCCGAGATCAGCACTTCCAACAATGTCGAGACGATGAGCCGTAGCGCACCGCCACAAGCTTTGCGGGTCTCGCTTTCCCACAGCGCGATAATCAGGCCAAACAATTTGGGTGCCAACAGCACCGCCATGGTGACGCCAAACAGCGCCAGCGCGCGTTCCGCATCAAAGCGCGGCCAAGCCGGGAAGAGGCGGAATTCGTCGGTGAAATATTCTGGACGAATATAAGTTGATTGCAGCACGAGAACGATACCGACAATCAATTGCGCCATCCAGAAGGGCGAGGCCAAATAGCCCATAATGCCGGTCGCAAAATGCTGGCGTGTGGGCAGCGTAAAGCCCTTGGCCGTCATGATGCGCGAATGCTGCAAATTGCCTTGGCACCAGCGCCGATCACGTGTCGCCAGATCGATCAGCGAGGGCGGGCTTTCTTCAAAGGAGCCGCCAAGAACGGGCAGCATGTAAACGGCATAACCTGCGCGGCGTATGAGAGCTGCTTCGACAAAGTCATGGCTCAGCACATGGCCACCAAAGGGTGGACGACCGCGCAAATCGGGTAGTCCACAATGATCAGCAAAAGCCTTCGTGCGAATGATCGCATTATGGCCCCAATAATTGCCATCGCGCCCCGACCAGACAGCCAGGCCTGAGGCAATGACGGGCCCATAAATGCGCGCTGCAAATTGCTGGACGCGCGCAAACATCGTGTTGCGATTGATGATGAGCGGCAGCGTCTGGATGATGCCGGAATCAGCATCCGCTTCCATGGCGGCAGCCAGCGAGACAATGGAATGTCCCGTCATCAGACTGTCTGCATCGAGCACCACCATATGCGCATAGGCGCCACCCCAGCGGGAGACGAAATCGCCGATATTGCCGGCCTTGCGCGCCGTATTTTTAGGACGATGGCGATAATAGATCCGCGCGCGCTCACCAAGCCGTGCACGCATGGCCAGAAATGCGCGCTCTTCAGCTATCCACACATCCGGGTTGGTGGTGTCCGACAGAAAGAACCAATCGAAATATGCGGCGAGGCCCGTGCGCTCAACATCTTCAATCATCGCCTGCACGGCACCAAAGACGCGGCTGGGCGCTTCATTATAAATGGGCATGACGACAGCAGTGCGCTCACGCAGTGCTTCGGGCAGGACTGGTATTTTGGGCGCCTGGAAGAGCAGCCAGAAAAAACCCAGCACGCCGCTCGTAAAGGCAATCGCAATCCAGGAAAAATTAGCAACGAAGAGAATGAGCAAAGCCCATTTCAATGTCGTGATCGTGCCGACGTTCACAACCGCATACATTTCCATCGCACCATAGATGGTGAGCAGCAGGCCGCCACCAAATACCAGCAAGCGCGAGAGCCAAGGCGTATAGGCAAGCTTTGGGACCGACCATGGCCGCCGCTCGCTTGGCCCGAACGAGCGCAAGCTTTGCACGGGCATTGCGAGCGGAGATTCTGTGGGCATGGCCGCACGCAAATCTGCGAGCCCTTGCGGTTTGTCGCGCAGGGAAGCGTTGCTCGTCATGGTGTCCATCGATAGAGCCAGGTCTCGCTGACAGGCTTGCCTTGCGATTCCAGAACAAGCCGCATTTCGCTCAAGGCGTCATTGCCGGCATCCATGTCGAAAATGACACGCATGCTCTTGCGATCGCGGTCGAGGAAACTGCGCACTGATGAAATGGTGCCGGGCGAAGCGGTCAAATTGGGGGTGATCTCGGCGTTGCGTTGCGGGTCAGCAAAAACATCGCCTGCAAAATCGACAAGAAAACGGCGCCGCTTGCCACCTGATTGGCCACCTGTGGAGGCGCGGCCCGAGCGTGAAGCGGCCACTTGCGCCAGAGGCGGGCGGCTTGGTGCCTGCCAGCACCAGAATTGACGATAGGCGAAAGATGTCTCGGAGCCCGCAGTGAGCGGTGCTTTGGGGCGCCAATAGGCGACCATATTGTCGTTCACTTCGGATTCGGAGGGGATTTCGACCAGCGTCACTTCGCCAGCACCCCATTCGCCAATCGGCTCGATCCACAAAGACGGTCGCCATTCCCAATGCGCGACATCATCCTGATAGGCACCAAAATTGCGCTCACGTTGCAGGAAGCCAAAGCCTTTCGGGTTGGTGTCGACAAAGGCGGAGGCTTGCAAGGTCTCGCGATTGCTGACCGGTCGCCAGATCCATTCATTATTGCCGTTGAGGATTTGCAGGCCGTTGATCTCGTGCACGGCGGGGCGGATATCATCGCGGCGGCGATCAAGCGGGCCATAAACAAATGTGCTGGCCATGGTCGCAATGCCGAAATGATCAACATTGACGCGGGCAAACAAGGTGCATTCCGTATCGATGATGGTCGCATCGCCGGGACGCAAGGTGAAACGATAGGCCCCTGTCACACTTTCGGAATCAAGCAGCGCATGAATGACAATGGCGTTGGCGGCGAGATTGGGCTTTTCGATCCAGACTTGGCGGAAGGTTGGCGTCTCTTCGCCGCGCGGATCGGCGGTGCGGATGGAAAGCCCGCGCGCCACAGTGCCAAACAACTGATAGCTGGCGCGCGCACGGAAAAAGCTGGCGCCTTGGAAGACAGCGACTTCGCGCTGTTCATTTTCAAACGGCACCAGCAAGCGAAAGCCCGAAAAGCCGATTTCACCAGGATTGGCGGGCGGGGTGAGTTTGCCGAACTCGAATTGCTCGGGCGCATAGGCGAGGCGGCGCTCAAAGCCGTTTTCGATCACGCTGATGGCAAGGGGTGCAGAGAAGACGGAGCCCCGATGCAAGGGCTCCAGCACAAAACCGGTATTGTCACTGGCCCAAATCCGGCCCTCGGGCTTCGACTGGATGCCCGCATAAGCCTCTTGGCTCAAATTGGCAAAAGCGTCCGGCAGAGCCGCAGCGGGGGCTTTATAGGGCTTTTTCGACAGATTTCGGGCCATATCGACCACACTGCCGGGGTCAAACTGGGCGGGTGTTGGCTCAGGGCCCGTGGCGGCTGGCGTCTGTGGGCCGTCTTGCGCGAGCGCACGGGGCGCTTCAAACGCGGCAACGGCCGCGACGGAGCCCGCGGCAAATTTGAGCAGATCCCTACGCTTCAGCATTTTGACTGTTTTGGCTCCGGTACGCAGGAGCGCCCAAATGCTTTGGGATCGCGCCTTGCCTATCTAATCGCAAAAATGGCATTTCGCGAGACTGATTTTATAACCGGCATTGATTCATGATGTGTTTAGGTTAACCCGCCAACGTGCCGGCGGGATATCTGTGTCCCGTAGCCTCTGACCGGAGCTGTTCATGAGCCCGACCCGCCAGTGCCTCGCCATTGTCCTCGCCGCCGGTGAGGGGACACGGATGAAATCGGCGCGCCCGAAGGTGTTGCACCCGGTCGGTGGCAAGCCAATGCTGACCCATGTGCTTGACCTTGTTGCAGAAGCGGGCGCTCAAACGGTGGCCGCGGTGGTGGGACCCGGTCGAGACGATGTAGCTGATGCCGCACGCCAAGCTCTGCCCGAGGCACAGATTTTTGTGCAGACGGAGCGCTTGGGCACAGCACATGCGGTGCTCGCCGCCAAGGCTGCTTTGCAGGCCAAACCCGATGATGTGCTGGTGCTGTTTGCCGATACACCTCTGGTGACGGCAGCCACATTGGCGCGGCTGCGCGCCGCCCTTGCTGATGGAGCCGCACTGGCCGCGCTTGGTTTTGAGCCAGCCGATCCGACAGGTTATGGCCGTCTTGTCGTTGACGGCGGACAGCTGGTTGCTATTCGCGAGCATAAGGATGCCAGCGAGGCTGAACGCGAGATCAAACTGTGCAATGCCGGATTGATGGCTTTGTCAGGCCAACACGCGCTCGCGCTCTTGGAGGCCATTGGCAATGCCAATGTACAGAAAGAATTTTATCTGACCGATGCGGTGGAAGTGGCGCGCAAGGCTGGTTTGAAATCCGTGCATGTTGTGGCCAGCGCGCAAGAGGTGATGGGCGTCAATGATCGCGTGCAGCTGTCAGCTGCCGAAGCTATTTTTCAAAACCGCATGCGCGAGAACATTATGCGCGAGGGCGCGACATTGGTTGCGCCTGAGACGGTGTTCTTTTCCTTCGACACAAAGATCGGCCGCGACGTTTTGATCGAGCCCAATGTTGTATTCGGGCCTGGTTGCATTGTTGAAGATGGGGCGATCATTCATGCCTTTTCGCATCTGGAGGGTGCGCATGTGCGCGCGCGTGCAACCGTTGGTCCTTACGCGCGTCTGCGCCCGGGCGCTGATCTGGGCGAGGGGGCCAAGGTTGGCAATTTCGTCGAGATCAAATCCGCGCATGTGGGTGCGGGTGCCAAGATCAGCCATCTTTCATATATTGGTGATGCAAGCGTGGGCGCGGATGCCAATATCGGTGCCGGCACAATTACCTGCAATTATGACGGCTATAACAAATTCAAAACGCAGATCGGGGCAGGTGCTTTTGTGGGCTCCAATTCTTCGCTCGTTGCGCCAGTCACCATCGGCGATGGCGCTTATGTAGGGTCCGGCTCTGTGATCACGCAGGATGTCGCCCCTGATGCGCTGGCGC
Source organism: uncultured Hyphomicrobiales bacterium (assembly GCA_903851305.1). GTDB lineage: Bacteria > Pseudomonadota > Alphaproteobacteria > Rhizobiales > Beijerinckiaceae > Terripilifer. The sequence continues at coordinate 4,264 of CAINNX010000136.1, read as the reverse complement.
TGGAGCGTGGCCAGCAGGTCGAAAAGCCCGGCTGGGCGATCCGTTTTCGCGCGTCTCTGGCAGGCACCCCGAAAAAGCGCCCGTAAAATAATGTAACGCAAAGTGTGTTGAGCTGCCGCCTCGTGCAGTCTAGCAAGGCCTCAACCAGCGGAGTTTTTGTAAGATGTGCGGAATTGTCGGCATTGTCGGGCACGCGCCTGTGGCCGGAGCGATTGTTGAATCGCTGCGTCGGCTCGAATATCGCGGATATGATTCGGCAGGCGTTGCCACGCTCGAGAACGGCCATCTCACGCGCCTGCGCGCGGAGGGAAAACTGAAGAATCTGGCTGAAAAGCTCGCAGCCACGCCGCTGATGGGAACGGTTGGTATTGGCCATACACGCTGGGCCACACATGGCCGGCCCACCGAAAACAACGCCCATCCGCATGCGACCAAAAAAGTCGCTGTGGTGCATAATGGCATTATCGAAAATTTTCGTGAGTTGCGCGAAGCGCTGAGCGCCAAGGGCCATGTCTTTGTTACGCAGACAGATACGGAAACGGTCGCCCATCTCGTGACAGACGAGATGATGAAGGGGCTGTCGCCGCGCGAAGCAGTGGCGGCGGCGCTGCCACAATTGCGTGGCGCTTTTGCGCTTGGGTTCATTTTTGAAGGCGAAGACAATTTGCTGATTGGCGCACGTCAAGGTGCGCCGCTCGCCATTGGTTACGGCACGAATGAAATGTATCTGGGCTCTGATGCTTTGGCACTGGCGCCTTTCACAGACACCATCACCTATCTCGAAGATGGCGATTGGGTTGTGTTGACGCCCACCAGTGCCGATTTTTTTGATGCCGCAGGACAGCCCGTCAAACGCGCAAAGCAGAAGATTCAAGCTTTCTCTTCACTCGTTGATAAAGGCAATTATCAACACTTCATGGCGAAAGAAATCCACGAGCAGCCGGAGGTGGTCGGCCGCACGCTGGCCCATTATCTGGATATGTCAGCGGGCGCTGTGCGGCTGCCCTTCGATCTGCCCTTTGATGTGACCAAACTTTCTCGCATCACAATTTCTGCCTGTGGCACTGCCTATTATGCAGGTCTCATTGCCAAATACTGGATCGAGCGCTATGCGCGCTTGCCGGTTGAAATAGATGTTGCGAGTGAATTCCGCTACCGCGATGCGCCGATGGCGGAAAATGGTTTGATGATTGTTGTCTCGCAATCGGGCGAGACCGCCGACACGCTGGCATCTCTGCGTTATGCCAAAGGTCATGGCCAGCAGATCTTGTCGGTCGTGAATGTGCCAACATCCACCATTGCCCGCGAAAGCCATGTTGTGGCGCCCATATTGGCCGGGCCAGAAATTGGCGTGGCCTCGACCAAAGCATTCACTTGCCAGCTTGCTGTGCTGGCGTGTCTGGCGGTCGGCATGGGTCGCGCGCGCGGAACGTTGTCGCCAGCGCAGGAACAGGCCTTGGTCGCCGAGCTGATGTCCACACCCGGCCTGATGGCAGAGTCTTTCAAACTAGAGCCGCAGATTGAGGCTCTGGCGCGTGATCTCGCCAAAGCCTCGGACGTGCTCTATCTCGGCCGCGGCACGAATTATCCGCTGGCGCTTGAGGGCGCACTCAAGCTCAAGGAAATTTCCTACATCCATGCCGAGGGCTATGCGGCGGGTGAGCTAAAACACGGACCGATTGCGTTAATTGACGAGAAAATGCCCGTCATAGTTCTGGCGCCCTATGACAGCGTCTTTGAAAAGACCGTGTCCAACATGCAGGAAGTGGCCGCGCGCGGCGGCAAGATTGTGCTGATCGGCGACAGGCGTGCCGAGCATGAATCGGCTGTGAACGTCTTCCGGGCGATCACCATGCCGGAGATGGCCCCTGATTTTGCAGCCATTCCCTATGCCGTGCCTGTGCAGATGCTCGCCTATCACACAGCTGTGGTCATGGGTAAGGATGTCGACCAGCCCAGAAACCTCGCCAAAAGCGTCACGGTGGAATAGATTATGCTCTAGCGCCAAACTCCTCCTGTGCGCTTGACGGGCAAAACATGAACCAGATCGAATTTCCGAATGTCGAAGCATTGCATCGGCCAAGCTTCGGCGCGCGCGTGCGTGCGTGGTTTTTCACCGGTCTGATCATCACCGGACCCTTGACCGTGACCATCTGGCTGGTCTGGTGGTTTGTCGACACGGTCGATAATTGGGTGAAGCCGCTGATGCCGCCCTTCCTGTCGCCTGATGCCTATACCCCGTTCCACATTCCCGGCGTCGGCGTCGTTGTGGCTTTTCTCGGGCTGACGTTTCTGGGTTTTTTGGCTGCGAATTTTGCTGGACGCGCTTTTATTCGCATTGGCGAGGCTATGCTTGATCGCATGCCGGTTGTGCGTGGTCTTTACAAAAGCGTGAAGCAGATTTTTGAGACGATCTTCTCGCAGTCGGGCACGAGTTTTCGCAAAGTGGGTCTGGTGCAATATCCAGCTCCCGGCATGTGGAGCATTGTCTTTATCTCGGCGCCACCCGCCGCCTCACTGAGTGGTGCGCTGCCTGCGGGTGAGCATGTGTCGGTGTTTTTGCCGTGCACACCCAACCCGACAACAGGCTTCTATTTCTTCCTGCCGGTGAAGGATGTGATCGAAATCCCGATGACGCCCGACGATGCGGCCAAGCTGATCATGTCAGCGGGGTTGATCCAGCCGGAAATGCAGGTGGCCCTTTCCGATATGGCCGACAAGGCCAAGGCTGCGAAGGAATTGGAAAAGGCGGAGTAGCTCTTCCTTCGTCATTGCGAGCCGCAGGCGAAGCAATGCAGCAGCCTTGAGGGATCATTTTTTTATTAGATTTTGATACTTGAAAGTGATACTATCATGTTGTCGGGAAAGCATGCGGCGACTTTACGCGCCGTTTTTGCTGACCCTGTGCGCGCCAATATTGCGTGGCGTGACATCGAGGCCCTTTTAGTGGCGCTCGGCGCAGAGGTCAGTGAGGGACATGGGTCGCGCGTTCGTTTCGCGCTTGGTGGCGTTCGTGCGGTCTTTCATCGCCCTCATCCTGAAAAAGAGACGGATCCGGGCGCGGTGCGTTCGGTTCGGCGTTTTCTGAGCGAGGCTGGAGTGGTGCGATGAACACGATGACGTATAAAGGTTATCAGGCGGTCGTCTCGTTTGATGAAGATGCGGACATCTTCCACGGCGAAGTTGTCGACCTTCGCGATGTCATCACCTTTCAAGGGAAGTCCGTCCGCGAGCTGAAAAAGGCGCTTGCTGATTCAGTCGAGGATTATTTGGTCTTCTGCCGAGAGCGCGGCGAGGAACCAGAAAAGCCTTTTTCAGGACAATTCGTTGTGCGCATCGACCCGCCAGTCCATCGTGCCGTTGCAACGGCGGCAAAACGGGCCGGGGTCAGTCTGAACAAGTGGGTGGCGGCAACATTGGAGCGCGCTGCGTCTCGTTGATCATCCCGCCCGCAACAACTTCACCGCTTCATCGCGCCCAAACAGATAGAGCAGCGCGCGCACGGCTTGGCCGCGCTCGCTGGAGAGGTCCGGATCGCGCTCGACAATCATGCGTGCATCATCGCGTGCCACGGGTAACAGCGCGCCATGCACATCGAGGCTGGCCAGGCGAAAGCCCGGAGTGCCAGATTGGCGTGTGCCCAGCACTTCGCCTTCGCCGCGTAATTTCAGATCTTCCTCGGCAATCCGAAAACCGTCCTCTGTCTCGCGCATAATGGTGATGCGTGACTCAGCCACTTCACCCAGCGGTGTTTTGTAGAGCAGAAGACACGTCGAGCGGCCTTGGCCACGTCCCACACGGCCGCGCAATTGGTGCAATTGGGCGAGGCCAAAACGCTCAGCATGTTCGATGACCATAATGGTGGCATCGGGCACATCGACACCCACTTCAATGACCGTTGTGGCCACCAGAATTTTCGTCTCGCCGCGCTGGAAAGCCTCCATCGCCGCATCCTTGTCTTTGCCTTTCATCTGGCCGTGAACGAGGCCAACCTGCTCACCAAAAAACTGACGCAAGACTTCAGCGCGCTCGGTCGCGGCGGCGAGATCAAGCTCCTCGTTTTCATCGACCAGGGGGCAGACCCAATAGATACGCGCACCCGATTGGATGGCGCGACCAATGCCGGCCACGACTTCATCGAGCCGATCAATGGGAAGTGCGCGTGTATCAATGGGCTGGCGTCCAGCAGGCTTTTCGCGCAACAGCGAGACATCCATGTCGCCAAAATAAGTGAGCACAAGCGTGCGCGGGATCGGCGTTGCCG
>CAINNX010000135.1 GCA_903851305.1 uncultured Hyphomicrobiales bacterium | reverse complement strand
TAAGACCAGACGTGGTTGGGATATTCGGGACGTAGGCGAACGCAGGATCCCTCGTTCAGCCAAAGACGTCCGCGTTTGGGTTGTTTGGAAGGTACTTTCAGCCCCTCACGTCGCCAGATCCGAGCGACCCGCTTAGCGTTGACTGAGCGCCACTTTTCAGACGCAGTCAATTTGTAACGGCCTCAGTAACATTTTGAAAGCTGAGCCAGCCCAAATTGCTGATTTTGAATTGGTGGACAATAGTCAACACTTCCTGTTGATGATTATCCCACACCAACCATCAAAGTCATAAAGGAAAATGTGCGATGGCCGACGACAAAACAAAAAGCTTTTTCCGTTTTCATCTGCCGCATCAGCATCTCTCGTCCGCCTTTGGTGATGACTGGTTTGCTCAAAAAGCCGAAATGTTCGCTCGGTTCTTTGGAACCCCCGTTTTTCTGATCATCCAAACCATTATTGTTGCTTTCTGGATGGTTATTAATTTTATCGGCCTCGTTCATTTTGACGAGTATCCATTTATCTTGCTCAACTTGGCTTTTAGTTTGCAAGCAGCATATGCCGCGCCATTGATCTTGCTCGCCCAGACGCGCCAATCGGATCGTGACAAAGCGCATGCTGAGGCTGACGCGCAGCACAGAGAAGATCTCGCTCAAGCCAGTGACGAGCGCCAGGCCCTTGCTGCTGATCAAACACGGCTCATTCTGGAAATGCTCAAACAGAACACAGACCTTACTGAAACGATCAAAAGTCTTTCAGTGCGTGTGGAGGCTTTGACAAAGGACGTGCACGCTAAAATTATGACATAAGCAAACATAAGGTGGACCCACAGACCACAGCAGCTTGTCAGCTGTGGTCTGTGGTGGTGCTTATGCCAAATGGCGGGTGTCAGATCATGATGTCCTTGAAGTTAAATGTTAACTTGTTGCTGTGACTTGGTCTTTTGTATTTATAACACCAAAATAGAAAATCTCTTATGCTTGACCGCTTGCAGTCATGTTTGAAAAAACAACGCAATGCTCAATGTTTAGTCTTATGATTGTCATCTGTTATAGCTAAGCTCACTTTCTGCGTCTCTTGGCGTGTGGGTGGTGCCAATGTTGCGCAATTATTCAGTTTTACCTTTGATGTTGGCGCTTGGGTCAGTCCCCGCCTTTGCCAATGAGCCGCCGCCACCACCACCGCCCAAGCCCGCGCCCGTGAAAAGTGATCCGCCGGGTTTGACGGGGAACAAACTGCCGAAATGTGTAGAGGGTCAATATGTGGCGGCCATGATCTGCAAGTGGGCGGCGCCAGGTTTTTATGTGGAGCATGGGATGCAATATCCCGCAGCCTGTCCAGCGGGGATGACCTCACCCGCAGGGGCTAAAAACAGATCTTATTGCACTGCGGAGTGAAAATGTGTTGGTTGAAATGCGATTGCCTCAGTTGAGCATGCGCAAAGCCTGTTTCTCGACCGCTTCGAGAAACTCTGCAATCATTGTCCAGACCAGATAATCTTCTTGCGCACCTCGGGTGAGATGCGTGCGCGCCAGCTCGAAAGCCTGTTTGGAGGTGAGTGCAGGGACCAGATTTGTCGCTGTGCGTTTGGTCTGGATCAGAGGCGTCAGGTTTTGCATGGATCGCCCCGCGCTCCGGTGTTGGTAGATCCGGTTACGCGGGAAGACAGCGAATGGATTTCTAGGCCATTGGTCGAGCAACCCCTTTCCCGAGCGGAAAGTCATTCGCCTGATAGACTTGGAGCCTCATGCAGGCTTAGCTTTGGCTGCCCTCGCCCCGAAGGGGCATCAGGAGACATGTGATTATGAGTTGGCGTTTGCTTTTTGCTCCCCGCTTTATCCCCTTCACGCTGGCTGTCGGCCTGCTTGTGCTTGGGCTTGGCCTGCTGGGTGCTGGCATTAACTCACCCTGGTCGGTGGCCATCTTTCTCTTGGGCGCGGCTTTCACGCTGGTTGGTTTGCATGATCTGATGCAAACGCGCCATGCAGTTTTGCGCAATTATCCCATCTCCGCACATTTGCGTTTTTTACTCGAGGCCATCCGGCCCGAGATGCGACAATATTTTTTCGAAGATGAAAAGCATGGCATGCCATTCGGGCGTGACAAGCGTTCCGTTGTTTATCAGCGCGCCAAGATGCAGCTCGACAAACGCCCTTTTGGCACGACCTATGACGTCTATGCCGACGGGTTTGAATGGCTCAGTCATTCCCTGTCGCCAAAACCATTGGCGGACAAGAACTTCCGGTTGCAGATCGGTGGGCCTGATTGCGCGCATCCCTATTCTGCCTCCGTGTTCAATATTTCGGCCATGAGTTTTGGCGCGCTCAGCCCCAATGCCATTCACGCGCTGAATGAAGGCGCCCGTAAAGGTGGTTTTGCCCATGATACGGGGGAAGGTGGCTTCAGCCCTTATCACCGCGCAGGCGGTGGCGACATTATTTGGGAATTGGGATCAGGCTATTTCGGGGCGCGTCATGCAGATGGCACGTTTTCGGCTGAGCGGTTTGCGCAGACCGCGGCCAGCGATCAGATCAAGATGATTGAACTGAAATTGTCGCAAGGCGCCAAGCCTGGCCATGGCGGTGTGTTACCTGGCGCCAAAGTCACGCAAGAAATCGCGCAAACCCGTGGCGTGACGATAGGTGAAGATTGTGTCTCACCTTCCAAACATCCAGCTTTTTCGACACCCCTTGAGATGATGCATTTCATCGGTGAGCTGCGTCGATTGTCGGGCGGCAAGCCGGTGGGCTTCAAATTATGTGTCGGGCATGAATGGGAATTTCTGGCTGTCTGCAAAGCTATGGTGGCGAGTGGCATTTATCCTGATTTCATTGTTGTCGATGGCAAGGAAGGCGGCACAGGTGCCGCACCGCTGGAATTTATGGATCATATCGGCAAGCCTCTGCGAGAGGGTTTGTCCTTTGTTCATAATGCGCTGATCGGCATTGGTGCACGCGAGCGCATTAAGCTTGGGGCGAGTGGGAAAATCGCCACCGCTTTCGATATTGCGCGTGCTGTTGCTTTGGGTGCGGACTGGTGCAATTCAGCACGCGGCTTCATGTTTGCTCTGGGCTGTATCCAGTCGCAATCGTGTCATACAGACAAATGCCCGACAGGTGTCGCCACACAAGATCGCACACGGCAACGAGCCTTGGTTGTACCCGATAAAGCGCAACGGGTGGCCAATTTCCACCATGCAACACTTGAGGCACTGGCCGAGCTGACCGCAGCGGCAGGGCTTGATCATCCTAATGGTTTTAAATCCAGCCATATTTCGCGGCGCGTTTCGCAAAGCGAGGTCGTCACATTGGCGGATCTTTATCCCACACTGCGTAATGGCGAGCTTTTGTCTGGCGCCAAAGACTCACGCTTTGCCAAAGCTTGGGATCTGGCCGATGAAACAAGCTTTGCCCCGCGCTCTAGGTGAGACTTAGGCAAGATCTGTTTTGCAAATAGGCAACCCATGGCTATCATTACCCTGAAGTAGGGCGCACGAGATGCCCGCCAAGGGAGTATACCTATGTTCTCACGTCGCGAGGCTTTGGCCTCATTTGCTGGCGCCCCCCTGTTGGGCACAGCATTGGGAATAGATGATGCCGCAGCGCAGGGAGCGCAATTCTATGCGGGCAAAACGCTCAACATCATCGTGGGCTCGTCGACGGGCGGTTATTACGATACGGCCGGGCGCACCATTGCCCGCCATCTCTCGCGTTTCATTCCAGGTCAGCCGGGCATTGTCGTACAAAATCAGCCCGGCGCTGGTGGTCTGGCCATAGCCAACAAGCTGGCGCATACGCTGGAGCGCGATGGTCTCTCTATTGTTGTGATGAGCCGCGCTTTGCCGCAGTTGGCCTTTCTGAATGACCCCAATGCCAATTTCGATCCGCTGAAACTGACGTGGTTGGGTTCGCTCTCGTCCTACAAGGATGATGCCTATCTGATGGTCGTGAATGAAAAATTCCCAGCCAATCATATGGCCGACCTCGCCAAACTGTCCAAGCCCGCCATTCTGGGAGGCACACGTGGTGGCTCGACCAACATCACCTTTGCGCTCATCGGCAAAGATATGGTGGGCATGAATGTCGAGGTTGTGCGCGGCTTTCCAGGCGCCAATGAAATCTGGCTCGCCATGGAGCGCGGTGAAGTTGACGGGCAGATTGTCGACATCAGTGCAATCATGGTCGGTCGTCCGCAGCTATGGGCCGAGAAAAAGCTCAAACCACTCATCGCTTTCGGGCGCACCGAGCGCTTGCCCGATTATCCGCAAGTGCCCATTGCCCGTGAGCTGGTCAAAAAGGGCGAGGATTTCGCCTTGCTGGATTTCGCAGAAATGCCTTTCTTCATGGCGCTTCCGGTGGTTGCACCACCCGAAATTCCAGCAGACCGCGCCGCAATTCTGCGCAAGGCTTTCATGGATATGGCGATGGACACCACTTTCCGCACTGAAATGCTGAAGGCGGGCATTATGACAAGTCCGGTGGATGGCGCTTATGTCCAAGCTCTTTTGGAGCGCGCTGCCAAGACGCCCGAACCCATTCGCCAGCGTTTTGCCAAACTGCTTTCTGACAAGTGAGGACTGTGATGTCTGATTATGTGTTGCTTGATATTGTCCGCAACGGTCAGGTCGCGACCATTGAATTGAAGCGGCTCGAAAAGCACATCCGCGATTTGATGCGCACGGAAAAGCGTGGCGGCGCCCAGCGTGCATCCGAAGTCGCGCGCGCCTTGCAGGAATTGCGCGATGATGATGAGATTCGTGTGATCGTCATCACAGGTAAGGCCGATGTTTTCACCATCCCGCCGTCTTCTTATGGCCACCACGGCAATCCCGGCAATGATTGGGATATTATGAGTGGCGTGACCAAGGCAGTGGAAGCCATGTGCACCATTGAAAAGCCGGTGATTGCCAAAGTGAACGGCCATGCGGTCGGCTTTGGGGCCAACCTTGTTCTGGCTTGCGATTTTATCATTGCGCGTGAAGATGCGATCATTGCCGATCATCACATGAGCGCTGGCGAACTGATGATTGATGGTCAGGTGGTGGGGTCAGCAGATCATTGCATGGTGACGGGCGATGGCGGCACGGTTTTCGCGCCGCTCAAAATGCCCCTCGCTATGGCCAAAGAATATCTGATGCTGGCGCGCCCCTTCACAGCCAAGGAATTGGCGACCATGGGCGTCGTCAATTATGCTGTGCCCTTTGCCGAGCTTGATGCGAAAACGGATGAGATTGCGCAGCGACTTCTGAAGCGCAATGCCTATGCGCTGGCCATGACCAAGCGCGTCTTGAACAAACAGGCGATGGCACAATTCAACCAGTCGCATGATGCGTCACTGGCCTATGAGTTCCTGAATTTTTATATGCAGACGCCGCAAGCCAAGGAACTGGGCAAGGGGCGTGGCGAGACCAAGCTTTGATCAGCTGCGAGGCGTCGCGCGATTGACCAGCATGGTGGTGATCGCCAGCGTCGAAAAACCAGCGGATGCCCAGAACACCAGTTCCGGGCGTCCGAAGTCCATGAGCCAGCCATAGATCGACGGGCCAATAATCTGACCGCCGCTGTAGCCTGTGGTGACAAAGCCAAACAATGTGCCAACGCTGACACCATCGCTGGCGGCATGGCGAACAGATACATCACGTGAGGCATTGACGAGGCCGCGCATCGCGCCGGCTATGCCGAGCATCACAATGACAATCCAGAACGGCAAGCCACCGGCTCCTGCTACCAGCACACAGACCCCCGACAAGGCAAAGCAGAGTGCAAGAATGAGTTCGTGGTTTTCGATTTTATCGGCAAGCCAGCCACCAGGCAGCACAGCTGCCATTTGCAGACCTTGATAGGCCGTCAATGCAACGGCTGTGACAGTGACAGGCAGACCATAAATCTCTTTAAAGGCGACCACCGAAAAATGCACCATGCCGGAATTGGCAGCCGAGGAAAGCACGTAAAAAGCAAACAGGATGAGAATTTTGGGCGAGCTGAGCAACTGGCCCCATGAATCCTTCTGCTTGGCTTTTGTTTTGCCAATGCCTGAGAGAAGTGTGGTGAGAAAGAACAGCGCAACGCCCAGACCCATGCCGATCAGCCCAATCGACATGACAGCCACACGCCAATTTGTTGCGGCTGCCAGTGTCACCATGATGGGTGGGGCAGCAAGAAAGCCAAGATTGCCAGCCAATGAATGTGACGAGAGGGCGCGGCCAAGTCGGCTTATCGAAATCCGTGCATTGAGAATGGAATAATCAGCTGGATGAAACACACTTGAACCTGCGCCCGCTAGGAGCATCAAGGCAACAATCTGCCAGTAATCTGTAGCAAGGCCTGTGAGTGCAATGGCAAGCGCATTGAGAAAGAGGCCCGCTGCCAGCACGCGTTGTCCGCCAATGCGATTAACCAGAAAGCCAACGGGCGTTTGCAATAGACCGGTGGTGACAGCATAGGCGGTGATGGACAGGCCAAGCTCGACATAGCCGACATTAAAATCGGTGCGCAATTGCGGGAACATGGGCGGTAGTGCCAACATGTAGAGATGGCTCAGCAAATGCGCAAAGCTAACCAGCCCGATGATCTGGACTTGTTGTTTGGTGTCGGACGCTTGCGCCATGCTCATATCAAAGGGCCTCAAAAAGTTTGATCATGGTCTTGCAGTCATGCATCGGGCAGGCAGTCTTGCGAAGACGTCTCAACCAGATTGAAAAATGACCAAAGCCGAATACGCAGTTCGAGCAGGCGTAGATCGGCAAACCGTCCCAGATATGTTTGGAGCATGTTGCATCAGCTCTCGACTTGGCGTTTCGTGCTAAAATCTAGCCGGATGCTGGGCCCTTGTCATCAGGCATGCATGAGTGCGGCCTTGGTTGGGTCATAATAGGCAATGGTTTCAAAGCCCGTTGCTGCCACAGTGGCAACGGTTTTGCCGCCGACTTTGCGCGTATAGGTCGATCCGTTCAGCGTCCATTCTTTGGCTGTGCCAGACAGATAGAGCGTGTCATTGCCAGCCCCGCCATCAAGCGTCATTGTGCCGCTGGCAGCTGTGTAAACTTGGTCGGCTCCAGACCCACCCTTCACTGTGGAAATTTTGCTGCCATAGGCGAGGCTGACATTGTTTTTGGTGGTGCCGATGGAGCTGAATGCGCCTTCGCGTAAATCAACCAGATTATTCTTTGTCATTGCTGTGAGATCGACTGTGCCACCCTGTGGAGTCCAGAGCGATTCAAGCCCAGCCCAGCCATCTGTAAATGTAGTGGTCTGGTATTTGGCCAGAGCTTGCGCATTGCTAGGCGTGCGATTGGCGCCATAGAGATATTGCAGCGCCGCCATATCATAAGCCATGAGCGTTTGCGGATTGGCCGAAATGCCAGATGCGCTGTAATAAGACATGACTGTGTTGCGGCGATTATCATCGGCTTGCGCCAGATAGGGTCCGGGCGTGCCACCACCACCCGCATTGTAATTGCCGGGATGTTTGAGACCGAGCGTATGGCCGATCTCATGCACGAGCGTGAGCAGGCCATAGGACCCATTGGAGAAATTGCTATTGGTCGACTGATCATTGGCGAGCATGAGATATTGCGCATGTGAGCCGCTGCGGTTGGGCATATAGGCATAGCCCGCACTCGTACCGCCCTGGTTGTTGGTGCCAAATACAATATCCGCCTGTTTGGGATCAGTGACCAGTTCAAAGCTCTGATTGATGATGCTGGAGTAATAAGCAAAGACGTCTTGAACAGCCTGTTTCTGTGTGGCGCTCATCACAGCCGCACCCGTGGCGTCAGAGCCCGTCAATTGCGAAAGAAAGCTTGAATCCATAAAAGCGAATTTGATTGATCGCCCGACGACATTTTGAAGCTCGGTCACACCGGTCTTGATCACGTTGGTGGTCTTGGTTGCTACACTGCCTGTTGCATGATGCCAGACATTCGTGCCGCCCATCAGCAGCGCATCAATGTTTTTGTCGCCACTTGTGGTGGGTAATTTGGAGAGAGCTTGGCCTACACCGATTTGATAACTGCCATAAAGATTCGTGCTGGTGCCGGTTTTGCCAATGGGCTGTCCGGTGAGGCGAATGGTGTAAATGCCTGCCGTCGCTGCAGTCATCGTAAGAGTGTTTTGTGTTTTGCCCACACCCGCCAAAGTGGATGTCACCACTTTGTTGCTGGCATCAAGCAACTCGATCTTCATCTGTCCGCGCGAATCCGACAGGCCGAAGGCTGTTGAAATCGTGTAAGTGGCACCCGCTTTCAGAGTCACCGTCTGGTTTGCAGAATTGGGCCCGCTGGTGCCAACCGTGACGGTCTTGCTGCCATAGGTTTCGTATGCGCCACCAGATGCAGATAGTTCTATGGTAGCCACGGCAGTGCCTGCCGCTTGCACCTGCGCCGCAGCCACGCGCGCGGCGGCGTCACTCATGACTTGTGATAGCCGTAGCGGCTGCATGACAACAGGTTTTGCATTGGTCATAGGGGCACTGGGCGAGGCCGATGGCGTTTTCAACAGCGCCAGACTTTGTGTGGCAGATGTGAGTGCAGCAAGATTGGGCATGGCTCTATCCTTGGAAAGATGGCCCCAAGGTGGCGCAGCGCGCCTCGTGAAATTGTTAACGCGCATTCATATGCGCATGTTTCTTTTCGTAAATGCTGACTGAAATCTTGCTGCAATTGTTCAATTTTTGCTGACGTTGCGTCAGATCTTTTCCCAAATGTCGAACATGGCAGCCTGCCCAAGCCGTGTGCCATCCTCGTTGGTGAGGCTCCATAAAATCACGTTGGAAATACGAAATCTCTTGCCGCTCGCGCTGATGCGAACGCCCGCATAATCATCGATGAAGCCTTTGCGGGCTGCCAGCTCCATCAGGCGTTGGCGCTCATCGCGCAACATGGGTTCGGCTGTCAGGCGCGACGGCATGCGTGTGAAGTCCACAAAATTTATCTCCCATAAATCAAGTGCGATCTGATTGCCGTAATTGAGAACGGGGTCAGACTCGATGCCGTGTGAAAGCACGGCAAAGGGGGCATTGAACAAAGCCGCCGCATCTTGTGTAGCATTACCAGATGAAGAAATGAGATCACGCCCGAGAAGGTGTTTGAAAGACTGGATCATCAGGTGTGACTGCGCCTGGACGTCCGAGCGCAGCCAAATCTCGGAGCTTTGCATCAGGCCATGCCCGCCTTGATGCGCTCAGGCGTCAGCGGTGCACGACGCAAGCGCAAACCGGTCGCGTCATAAATCGCATTGGCCAATGCAGCAGCAGTCGGGCGCGAAGAGGCCTCACCGGCACCCGTTGGTGCCACTTCTGGCTGATCAATCAGAATGACATCAATTTCCAGGGGCCGATCTGTGATGTCAGCAATATGATAGCCGTTCCAGTCGATGCTTGTGACATTTTTGTTGTCAAAGGTGACTTCTTCAAACAAAGCACGGCTGGTTGATTGAATGATGTTGGCTTCAACCACTTTGCGGATCATGTCGGGGTTCACAATCTGCCCGCAATCGTGCGCAACAGTGATTTTACGCACACGGACACGACCGGTTTTTTTGTTCACCTCGATGTCAGCAACGGTTGCCACGCGCGTACCTGCCCGCATGGCGTATGATAGACCCTGCCCGAGGAACGCGTCGCCTTGTGTTTGTTTGCGCGCAGCTGTGCGCTTCTGCCAGCCGGCTTTTTCGGTTGCCGCTTTGATCACCGCAACATCGCGTGCGTCTTTGACATATTGCAGGCGGAAATCGACTGGGTCCTGTCCAAGTGCCAAAGCGACTTCGTCCATGAAGGATTCAACTGCAAAATGAACTTGCGGCCCACCAGGATCGCGCATATGCGCGGTGCGCAAGGGCGAGGCGCGGTCTAGCAATGGCGGAATGATGCTGGAGACTTTCTGGAACGCTTCGAAATTATAGTTTTCTTCTGGCGGACCAAAGATCAAAACAGGCTTGAGTGGCAGGCCAAGCAATTGGCCTGCCAGCGTGTGCGACGGGTCGCCCTCATTATTGAGGCAATCACGTTTGGAGAAGACTTTTGAGTCAAACTGCCAACCGATGACGCGGTTGTTGGCATCGACAGCGACGCGTGACGTATGCACGCTAGCGGGTGCTTTGGGGTCCCAACCATGGCCTTCATGACGCATGCTTTGCACGCGCACAGGCTTGCCGACTGCTTTCGACAAAACGGCCGCATCCATCACGACATCGCCTGAATCATTGCGCCCATAAGAGCCAGGGCCGATCATGGAATAGCAAATGACTTTTTCTGGATCGAGACCGAGAAGCATGGCCACGCCATCGCGGGCATAATGAGGCTTTTGCGTTGCCGACCACATGCGCACGCCATCTGGCTTTACATCCACAAGTCCACAAGCTGGCCCCATGGGTGCATGCGACTGGAACGGCCATTCATATTGCGCTTCAATCACGCGCGCGGCTTTTGTGAATGCGGCCTCGACATCGCCCTTCTCTTTGTCGATGTCACGCTTGATCACTTTGGCTTTGCGAATGTGGTCATGCAATGTGTCATGCGTCGGGAAAGCCGGCGTCACATCCGACCATGTTACTTTCAGCTGGCGCGCTGCTTTGATCGCATCCCATTCACGCGGCGCCACAAGGCCCAGAAAGCCTTTTTCATGGACGATTTTTACGCCCTGAATATCTTTGATTGAGGATTCCTCAAACGACACAGGGACAGCTCCCGCCACGGGTGGGCGAATGACCCGCCCATGCATCATGCCCTCAATCTTTTTGTCGACGAGATATTCTGTGCTGCCCAGAATCTTACCCTCAACATCGCGGCGCTTGATACCGCTCGTGCCGATGATCCGATAATCCTTGGGGGATTTGGGCTGTGCGCGGCCTTTGATCGACAGATCGCTGCCGATAACTTTGTTCCATTCCAGCGTTTCGCTGAAATGGCGTCCGCCAATCAGGTCGCTATAACTGATAGATTTGGTTGCATCGGCCTTGGCGATGACGCGCCCGTCTTCTGTGCGCAGGTCTGCAGTAGCAATGCCGAGCTTTGCTGAGGCCATGTCCATCAGCACCATGCGTGCTTCGGCCGCTGCGGCCCGCATGGCCACACCACCTTTCCAGATTCCGGTGGAACCTGATGCGCCACCCATATTGATCGTGACATGCGTATCGCCTTGCACAATGGCCACGCGGTCGAGTGGCAGGTCGAGCTCTTCTGCGATCATCTGCGCCCAGCCGACATCCGTGCCTTGGCCCATGTCGACTTTGCCGATCCATCCGGTGGCACTGCCGTCTTTGTCGATGCTGATATAGGTAGCCAGATTGTCGGGCTTCATTGGCAGACGGGTGTCAATGGGCGCTGCCTTAGCCTCAATGCCCGGTAGGGCAATGGCAATGGTGAAGGCTCCCGAGCTTGCCAGAAATGCGCGGCGGCTGGTTGCGAGCGTCATGTCGTCCTCCCGGTTGTTTTTACTTTGGAGCTGAGTGAGCCATGAATCGCGCGTCTGCGCAATTTGTATGAGAGCGGGAAAATTCGTCGAGCGCCCCCTTTTCAGGGCAACCCCCTTGGGCATAGGCTGTCTACAACAGATAAAAATCTGGGCATGCCCAAAAATGGGTCAGGCAAAACTCTGGGGAGGATCGGATGACCCGACATGCGGGCGTTTTCCTGTTTGCGATCTTTTTCGCAACTGCAGCATTTGCACAATCAGCAGGCGGGCCTGCCGCCAAGCCGGATCTTGCTCAGGGGCGAGATCTTTACGAGCAGTCTTGTGGTGTTTGCCACACCAAACCCCTCATCACTTCCGGCCGCTTTGGCCCGGCTTTATCCAAGCAAAATCTGGGTGGCCAGGCTGATGTGATGGCGGAAGTGATTGCCAATGGCATTCCCCAGCGTATGCCGGGCTTCAAGCATCATCTCAATGCGGGCCAAATTCGCGACATCGTCGCCTATGTGCAGACGCTCGATCCCCCGCCAGCAGAAGCAGCCAAACCCACGGCGCGCACCACCGGCGAACGCCGCGACGATAATTGAGGGAGGCTATCCATGAAATATTTTGCAAGCGTCAGTTCATTCGCCCTCCTCACAGTTCTTGCCTCGAGCGGCGCGCAAGCCGATACGCTTTTGTCGGGCACGATCAAAACTAAGGATGGCGCCATCATGGCAGGCGTCACCGTCTCTGCCAAAATGGATGGCTCACCAATCACCACCAGTGTTTTTACCGATCAGACAGGCCGCTACTATTTCCCCGATCTGCCGGAAGGAAAATATAACGTCTGGGCGCAGGCCATCGCTTACGACACGGCAAAAAGTGAAGTCGCCCTCACCGCTGCCAAGGCACAGGATTTCACACTCCAAAGCTTTGCTGATTTCGTGAAGCAATTGCCGGGTGACGAGTTTCTTGCAGCTCTGCCGGAGGCCACAGCCGATGACGCGCGGATGAAGACTTTCATTCGCAAAACCTGCACAGGTTGCCACACAGCCGCCTATCCGCTGCAACACAAATTTGATGAAGCGGGCTGGAATTCCATTCTTGAAGCCATGAAGCGCTTTAATGTGCTGGGTGTGCATCGCGGTGAAGAACCAGCCAATGCCAGCATTGAGGCTCATCAGGCAGAGCTTGCGCGCTATCTCGCGCGTGCGCGCGGCCCGGGTGAAACGTCGATGAATTTCAATCTGCGCACACGCCCGACAGGTGAGGCGGCGCGTGCAGTGTTTCGCGAATATGATGTGCCGCTTGATCCGGATTTGAAACTGCCAGGAACTTATTACACCCATGATGGCAGCGATTGGTCGAAGGGCACGCCGTCAGGCATGTTCGGGGGCTATGGCGTGCATGATGCGGAAGCCGATCTAGACGGCAATATATGGTTCACCCATTCATGGCCAAGCCGCACCATTACGGTGGGGCGCATTGATGCCAAGACAGGTGCTTTTAAGGCGATTAAGGTTGAAGAGCCTAATGGGTTTGCTTCGCAGACACATGGTATTGTGCGCGACCAGAAAGGTTTCCTCTGGTTCAATACGCGTCCGGGCACGTCTCCAGGTGGCAATCCGACAGGCCTCGCCAAGCTCGATCCCAAAACGGAGGCGGTCAAAGTCTATGTGCCACCCAAGCCCATGTCAGGCACTGCGGGCACTTTGGATGTTGATCCGAAAGGCTTCATCTGGGTCACAACCCCCGACGGCGTTCTGCGTTTTGATCCCGAAAAGGAAGCCTTCCTCGAATTCAAATCGCTCAACTACAAGAGCGAAAAAGGTGTTGGCACTGTCTATGGCACAGCAGCAGATGCGGCTGGCAATGGATGGTGGCTTGATATGAAATTCGATAAGGTTTTGCGTGGTGATCCCGTCAATGGCCAGACTGGCGAAATTCAATTGCCGCCCGTGCAAGCCGAGCTTGAGCGACTCAATGCTGACGAAAAAGCGCTTTATGCCAAATATGTCGTGCCGGATTTTAACACGCCTTATCCGTGGGCGCAGGGTGCACGCCGCATGGGCGGAGACAAAAATCCGGATGGTGAATTTGTCTATGTCGGCAATTCATTCGGCGGTAATCTGGCGCGCATCAGCATCAAGACCAACAAGGTTGATCTGATTCCGTTGCCCAATCCCGCAAGCCAGCAGCCCTATCAGGTGACTGTCGACAAGGGTCATCATGTCTGGACAAATTTGTGGAGCACGGATTCGATCGCCAAATATGATCCGGCAACTTCGCAATGGACGATTTTTGATCTGCCATCACGTGGTACGGAAACGCGCTACGTATCTCTGCTCGAAAAGGATGGAAAATTGCAAGTGGTCCTTCCTTATTCACGCACCCGTCGTGTTGCTGTGATGACGGTGCGCAGTGACGAGGAGATAAAAGCCCTGTCGGTGCGCGCCGCGCACTGACATTGTCCAAGGAGATAAAAATGAAGAAAATTCAAAATATCATCGCAGCCAGCGCGCTTCTTATGTCGGGCACTGTTGCTCAAGCCGCAGACCTGGCGACCGAGTGGGCGGGTATCAAGGCGCCTGAGATGCCGGCTCTGCAGAAAGCCACACCGGATGTGAAGACCACCGCCTTGATCGTGATGGATTTCATGAAGACCTCTTGCACAGAGCAGGCGCGCCCGCGGTGCGTAGCTACCATTGCACCCGTCAAAAAGCTGATTGCCGATGCACGCGCCAAAGGCGTTGCGGTGGTTTACGCGGTCACAGGCAATGACCCTGTGATGACCAATTTCTTGCCTGATTTGGCAGCACAAGCGGGTGAACCGATTGTTGCAGCCCGTGCTGACAAGTTTCTCGGCACAGATCTCGACAAAATCCTGAAGGACAAAGGCATCAAGACGGTGATTCCGGTTGGCACGGCCTCCAATGGTGCAGTGCTTTACACAGCAACGGGGGCAGCCTTCCGCAATTATGATGTGCTTCTGCCTATTGATGGCATGTCAGGCAATAATGCCTGGTCAGAGCAGATTGTGGCTTGGCAGCTTGTCAACGGTCCGGGTCTGGCTGATCGCGTCAAGCTCACCAAGACGGATATGATTGCGTTTTAAGTCGTCACTTGAAAAAGAAGCGCCGCCCTTGTTCGAGGGCGGCGCTTTTTTTATTTCAGAATGAAATCATGTTCAAACGTGTCAGTGTCACACCCGTCATGATGCGTGCCGCATTGACCATGTGCCAAGCGGTATAGGCTTCGGTAAAAGCCTCATTCGAGGACATGCCATCCACGGGCACGACCACTTTGAATCCGCGCAGCACAGCTTCGCCACCCGTGTGCAACACGGATGTATGCGCCGCCGTGCCGGTAACGATCAGCGTTTCGATCTTGCGGTCTTTCAGCATTTTTTCAAAATCGCTGGCGATGAATTTGTCTGGCCCCAAGGGCGGCAGCACAATGTCGCTATCGCGTGCGGCGAGTGGGGCCAGAATATCTTTGCGGTCCGAACCTGCGGTCGCCACGCTATAGACCACCATCATATTTTTGGCGCGTGCTTCACCAAGTAATTTGGCAAGACCCAGGACTTGTGCAGCACAACGCGGGCGTCGCTCTGGTGTACAGGTCTGGTTTGTGAAATCGAGCAGCAATAGCGCTGTGGTTGCTGCATCAATCTTTGCGGGCTTCAATTCGGGCGCTGGGGGAAAAGCGATATCTTTCCATTCAGAAACAGCGTCTGCATGTGCGCCATTTAACAAGCCCGCACTGGCAACAAGCGCACAAGCCAAAAGCTTTCTTACATTCATGGCATCCTCCCGTTGAGGCTCTTGATCGGCCTTGGCCATATGGTAGCCGTGCTTGGCTTGAAGCGAAAGCCCACCTTGCTTGCTCTGGAGGTGCGCTTGCCTCTAAGATCGCAGCCATTCAAAGGGCCAAAGCCAAGAGCCCCGGGAGGACATAATGACGGACGCCAAAAAACAAGACATCAAACTCGCTACCGCCACCTTCCCTGAAAAGGATCAGCTGCAAAAAGCCAGCAATGCCGAAATGGGCTGGGCGTCGGACGCCATGGCCGAAATGCTGCGCCGCCTTGATCTGCGCTACATCGCGCTCACGCCAGGCGCGAGCTATCGCGGTCTGCATGATTCCATGGTCAATTATCTCGGCAATCGTGATCCGCAAATGCTGGTCTGTCTGCATGAAGAGCATGCTGTGGCGATTGCCCAGGGCTATGCCAAAGTGACTGAAAAGCCGATGGGCGTGGCGCTTCATTCCAATGTGGGTTTGATGCATGCCACGATGGCGATCTTCAACGCTTGGTGCAGTCGTGCACCAGTCTTCATGTTGGGCGCAACAGGCCCGGGTGATGCAGAAGAGCGCCGACCTTGGATTGACTGGATTCATACCTCAAAAGATCAGGGCGCTTTGATCCGCCATTACACCAAGTGGGATGATGAGCCCCGCTCGGTTGGTGCAACACTCGAAGCCATGATGCGCGCGCATCAGATTGCCGCCACCGAGCCACGCGGCCCGACCTATGTGTGCCTTGATGTGGCATTGCAGGAATCAAAGCTCGATGGTCCCGTGACCTTCCCCGACCCTGCGCGTCATAAGCCGGGGCGTCCTGCCGCACCTTCTGCAGAAGCCGTGGAAGAAGCCGCTCGCCTGCTCGTCAATGCCAAAAAGCCGATGATCCTGATGGGCCGCGTCTCGCGCTCCCAAGCAGATTGGGATGCACGTGTTGAATTGGCCGAAGCACTGGGCGCGCTTGTGCTGACAGATATGAAAACAGCGGCCTCTTTCCCGACAGATCATCCGCTGCATGCATTCGAGCCGCGCTTCCGTCCCTCTCCTACGACGACTGCCGCGACCAAAGAAGCTGATGTTGTCTTGTCTCTCGACTGGATGGATCTCAAAGGTCATTTTGCACAGACACTCGGCAAAGGCGTTCAGGTGGATGCGAAAGTCATCCAATGTTCGCTTGATGAATATCTGCACAATGGCTGGAATATGGATTACTTCGGCCTGCCTGCGTGTGATCTCAAAATTCTGGCCTCGCCCAATGAGCTCATCCGCCCGTTGACAGAAGCTGTGCGTCGTCTGCGCGGCACAGATGAAAAAGCCCCAGCCAAATGGCCACTTCGTCAAACCCTAGCTTTGCCCAAGCCGCGCGCTGAGAGCATGATGGGCTTGAAAGATCTGGCACTGGTGATGCGTGAATTTACAGAGTCACGTGAAGTTACCATGGCCGGCTTCTCGCTTGGCTGGCCCTCTGACACGGTGAGTTTTAAAGGCCCGCTGGATTATGTCGGCTTTGATGGGGGCGGTGGTGTGGGGTCTGGTCCAGCCAATGCCATTGGCACTGCCCTTGCGTTGAAAGGTTCTGGGCGTTTGTGTGTGGGTGTTGTCGGCGATGGAGATTTCTGCATGGGCGGTAGCGCGCTTTGGACAGCTGCGCATATGGGGATTCCCCTGCTCCTCGTGATCGCCAACAACCGCGTCTATTATAATGACGTGGCGCATCAGGAATTGATGGCCAAAAAGCGTGGCCGCCCTGTCGAGAATAAATTCGTTGGTCAGGAGATGAATGATCCGCCGGTTGATCTGGTGGGTCTGGCGCGCGCGCAAGGCGTGGCAGGTGAAGGCCCGTTTGAAACGGCAGCTGATCTGGCTGCGGCACTTTTACGTGGCGAGAAAGCTGTGCGCGAAGGTCGCCCCTATGTGATCGAAGCCTTGATTGATGTCGGGGCGCCGGGTGAAGGCAATCGTGGTCATACCGCGGGTCGGCGCGAGTGAAGTGACAGAATCGGGCAAAACGCTTAGCCTCTGCCCATGATCCGCGTCACCAACCGCATTCATCTCGACGAGAGCGAGATTGAAGAACATTTCGTCCGGGCCTCTGGTCCGGGCGGGCAGAACGTCAATAAAATTTCAAGCGCAGTGCAATTGCGCTTTGATGCGGCCGCCTCACCCAATCTCTCAGACCCTGTCCGTGAGCGCCTGATCAAGCTTGCTGGTCGCCGTGCCACGCGTGAGGGGGTCATTGTCATTATTGCGCAGCGCTTTCGTACGCAGGAGCGCAACCGGGCCGATGCTTTGGAGCGGCTTGTTGCCCTGATCGAGGAGGCGGCCAAGCCCGTGATCATTCGCCGCCCGACCAAACCCACCTTGGGTTCAAAAATCCGCCGCCGCGAGGCCAAGGTGGTGCGTGGTCAAGTGAAGGCGCTTCGTCGGAAACCAGCCGGAGATTGAGCTTTTTCCTGCCAGTCAGGCCCCATAGGGTAAGGGGATGCTAACCGCTCGCCTTTAGACAGGTATGACCCGATCTTGTTTATTCTTGCGCATTGAGTTTCATGGCTGATCCAATCCCATCCCGCTCGTTTAACGATCCCGCCCGTCAAGCCGCGGCTTTGTTGGTGCGCCTCGGCCTGGCCGTCCTGGCCGTGGGTGTGCCCACGGGCTCGATCATATCGCGGCGCGCGATCTTCACGCTGATGCCGGTTGGCGCGGCACTGATTTTGATCGGCGTCATGTTGGACCCCAAAGGGGCGCATCTGGCGCGCTTGCAGGCGGCGTTGTTCAGACCCTTGGGTTTGGTCACGCTCTTTTTGTTGGGCTGGGCATTGCTCAGTCTGGTCTGGACACCCTTTATCGCTATCGCTGGTGAGCGATATGTGAAAACAGCCGGGACGTTGTTGTTTGCCATGGTCGTGAGCATTGCTCTGCCGCCGCACAGCAAGACGTCCAATCTCTATCTCTTGCCGCTGGGGCTAGCGATTGGAGCGATTGCCACCACGATCCTTGGCTCCCTCGTCTCTGCCGATGGTGTGCAGGATCTTGAAGGCTCGACACTGGATCGTGCGGCACTTACGCTTAGCATGATGGTCTGGCCTGCTCTGGCAGCTTTGGCCGTGCGTGATCGTTGGATGTCCGCAGGCCTGTTGGCGGTCGCCGTTGCGGTCGCGGTGATTGCAGTCTGGTTGCCAAGCGTGCTCGGGGCATTGGCTGCAGGCGCGCTGGTTTTCTCCTTGTGTAATTCGGCGCAACTGCGTGTCGGACGGATGTTTGGCACAACCATCGCCATTCTCATTCTGTGTGCGCCCGCCATTCCATTTGCACTGGCGCCCCTCATGCGTTCAGCCCCACATGGTTTTGCGATTTCCATGCAGACAGCGGAAACTTTTTTCACTGCTGAGGGATTGCGCCTGATTGCAGGTCACGGCTTTGATACATTCACGCGTGGTTTGCAGATGGGCTATCTGCCCAGTGCCATGCCCCGCAATATCATCTTTGAAATCTGGTATGAGCTTGGTCTGTTGGGCGCGGCATCTGCAGCGCTCGTGGTTTGGACAGCCTTTTGGGTAGCCACGGCCTATTTGCCCAAACCACTGACAGGCTTTGTTCAAGGCGCGCTTGTATGCGGCTTCATACTGGCGCTTACGGGTCTGGTCACACTGCAGATTTGGTGGCTGACAATTCTGGCGGTGGCAGGCATTTTGTTCACACTGGTGGCCAAAGGCCAATATCGCACGCAACGACCAGCCGCCAAGAGCCTCAGTGCGAGCGCGCTGAGGCCCCAAAATTAACCGGCGTTGTGCCCTCACCAAATTGCGTAGCAAAAAAGGCATTGTATGTGCCTTTGGCAGCAATCAGCTCGTCATGCGTGCCGCTTTCAACGGCCCGACCATTTTCAATGACGCAAATGCGATCTGAATTGACGATCGTCTGAAGGCGATGCGCCACGACAATGGTGGTGCGCCCGTTCCGCAAGGAATCAAGGGCTTTTTGCACTTCACGTTCCGATTCGGAATCGAGCGCAGCTGTCGGTTCATCCAGCAGAATGATTGGCGCATTTTTCAAAAATGCGCGGGCAATAGCGATGCGCTGTCGTTGACCACCAGATAATTGCGTGCCCTGCTCGCCGACGTTCGTCTCATAGCCGTTTGCAAACCCCATGATGAAATCATGCGCATTGGCCATGCATGCTGCATGGATAATCTCGTCATCGCTTGCGCCGATTTTGCCCATGGCAATATTGTCGCGGATGGTGCCGCGAAACAGAAACACGTCCTGAGACACAAAGCCGATCTTGTCGCGCAGCGAGACCAGATCAACATCCATAATGTTTTGGCCATCAATGGTGATGCGTCCATCTTCCGGTCTGAAGAAGCGCTGGATCATCGCAATGATGGTTGATTTGCCGCCACCTGATGGACCAACAAGCGCTGTGGTCGCATTTGGTTCTGCAATGAGATTGATGCCATCCAGCACGCGCTCGTCGGCACGATAGCTAAAGCGCACATTCTCAAACGTGATGCGCCCTGATGTGACATCAAGTGAAGGCAGTCCGTCTTGCGGGACTTCTTGGGCAGGCGTGTCAAGCACTTCATAGATAATGCGTGCGCCCGTTAGACCACTTTGAATATCGAGATTGAGGCGCGCAATTTTTTTGCCTGGCTCATAGGCCATGAGCAGCGCACCCACAAAAGAAAAAAACGAGCCGGGATCAGCACCCGCAACCGACACGCGCCAAGAGCCGTAAAAAATCACGGCACCAATGGCAATGCCAGCCACTGCATCA
The DNA here is from genome assembly GCA_903851305.1 of uncultured Hyphomicrobiales bacterium. GTDB lineage: Bacteria > Pseudomonadota > Alphaproteobacteria > Rhizobiales > Beijerinckiaceae > Terripilifer. The sequence goes on along the minus strand of CAINNX010000135.1, from coordinate 5,294 downwards.
GAGATGGGGCTTGAAATGGCTTGGCCGTTGGCCATGCGATTGACCGAGCGTTCAACCTCGCGCACCGCGTCCGACATGCGCTTGCGCATGGCGTTTTCGAGATTGAAACTTTTGACGATGCGAATGCCCTGCACGGTCTCCTGAATGGTTTCCAGAATTTGTGCTGAGCCCGCATATGAGCGGCGTGCTGATTGACGCACACGGCGGATCAGGCGGCTCAGCGCAAAGCCACCCACCGGCATGATCGACAAAGCAATCAGTGCCATGATCGGATCTTGCACAATCATGACAACGATCAAACCGACGAGCGTGAGAAGATCGCGGCCTGCACTGGTGATGATGACTTGCAAAGCATCGCGCACGCCACCCGCAGCGCCCGCCAGATGTGTCATCAATTCGGTTGACGTGCGGCTTTGGAAGAAGCGCATGTCCTGTTGCAGCAGGTGCTCATAGACCTTGCGCTGAACGCTGGCGACAATGCGATTGCCAGTGCGTGCGAGCACCACCTGATAGCCCCAGGTAGCCAGACCGCGCAGGAAGAAAAGCGCGGTCACACCGCCCGCCAGATATTGCAGGGTCTGGAAGCCCTCGCCCTCGACCATGTGGTTGAGCACGGGTTTCAGGGTCCAGGCTGACATGGCGGTTGCGCCCGCGCCAATGCTCATTAGTAGGGCGGCGAGGATATAAGCGCGTATATGAGGCCGTCCATGTTCACTGACCAGCCTCTTCAGAAGCGGCAGTGTTCCATAACGGTCGTCGGGGTCAGCCTGTTTTGACATGCCCTTTTTGCTAAAGGGGAGGCCCGATCAGGGCAAGGAGAATCAACCCTTTCGGTTAACCCTGCCGCTCCCGTCTTTGTCTGTCCCTCTGGCTCCCTATTTGCCGGTCCCCTCTAGGAGCACTTTCGCGCGGGCCACCACCTCTGCCGGGGCCGCGACGATTTTATCGGCCACAGCCTGAGAATCCTCGCCCGAGCGAGGCGAAATATCGATCCCCATCTTGCTGGCTTCGCTCAAAAACAAGGCATCCTTCATTGTATCCATGAAGGCCTTGCGCAGAGCCAGGACACGCGCCGTCGGCACATCGGGTGTGGTGACCGCCGAACGTGCAATGGCGGTGTCTGCCGAAATGAAGCGCAGCACTTCGCGGTCAGCCTCATTGCTGGCCAGCTCGAATAGCAAGGGCACATTGGGAAGGTCTTTGGCCCGCTGCAGACCGATCTGCACGAGAATATGAATCTTGCCGTCTGCAATCCACTTCGGGTTCAGGCTTTTGTAAGAGGCCCAGCTGTTCGAGCCGCGCCCGCCGACTTCACCTTTTTCCATCGCCAGATTGACGTCATTGCCGCCGGGATAGCCGGCAACGATTTTGAACTTTGTGCCAGCCATCGCGTTCAGCGCGGCGGGATAATAGGCGGCAGGTGTTGCTGTGCCAGCTGCGCCTACAACCAGCTCCTGCGTCTTGACCTGTTCGATGGAGGTGATGCCGGTTGTGTACCAGGAATTGATGACATTGGGTGCGTCTGTCGTATTGCCGATGAAGATCAACTTGCGCGTATCAAATTTCACGCCTTGCCCGCCAATCGCTTGATGGGCTGGCATGTTCTGCATCAGCATGTGCAACATTGTCCCGTCACGCGGCGCGGCATTGGCCATGTGATTGGCGGCCGCAATGCCAACACCGCCCGGCATATTTTGCGGAATGATGCTGGGCTCACCGGGGATGAGGCGTGTCATATGGCGGGCAAGCAAGCGTCCGCGCGTGTCATAATCGCCGCCTGGTGAGGTGGCGATGATCATTTGCATCGTCTTGCCGCGGTAGAACTCAGCAATCTCATCAGCATGCGCGCTGGCGGATGGAGCGAGAGCAGATGCCAAGATCGCAGCCTGCAACAGGGTTTTGTTGAAAAATTTCATGTCGGTCTTTCAAGGATCTGTTGGAGAAATAGAGATCAATCGCCCTTTACACCCGCATCGCGGATCAGATTGGTCCAGCGTTCAATGTCGTTGCGCACTTTGGCTTCAGCTTCAGCAGCACTTGTTTTTGAAACTTGCCCGCCGCTTTTGGCAAACAGCTCTTGCACATCGGGCATAGTCATGATTTTCGCCATGGTAGCACGCAATTTCACAAGAATAGGTTCAGGCGTGCCGGCCGGAGCAAACAGGCCAAACCAGCTCTCCATATCGAGTGGTGCGACACCGGTTTCAAAAACACTCGGCACATCCGGATGAATGGGCTGGCGCTCTTTTGACGAGACAGCGAGTGCTTTCACAGTGCCCGCATCGACCTGTGATTTCGCAGCTGATGAAATATCGAAAAACAGATCGACGCGTTCCCCCAAAATATCTTGATAGGCATCTTGCGAACCACGGTAAGGCACATGGGTCAGCTTCACGCCGGATAATTTTTCCGTCACAGCAGCAGCAATATGTTGGCCTGAGCCCATGCCTGCAGACGCATAGGTCAGCTTGCCAGGATTTTCCTTGGCATAGGCAATGACTTCTTTCAGGCTGTTCATCGGCAGCCCTTTGCGCGCCACCAATGTGTAAGACCAGGTCACCGCCATACCGACGAGTTTGAAATCCTTGATCGGATCATAGGACAGATTGTCATAGAGGCCGGGGTTGAGCGCCATATTGGACAGAGCGCCTATCATCAGCGTGTAGCCATCAGCGGGCGCCCTGGCGGCCGCTTGCGTGCCCACGCGTGTGCCAGCACCCGTGCGGTTTTCAACCACAATGGTCTGGCCAATGATGGGCCGCATACGATCAGCGACTACACGGGCCACCGTGTCGAAGCCGCCGCCCGCAGGCTGGGGTGCAATCAGGGTGATGGGGCGGTTTGGCCAGTTGGCGACATCATTAGGTGTCTGGGCTGCCGCTGATGCGAGCCCCAGAAGTGAGGCGCAGACAAGAGATGCGGCCAACGGCGCGCTGAACAATTTCGACATCAATTCCTCCCTCGGGGCGCTCATGCTGGCACCCTGTTGGGGAGATCATGACGGCAGAGCCCTCAGCCTTCAAGCTCCTCGCGCAGCATTTCGAGATCGAGCCATTCCTGTTCCCAGGTCGCGATCTTTTTTTCTGCCTCGGCCAGAAGGGCCGAGGTTTTGTCGAAGGTGACGCGGTCATTGGCATAAAGAGCGGGTTCAGCCAATTTGGCCAGCAACAGGTCGCGCTTGGCCTGCATCTCGGCAATACGACCGGGCAGTGTTTCCAGCGCATGTTTGTGCTTGAAGGACAGCTTCTCTTTTTTCGCACCACCGCCCGAGCCACGATTTTGCTGGTTGGCATTTTTTGCTTTTGGCGCTGGCGCAGCAGATGCACTGACACCGTGTCCGCGCTGCGTCACCATGTCGGAATAGCCACCGGCATATTCAATCCATTTGCCATCACCTTCTGCAACAATCACAGAGGTTGCGACGCGATCCAGAAAATCACGATCATGGCTGACGACAATCACTGTGCCTTTATAATCGGTGATCATCTCTTGCAGCAGGTCAAGTGTTTCGAGATCAAGATCATTGGTGGGCTCATCGAGCACCAGAAAATTCGACGGCAATGACATCGCACGCGCCAGCATCAAACGGCCACGTTCACCACCTGACAGGCGCGAGATCGGTGTGCGGGCTTGTTCGGGCGCGAAGAGAAAGTCCTTCATATAGCCGATGACATGTTTGCGCTCGCCATTCACATCCACGAAATCGCTGCCCCCGCCCGTCAAGGCATCTTTCAGCGTCATATCGGCGGCCAGACTCATGCGCTTTTGATCAAGGCTCGCCAATTGCAAATTGGCCCCTAATTTCACCGTGCCTGAATCTGGTGCCAGCACAGCTGTGAGCAGCGAGATCAATGTTGTCTTGCCAGCGCCATTGGGCCCGACAATGCCAATGCGATCGCCACGCAAAATCCGAATGGAGAAATCCCGCACAATGGCACGCTCGCCATAAAATTTGCTGACGCCCTCAGCCTCGACCACAAGGCGCCCCGAGACCCGCCCCTCTGTGACAGACATTTTCACATCGCCGAGTAGTTTGCGCGCTTCGCGCAAATCCTTGCGCAGATCATCCAGACGCGCCATGCGGCCCATATTGCGTTTGCGCCGTCCGCTCACACCATGGCGCACCCAATGTTCTTCATTCACAATCTGGCGGGCGAGTTTATGGCGGTCGCGCTCTTCCTCTTCGATCATTTGATCGCGCCAGGCTTCAAATTCGCCAAAGCCGCGATCCAACCGCCGCGTGCGACCCCGATCAAGCCAGACAGTGGTGCGCGACAAATTCTGCAAAAAGCGGCGATCATGGCTGATGATCACCAAAGCTGAGCGCAGGCTGGACAATTCCGATTCCAGCCATTCGATTGCTGGCAGATCGAGATGATTGGTGGGCTCATCGAGCAACAGAATATCGGGCTCGGGGGCCAGCACACGCGCCAAAGCCGCGCGGCGGCTCTCGCCCCCCGACAAAGTCGAAGGATCCTCATCGCCAGTCAGGCCCAATTGTTCGAGCAGGTAACGGGCACGATATTCATCATCATTGGGCCCAAGCCCAGCTTCCACATAAGCCAGCACGGTTTGATAGGCAGACAGATCGGGTTCTTGCGCCAGATAGCGCACGCTGGCATCGGGCTGGAAAAAGCGTTTGCCGCCATCGGGCTGAATTTCCCCGGCGGCAATGCGCAAAAGTGTGGATTTGCCCGAGCCATTACGCCCGACCAAAGCCAAGCGCTCACCCTGCGAAACCGATAATTCGGCACCCTCCAGCAAGGGCTTGCCCCCCAGAGTGAGGGTTATCGATTGAAGCTTGAGAAGAGGCGGAGCCATGGACCCTGAGTGATAAATTTTGCGTGATAAACTTTTCCTGACCCGCTGATAAACCCTCTTGGCCTGCGGATAAACCCTTGATCTGGCAAATTCGCGTTCACTTGGACAATTACGTCATCAGAAATGATTTTTTGCTGAAATGGCGTTAGATTGGCCAATAGACTTAAAGGAGTCGTGATGACCTCGCCAGCAATCGCCGCCGCATTTTCAGCCCTCGAGGCCCATCGCATCGAAATCGCGCATCGGCGAATGGTTGATCTGTTTGCCGAGGATCCCGCCCGTTTTGGCCGCTTTCAGGTCCAACTGGATGATCTTTTGTTTGATTATTCCAAGCATATAATCACTGATGCCACTTTGGCACATTTGCTCCATCTGGCCCGCGCCTGCGGCCTCGAAGAGGCAAGGGCCGATCTGTTCTCAGGTGCCAAAGTCAATTCCACCGAGGGCCGCGCCGCGCTGCATATGGCGCTGCG